>JAKPII010000466.1 GCA_029549885.1 Planctomycetota bacterium
CTCGGGGTCATTGGGGGACTTCCCTTGGCCAGGTATGCGGGCAAGAAATCCATACTGAGGCAAAACGTATCCTTCGATGGTCCAGTCCGTGGCTCCCCGATTGCACCAGGTTTCCACCCCGTTTTCCCACCGCACATGAATGCGGTGCAAATCACCACCGACGAATTCCACAGTGTCGATCCTCGCCAGGGCAAGGGCCCGCCCCAACGGCGCCAGGAGCCAGTATTTTCGCACGACATCCACACCAAACGGCTCGGAAACCATGGCCGGATGGCCCGTGAGGACCTCCGTCGTGATATAATCGTCGCTGTAAATCCCATGCAAACGGGGATTTAAACCCGCTTGGTACCTCCCGGAATATCCGGCACCGTGAAGAACGAACCGGTCATGGTGGGCCGCATCAAACCACGGGATGCGCTCGGCATCTTCACACCGCCAGTTCCAAACAGACCAGCGATAGTAACCGGGCAGTGGCTCCCCAACCCGCAGATGGTTCGTCGTGGCACCATCAAGCCAACCAATCAATTGGTCGTGGCCACTCTCGGATATCTGTGGGGCTTGATTGCCGAGAAGTGTTCGAATCCAGGCAAATTGTTCTCCCCAAATTTTCCGGGTAAAGATTTTGTCGAAGAATTGGCCCTCGGCGGTCCAGTAATCATAGGGACTTGCACTACTCCACACGTCGATGAAATATGCCGTGGGGCCAATATTCTCAGCAATTTTAACCAGGTTGTTTTTCAGGAACGGCTCAATCTGATCCGCGCGATAGCGGTAGGATTGGGCCTGGCGGCCTTCGTTGAACCACGCCCGCACGGGTTCTCTCCTCTCAGAAAAGGCAATGGTCTGCAAGTAGGAAAAGCCTTCCGCATCCGGGTAGAAGTCGATGTAATTGTCGTGCAGGGCAAAAAGGACCCCCGCATCACGGCACGTTTTAGCGAGATATTGCATATCCTCTAGGGTTCCGAGGTGCGGATTGGGGGGATAGATTTCGGGCAAGCGGTAGTCATAGCCCCATCGCTGCCAGTTATGCCAAATGACCAGGCTGTCTGTCAGACCGTACTTGAAGGCCTTCTGCAGGGCGTCGGCACTACTCCGGTATCGCCCTCCCCACAAGTCAAAGACAAACCGTCCGGCCAGTTGTGGAACGCCCGGGGACGCCCGCAAACCGTTTCTTTCCCTCCACAGTTTGACGCCATCCCACACCGATGCGGCAGGGACTAAGGTAAACTCACAATGATGCGAAGCGTGCAGCGAACTGTGGTTAGATGCCGGGTCAACGACAAACGACGTTGGCGGAACGTCGCAAGCCTGGATCACCGAGATACCATTCTTAAACTCCAGCCCCACGAATGACGTGGACAATCGATGGCCGTCAAAACCCAAAGTGTAGGCTTGGGGATTCTGGACGACATTCCCTGGGCCAGCGTAAACGCGAAATGCACGCCCGGTCCATCCCCCGAATGCGACATCTTGCAAATACACGTGACGCCAGGGCTGCGGCTGAGGGATGTTCTCGAGGCGAAAACTGCTTTTTAAAACACCGTCGACAACCTTTAAGGACCCGACTAGATCAAAGGGACCGAGGAAACTATTGAACCGATGTCGAATGGTCACACTTTGCCCCTGAACATCGGGATTTGGTTCGACCTGTAACTTCCAATCGATCAAGCCGCAGGCGGAACGCGGGCGGTCCACGCGCGATCCTAACACAGTAACCTCAAACCCCTGGAATGCGACCTCTCTGTTGTCGAATCGAACTCGGACAAGGCCATCGAGTAGGCCTCGCGATCCCGGCACAACTTCATAAATCACCGGATGACCTGCCAGAGAAGTGGTCCCCAAAGTGATGGGGCGCTTCGACTCCGCGTTCCCGACGTGTGTTACCTCACTTCCACCGACGACAAGTGTTGGCTCTGCCCAAAAGGAAGAATCCCAGCCAGTATTGTTCTTGGGTCCCGGATGGGACTCCAACTGCAAACGGATCGTTTCCCCGGCAAAGTGGGAGAGATCCACCTCGTGCTCTTCCCACACCTTGGTCGCCGTGTGACGCTCGAAGACAACAGCACCGAACTCCCCCGCCGGCGCATCGTGCCTTGCCACACGGACACGGAACGTCACACCATCACTTTGCCCCTCCTCCTGCATTCCAAGGGAGAATCGTAACTGGATCGGCCGCACTTTGGGGAGCGTCACCGGAAATTCGACCAGGGCGGTCCCTACTTTGCCTTCGAACCAGGGCGGATGAATGACCAAACCCTTTTTGGCAATGCCGCCGAGTGTCCGAGAGCCCACATCGACCGAACCACGGTGCACCGAATGGGATCCGCGCCATCCGGGGGGCATCACCTCGGGCGGTTGCCCAAAAACCTGCATTACGGCCCGATAAATCGGGATTTCCTCCAACGCCATTTGTCCGCCCGGCGGGACGGCAAAAGGTACCCAATCCCAAATCGGCCCCTTTGTCTGGGGAACGTTTTTCATTTCAAAGATAAGGATGGGATGCAACGTGACGGCAACTCCGTCCACCTCGAAGATCGCCCAAGCGTGCACCGGATAATGGGCGTTGAAGACCCATTCCCCAGGACGAATCTGGACTTCCTGCCGAAAGACCTGTTTGCCGGGTACTTCCACAGCGAAAGGCCCCGCCGGCTCGGCTGTAAAACCATCAATCAGTCCCAGCTTGATAGACCCCTTAATAGAGTCCTCCCAGCTGTTTTCCACTGCCAGTACCACCGAAAACGGCGTCAAGCCTTCCACACTGCTCGGTCCCTCAAGCCGAACTGTGATTCCCGAGGCAGACTCCACAGGTGGATTGTAGGCACCAACCGAGTCAGTCAAAATCCAGCCGATCAAACCGACCCAAAGGATTAACGTTATGTGTCTTAATCTCTTCCACATTGGTTGACCCTCCCGTGGACTCCGCAGGTACACCCCCGATTGCAGCGACACCGAAAACCTACCCGCTTCCGAGTCGCCGGGTTACAAGCCTCACACAAGTGGCAACGAGAATCCAAAGTATCGCACGGCGTTATTGTAGCAAACGTCTCGTACGAGTTTTGCCACAAGATCGAAGTCTTTGGGTAACAAGCCGCGTTCCATTTCACTCCCCAAGAGATTGCAAAGGATCCTTCGGAAATAGTCGTGGCGGACAAACGAGAGGAACGACCGGCTGTCGGTCAGCATCCCCACGAAGCGGCTGAGCAGGCCGAAATTGGAAACCGTCTCTAATTGGCGGAGAATACCATCTCGCTGATCAAGAAACCACCATGCCGCCCCAAATTGCATCTTTCCCGGCTCAGAACCGTCCTGAAAGCACGCCAAAATGCTGGCGAAGACCTCATTGAAAGCCGGATTGATATCATAGACAATCGTCCTTGTCAGTTTCCCTTCCTGATCGAGACGATCGAAGAACCGCACCATATTTCGGGCCATGCTGACGTCATTGATGGCGTCAAACCCGGTATCCGGTCCAACCTGTTTGAACATCCGTGTGTTGTTGTTCCGCAAGGCCCCGACGTGGAATTGCTGCGTCCACCCCTTCTCGTAGTTCATGACGGCACAATGATACAGCACGGCCGACTTGAATTTGGCCCGCTCATTCGTGCTGACCAAGCGGCCGTTATAAGCGTCACGAAAGATTTGATTCAACTCGGACTCTTTCGCATCTTCGGCATAAAACTGCTCAATGCCGTGATCCGAAACACGACAACCCATCTCGTGGAAATAATCATGCCGCTTACGGAGGGCTTCGATCAGCGTGGAAAAATCCTTCACCTCCACGCCGGAGACTTCACTCAACCGATCAACCCACAAATGGAAACTCTCCGGGTTGGCCAAGATCATCGCCCGGTCCGGTCGAAATGTCGGCAGCACGCGGACCGGAAAATCCGTCTCGGCCGCTAATTGGGCATGGTACTTGAGATCATCCGTCGGATCATCAGTCGTGCAGACCAGCACAACATTCATCTGCTTGAGAAGGCCCCGACAGGAAAACTCAGGCTGAGTTAGCTTTTCATTACAAATCCGCCAGATATCGGCGGCCGTCTCCGGGCAGAGAAGCCGATCGCTTATTCCGAAGGGCTTTTTCAGCTCCATGTGGGTCCAATGGTAAAGCGGATTGCGGAGCAGTTTTGGGACGGTCTCTGCCCACTTCATGAACACCTCATAATCGCTTGCATTGCCCGTGCAAAAGTATTCGGGGACGCCGTTTGCCCGCATGACGCGCCACTTGTAGTGGTCACCACGAAGCCATAGCACTGTCAAATTAGGGAATGTGTAATCCTCGGCAATCAACCGCGGTGACAAGTGGGAATGATAGTCCACAATCGGAAGGTCCCGCGCAACTTCATGGTAAAGCCTGACGGCCATTTCGTTTTCCAGCATGAAGTTTTCGGTTATGAACACGTCAGCCACATCGTTCTCCTTCTACCAAGGAAACTCAAACCTGATACCGTTAATTTCCTGCTTGCCCCGAGACTTCAGATTTGCACTCCCACCCCCTAAAGCTGCCCACCGATTGCCAGCAAGCAGCAAGTATCCACCCAATCAGCAAAACGGCTGTGCGTTCTCTCGACGCAAAACAATGCGATCCCATGCTACCGGGAGATGCCGAGAATTTCCAGGTTATCCCTCAAACAGTGGGGATTCATTTAGCACAAGATCGCGGATTTGCTGGGAAAGCTCTGATGGTCGCATTGACGGTGGCACCAAAAGAAAGCCACCGTGAAAAACTGATGTGACACCTTTTTCGAGCCGCCCCGAAACGGTCGTGATAGCCCAGACCTCTTCGCACGATTGCGGCAGTACTTGGTTGTTTTGGGCAGCACGACCTTCGAAACAAAGCGGCGATATCCTCCGCACGCCCGCGGGGTAAAAATAGAGGATCAGTGACCAGTCCGAGGCCGCACAACGGTATCGCGTGACAGTCAATCTAGACGTGCCCATGTCCTCTTTCTGCGCGTCAAAAAACACCCCTGGCAAGAGTGAACGCCGCAGAAGGTCATCTGGCGAGATAACGATCTCACATTCCTCTTTTTCCACAGCTTGATGAACGTTGTGGACAAATAGAAGACGAGGGTCGATGTCGTCTTCGGTCTGCAACGCCAGACTGATGCGGCCTCCTCTCAGAAGGGAATTTCCATCCTGGCTTCCCGCTTGGTGTTGCTCACCCCCTGGCAGCCGAGTAGCCATCCTCATCCATAGCGTTATCTCGGCCGCAAAATCCTCGGTCTTTTCGTAACGGCAACATACATCTGTGCTCCTTGTCGTGACATCTATTAACGGTGGGCGCCAAGATCCGCGTGACGCCGGATGGTGAAGGGCAAAGATGGTCGCTACTGGAGAAACATCCTCGACCTGGCTCTGCATCGGCATGTCCGAGAAATCGGGACAATACCGCAGCGTCCATCCTTCATCCACACGGCGGGGATCGAAACACACGACCCACGGCCGCGTAAAGAGGATAATATCCCGCTCGCTGCCTTGCTGGGTGCTTTCCATGACCTTTATCCCTCCTGGTCAACGAGACGACTCGAGAGCGCCCGCCTCGAAGTGCGGGTTACTCTGACTGCGAAGAATCGTGGGCCAAGACTACGCCTCTTGGTCGGCAGGATGTCGCCAAGGGGCGCGGTATTCCCGTTTCAGCAACGCCCGAGCAGTTGGATTATCCTGAATATCCCCTTGCGACTCATCCCAACGCACAATGCTGTCCGACTCGTAAGCAATCATCGCCAACTTGACCGTGGCCGTCGAGCGGTAGCCTTCTTCAATGGGGCAGGCCGGCTGCTTCCGTTCTCGGACGGCGGTTAGGAAGTTCCGCATATGTTCAACGCCGGCGTCGGTCTTCGGCGTATATTCTTTACGCTCGCTGTTCTTCTGCGCCGGGACGACCACCCACCGACCGTCGGTTACAAATACCGTGGCCTTGGTTCCGTAAAAGAAAATCCCATTATTGACATCGGGTGAGTACTCCTCGGCCCCCCACAATCGGTGCCGCCAAACCACGGGGCATCGATCAAATTCGAAATGAACGGTCAAGGTGTCTGGAGTGGTGATAATCCCCTTGAGCTGATAAATCCCTCCAGCTGCCACTACCTTTTGAGGTGTCGTTAGCCCCAAGATCATCCGCGTGGCATCGATCAGGTGAATCCCCCAATCAACAAGATGGCCATGCCCTGATGTCTTTTCCAACCGCCAGTTGAAATGGCCGACCTGTTCGCTGTACGGAATGAGCGGTCCCGGCCCACACCACAAATTCCAGTCAAGGCTTGGTGGTGGATCTTTCGGTGTTGGATCTTTGGTTCCAGCACGATAATGAATTTGAGCATCGACCTGAACAATGTTGCCCGCCTCACCGCTGGCGATAAAGTCACGGACTTGCTGAAAGCTTGCATGCTGACGGCGTTGAAACCCCACTTGGACAATCCGCCCCGACCGTTGCACCGCGCTGACCATCGCCTGGCACTCCCTGATATCGTACGCCAGCGGCTTTTCGCAATAGACATCGAGGTTATGCTTGAGACATGCCCACAAATGCAAGGCGTGCCAATGGGGAGGGCTGGCAATAATCACGGCATCGAGGTCGGTCTGACTGAGCATATCCTCATAAAGCTTGAACATCTTAGGACGCTTACCCTGGAGCTTTTCCAACTCGCTCGCAGATTTTTCAAGATGTTCTGAATCGACATCGCAAATCGCGGCAATTTCCACACCACCAACTTGCAGCGCCGCCCGCGCATCCACCATCCCGTACCAACCTACACCGATAACACCGAGCTTTAGTGCCGCTTCATGCCCGGCATGGACCGAACGGCTGAGTAAATTGGAAACGGCCAAGCCAGACAAAACGGTTGAACCCTCCACCAAGAATTCGCGACGGGACTTCATCATGTTGGCATCTCCTCGTGACGTACCTGCAAAACGGAACTTGCTCACTCAATGCACGTAATTATATGACCTAAGACCCTGAGGCAAACCACAGTCGGTTCCACTGAACACAGACTGTTTTGTCGTGTTCTTGCAACCAGTCGTTTTTGGGCAGTCACGCTAATCTGACCGCCGGCTAACCCTCGGACGGATACTCATAAGCACCAATATCCACGGCCTTTCCCTGCGGTCGCCGCGTTCCCTGAATATCTCGCTCGGGAGCGTGATCAGCGGCGCCGGCATCAATGGCCGGTGCGTCCTTTCGCAAATGGAGATCATACCGCGCTGGATCGACGAAGAACTTCGCCGGATCGTCAACGATAAGATTATGATCGACGACCATGTTTTCACCGTTCACAAACAGGGCCGACACGAGATTGTTACGTACGATGCAATCACGGGAGGGCGTTCCGTTCTTGTGACGGCCAATCCTCACGGCAGCCGGCCCGGGACGTAACGACGTGGGATCAAGGACCGTATTGTTGACAATCCGGCAGCGGACCGCCCCACCCATGGTGATCCCATGATAGTGATCCACGATCACCACGTTGTTCTCGATAACCCAATCCTCATACATGCCATCAAAACAGCCAATGCCTTGAAGCGCTCCCCGGTGAGGTTGCTGGGGATCTTCGTAGTTGATAATGACATTTCCTCGCAAAACGAGCCCCTTGACAACCCCTGTGCCCACACCCCCCGGCCCCACGGACCAACTCTGAAAGCCATCATCGTGGTTTGCGTTCACATCGTAGCAGTTCTTGACGACGTTGTATTGAAACACTCCATAATCGCCCAATCCCCGAAGACCATCCCCGGCAAAGTTCTCGATGGTGTTGTACTCAACCAGGCAATGTGGGCCACTCATGGAAATGCCAAAATTGACATTCTTCAGGTAATTCCGCCGGACTATGATGCGCTCCCCGTCAGCCAAAATGCCGTCGCAGGAGAGATTGTTCCAATCCTCCGCAGACCAATGATCCGTCTTCTCGGCTGATTGGAGACGGCAATCTTCGACAATGATGTCGTGGACCGGTCCTCGCCATCCATGCGATTCAAGGCGAATCATGGCCCTCGGTCGCTTCCCCTCGCCATACTCGGGGCTCACGTGCAGGCCCCTCAAAATCCAATGTGATCCCGATTGGATGTGAATACTCTCAAACCGGGGCGTGTGTCCCTTCTCGGCGGCAATTGTGATGTAGTCGGGGTTGTAATAGCCCTGGATGAAGAGGCGACCGTAGTTACCCGTACGGAGCCAAATTGTGTCGCCCGGCCGAATCGTTGCCCCCGCATTTTTGGGAACCAACTTAACACCAGGTTTGTAAGGCAGGGATTCCCAGGTTTGCGTTTCGATCGCACCCTGGTCAAACAACGCTTGAAGACTCGGCCAAGGCCGCTCCTTGCTTCCGTCATTGTTTGGTTTTCCATTCTGCGGATCGACGTAGTACTCAGCCCCCAGGACCATCGGACCCAAAACAGCGTAGAAAAATAACCCAACAGACAATAACAGAAAACCGCCACAACTACGCATTCTTTTCATTCTTAAATCCTCGCATTCAACATCACGCCAAAGCCACTCAAAATAGCACGAGTTCCCTATCCCTAAGTCGGTTGTCCGCAATCGGCAATGATTAACCAGACCGCGGCACAACTCTTTTCACTGAGGTACCAACGGCATCGGGAAACTGCGATGGTAGCGGCTCTCCAAATCCGTCTTGACCCTTCGACCTTCGGTATTGAGAAACTCGAAGAAACTACTTGTGGCTTTGAGATACTCACTCTGAGCCACACCTAACTGCTCGGCCATGTTCAAAACGGCCTCCGGATTACCCCCTTGGAGAGCCGCATTCAAGTTTTGGCTGGTTGTGGCCATCGTATTCAGGAGTCTCTTAAATTCGCTCACATAACGATCTTTGAATTGAAGGGCGACGGGATCGACGTCCGTGGTATCAAGCCGGGCCAAGGCTTGTTCCATAGCGGCCAGTCTCCGCGGAGTATCCGGCGGCAGGCTAGCTCCGCCAGCACCTAAGTTGGTTAGGTTCGAGAAATCACCAAGCACCTTGCGGCTTTCGTTGAAAACCGCCTCCAGAAATGCCGCAGTGGCTGCACCTTTGCGAGCCAACTCGTCTTCCGGATTCGGCTGCGGGGGTGCAGGTTCCGCTATCACCGGCGGAGGCTGCGAAGGCGGGGCCGGCTGCGGCGATCTTTGCAGAAATAATACAACCACAACGACGATAGCAACCACCACGCTAATCAACAGAAGAACGGAGAGACCGCCCAGCAGAAACCACCACATCGGCCAAGCCGGAGGGGCACTGGTCCGCGGTGCGGTGGCCATCCCCGGAGCCGTGCTGGCAGAAAACGTGCTCTCAACCGGAGCCGTTACATCTCCCCCCGTTTGGCTCAATAGCGCGAAAGGATCGGACACTTCATATGGAGAACCCCCCCTTTCGGCTCCGGAAACTCCTCCAGCAGGTCCAGATGAGCTGATCGAAGAGGCCTGCTGGGACCCTCCCGGCACTTTCCATGTCTCTTTGCAATAGGGGCAACGTACCGTTCGCCCTGTGATGCCCGGCGGCATCCGCGACTGTCGGCCACAGTGGGGACAAGTCACCGTCAAATTGTCAGAAGACATACCCAAACCCCCAAAGTTTTGGTTGAATGCCATCATCTCAGCCGACAATCCATCATAGTGTGAGGCGGAGGCGTTTGCACCATCTGCAAGGGATCCCCTGGCCATTCTAGTATGCCCAGGAGCTAACGCTAAAATAGACAAAGAAAAACGTCTTGAAACTGCCACCCACCGATTCAAATGCGTTTTGTTGGGAGAACATTAATGAGCCGCTTTCTCGTAAGCCTATTAGTTTTAGGCGCCGTATTACAAGGCTTGGTATCCAACTCTGACGCGGCACCACCGCTCCTCAAAGTTAGCCCCAATGGCCGTTACCTGGTGACGGACAAAGGAGAACCGTTCTTCTATTTGGGAGACACGGCCTGGGAGCTTTTCCATCGGTGTACTCGAGAAGAAGCCGAGCTGTACCTCAAAGACCGCGCAAGCAAAGGCTTTACAGTCATCCAGGCAGTAGTATTGGCAGAATTGGATGGCCTTCACACGCCGAACCCTTACGGTCATGTTCCGCTGATTGACGATGATCCCACACGACCCGACATTCACCCCGGTAGCGATAACGACTACTGGGATCACGTGGACTGGATTGTCAATCGGGCGGAGCAATTGGGGTTATTCATCGGGATGTTGCCGACGTGGGGCGACAAGTGGAACAAGAAATGGGGTGTCGGTCCGGAAATCTTCACGCCGGAGAATGCCCGCATCTACGGCGAGTTTCTCGGCAAACGATATCGTGATAAACCGATCATTTGGATCCTGGGGGGTGATCGAAACCCGGAGAATGAACGTCACCTGGCCATCATTCGCGCAATGGCGGCGGGGCTTCGTACCGGTGATCAAGGCAATCACCTAATGACGTATCATCCCCAGGGTGGGGCGAACTCGGCCAATTGGTTTCACGAAGATGATTGGCTCGCCTTCAACATGTTTCAATCTGGACATGGTCGCATCAATAATCCCAATTACTTGATGACCTTGGCCAATTATGAACGCAAACCTGTGAAACCGACACTTGATGGTGAGCCCCGCTACGAGGACCATCCCGTTAATTGGCGGGCTGAACAGGGATGGTTCGATGATTGGGACGTCCGCCAGGGTGCGTATTGGTCGATGCTTTCCGGCGCTTGTGGTCACACCTATGGTAGCCACAATATCTGGCAGATGTATGAGCCCCCGCGAAAGCCGGTGTCCGCCGCCCGCACGCCTTGGAAAAAGGCCCTCCATCATCCCGGGTCAACACAAATGGGATACATGAAACAGTTGTTTCTCCTTCGCCCTTATTACCGTCTTATCCCAGACCAACAGTTGATCGCAGGCCAAGAGAAGAGTGAAGGAGAGCACCGGCGGGCTGCGCGTGCTGAGGATGGTACCTTTGCCGTTATTTACCTTCCCACAGGAGGGTCGATCCGCGTGATCACGGCTCGCCTCAAAGGGCAGAATCTGCATGTCTCTTGGTTTGATCCTCGGATCGGAAAGGTGGTTCGTTCGGAGACCGTTCGCAAGGAAGCCGAAATCCCTCTGGCGGCTCCCTCGGCAGGCCGCGGAAACGACTGGGTTCTTGTACTAGATAGTGACCAGGAGAATCTTCCTCCGATAAGAATTGGCGAATGACTATGGAGCACCGCGGCGTAGGCGTAAGGCCTGTGCCTACCGTTGTTCGCTATGGACGGCACCGAACAAAACCCCAGTTTCGCGATGGGGGTTGGTGATCCCGCAACACATGAGGATTTAGGG
>JAKPII010000473.1 GCA_029549885.1 Planctomycetota bacterium
GATAGTCCTTTTGCTCGATGGATTCCCAGCTCAAGCGGCCCATGCCGTGAATGCCGAAAATGTATTCCACCAAGACGCTTCCCCCTAAAAGGGCCGGAAGGAAGTTGGAAAACAGCGTAAGGATTGGGATGAGGGCATTTCGCAGGGCGTGCTTGAAGATGACTTTGAACTCCGAAAGGCCCTTTGCCCGAGCCGTGCGAATGTAATCCTGGGAGATCACTTCGAGCATGCTTGTGCGGGCATACATGGCCAATCCTGCCAAACTAAAGAGCGCCAAACACATAACCGGCAGAAAGGCGTGCCAGAGGTAGTCCAGCAAATAGCGCGGCCAGGAAAAGTTCTCCGCCCCCGGCGAATGGAGACCGATCATGGGGAACCACTTCAAGTAGTCGCCATAACAGAAGAACAACAACAAAAGCATGGCCGCCACAAATGAGGGGATGGAATACAACAAAAAGAGCGCCAGGCTAATGGAGCGGTCGATGAGCGTATTCCGCTTGACTGCGGCAATGATCCCGGCGGGAATGGCGATAAAGTAGATCACCAGTTCGGCCATCAGCATCAACGGCGCGGAGACAACGACGGCGTTCCAAATCTTGGTAGCCACCGGTTCCCGTGTCTTGGTGGCCGAGCGGCCAAATTGGAACGTAACTAACCGCCACACCATGTGGGCATACTGTGTGTCGGTGAAGATGTAGGCCAAACGTGCGGCAAGACTGGGTTCGTAACGGCTCCGATAGATCTGGTAGTGCTCGGACCAGTTGCGGATGACTTCCTGCAGGACGGTATCGAGGGCATTGAGGGGCACATCAAGCCGCAAGGGCTGTCTGACCAGTCGTCGTAGGGCCAGGCTTGCAACAAAGCGTTCTTGGAGGCTGGCGTCGCCGAGAAGTTTTTCCGCATAAAACCGCACGGTCTCAGGATCTAGGTAATCCAACTCCTCGAGGAGTTCGTTCTGAGACATCTGGCACAGGGCGTGGAAACGTGCCTCGAGTTCTGCCCGATCTTCCTGGGAGAGAGGGCGAGCCGTCGCTTCCGCACGTTCCCACCACAGGCGCCAGGCCGCCACCACGTAGGGCGTTTCTTTGTCGGTGGGACGGCTGGAATAAGTAAAGACAAAGGGATCGACGACCATGGAATTGAGGGCGTGAATCAGGCCGATTCGAATCTGGCGGTCCGTTGCGGGGTCTTGCAGGTGAGCAATTGCCGGCCCCACGCCATGCCAGCCGAGGTCTTCGCAGAAGACTTGCACATAAATACTAATGGCGCGGGCCAAACGCCGATGCTCGCGTGCGTCTTGTAGTCGCTGGTCAAAGCGGGGAATTTTGAGCGCCCGCAAAAAAGCCAACTTACGAGGGCCGTCGGCGATTCCCTGCGGATCCCGAGAAAGGGCGGCCAACTCGGCGGCAATTTGAAGTTCATCGGCCGCACGGTAATAGCCTGCCCAATACACCATGTCACGATAATAACGGAAATAACGCAGGTTGATGAGAAGTGGGCGATCCAACTTCAGGTCGCGCTTCTGGATCAAATAGGCCTCGCGGGTCTGGGTGGTCTGGCCTGCCAGTCCGGTAGCACCAAGCTGCAAGAGAAGGGGATCACCCGGCGCCAACTGCATGATGCAGAAGGACACCACCGTGATTCCGAACAGCGTCGGTATCATCAACAAGAGACGGCGAAGGATGTAACTCCACACGGATCGTTCGTTCCGTCTTCAGTCAGTGACTAAGGTTCATTGCTTGTCGCTTATGCTTCTCGGTTATACGCCATTTCGCTTTCCCGCGAGGTGGGAAGATTACGTCAGAAGCCCTTTCCCTGGCAAGATCGCGTTATCACGGTCACATCCGTCCCATCGTTCCGACCCGTACACGAAAATTGGACCATCCCGGTTGTCTTCAGAAACCCACGGCGGACATAGCAAAACATGACCCTTCCTGTACGGGCACACTCACGGCCCAACAGCCCGCGGCCGGTTGGAGTACCATTCGCGACCGTCGTAGCAGGGTCGGATTTTGTAGAACTTCACATTTTGGATGCGTGCATCGTATCCGCCGGTTGCCCGATCTGAGAACAAAAACGTATAGGGCTGATCTTCATAAATCAGCCGATGAATCTTCTTATACAATTCGTGCTGTTTTTCCTCGTTCATCGTGACGCGCAGCTCTTCGATCAAACGATCAACCTCGGGGTTGCGATAGGCCACATGATTTGAACTGTCGGGCGCATCCGCCTGGCTGGAATGCCACAGTTGGAAGGGATCCTGTTTCCACGACATGGCCCACCCGAGCATGGCGGCCTCATACTCCCGCTTGCGGAGTTTCTGGAGCATCAGGTTCCATTTCGTGGGGGCAATCTGAACATCAATCCCAATCTTGCGGCACTCTTCCTTCACGATCTCCGCGATCTGGCGATAGCTGGGAGCATCGGTATAAATCATGAGCTCGAAACGGGCAGGGACCTTTTGGCCATCAATCACCTTGTCCCGCACACCGTCTTGATCGGTGTCAACCCAACCGGCCTTTTCCAGCATCTCCCGGGCCTTGTTCAAATCGTACGGGATGGGCGGGAGGGTCTCATCGTAGGAGCTACTCCCCGGAAGGAATGGTCCCGTTGTCCGACCGGCCAATCCCCGAAACACCTTCTCGATAATGGTATCAACGGGGATGGCATAGGCCAAAGCCCAGCGAAACTCCCGGTCCTTAAACACGGGTTTGTCAAGGTTGTAGCCAATGTACCGATAACCGGGATATGGATAGTCAACCAGACAAACCTTGCCAGCCTTCACGTTGGGATGTTCCTTGGCTTGGAGGAAGAGGTCCTTGTCGGCGATGCCCGAAAAGTCAAGTTCATTCTGAAGAAGCATCTGCATGTTGGTGTTGGAGTTGGAAATGCACCGGTATGTCACTCCGCTAAAGTAGTACGGCTCACCCCAGTAATCCGGATTTCGCACGAGCACTAGTCGTTGTTGCGACACCCATTCCTTGAAGATCATGGGACCGGTGCCACACATCATCTTGTTGGCCCAGTGATTGTTGAAGCCGTCGGCAAACTCTTTGGACGAGAAATCGAACGAGATAGGCTTTCCCTCGGCATCCACCGAGTACACGTGCCGAGGGATGATGGCGAATCCGTTCAGGGTAAACTCTTTGGCCAGAAAATACGGCTTTTTCCAGCGGACTTTGACGGTGTATTTGTCCACGGCCTTGTATTCAATCATCCGGCGGCCCTCTTCGTCCGTAGCCGAGGGATCCTCGTAATAGCTGCGGATATGGGCAGCTTCAACGTTGGGATTCATAACACAGTCAAAGCTGAAGATCACATCGCGGGCCGTCAGCTCGGCATCGGGGAGCGGTTGACCATTGGGGAGCTTCATCGGATGCCATTTGACGCCTTTTCGCAAACGGATCGTGAACTCCAGTTTCTCCTCATCAAAATCCCAACTTTCCGCCAAAACAGGGTCCCACTCATCGGGATTCTCAAACCTTGGCTCGGCAAGGGTCTCGTACACCCGCGATTGAAAGGCCTCGGATACCGTGTCCGATGAGGTAATTGGGTTGAGGGTATCCGGATCGTCGGGATAACTCAAAAGGAGCACGTCATTAACGGCGGGTTTGACTCCCCCTCGAGTCAATCGTTCTTGCCATGGAAGAGGTTCGGTAGTCGGTGGTTCAACCGAATCGCTGCGGGGTGCGGAACCGGCGACCGCATCAACCATGCTTGTGTCCGATTTCGTGCAACCCGAAAAAGCGGCTAAGATCACTAAAATCGGCGCGACTTTCACTAATGACAGCCTCTCCATATATTACTCCCTTTCCACGCAGCCGCTGGATCACGGGATGGAGTTAACTGAACTCGACAAAATGAGTCCTGTAAGCTCCGTCAGCGACGGGCGACCATTCAAAGTCATTACCACAGCGAACGGGAACGGTATCACCCTCCCGTTGGGATTCGATTCCTGGTATCTGAAACAAGGTGCAGCCAGATTAAAACTCCACCGTTTGTGGCATGTTAAGATATTGGGATGATGCGGTCAATAACGACCGGCGACCGTTCGGCGAGTTGGTGAGTTGGTTAATCCTGCAAAGCAACGTAAAATAACGCAGGTTCTGATTCAACGGTGGGAAAGCGGGTATTTTTCACATCACGGCGGCACGGCGGTAGCCGTACGTGTGTGGCGTCATCGGCAGTTCTCCGAAGTGTCGGACCTTTTTACTTAAATGTTGGAGCAGCATATGAGTCACCCATCTTCTGGAGAAGGCATTATCCAAGCGGAAGTGTTGGCCGTTGAGCCGGCTCACCGGAAATCTGTCTTCTGGCGCGTTCTCAAGGTCTTGATCGGCTTGCTCGTGATCGTGACCCTATTTGTGTCCCTGTTGCTCAACATGTTCTTTATAGGGACGTTAGGGCTGGATGGCATGGGCAGTAAGAAAGTTCGGGAGAAATATTTTTCCCACTCCCGATTTGCCCGGGATAAGGTCGTTATCATGCCGCTGGAAGGCTTGATCCTGGATGGGGACGGCTTTATGAAGCGGCAAATTGACCAGGTGATCGAAGACGAAACGGTCAAGGCCGTTGTCCTTCGGGTGAACTCCCCGGGGGGAACCGTGTCGGGATCGCATGCCATTTATCACTACCTCAAAAAGATGTGTGAAAAACGAAAAATCCCCTTGGTGGTCAGTATGGGGGCAATCGCTGCCAGTGGGGGCTACTATGTGTCGATGGCCGTCGGCGATACGCCAAAATCCATTTATGCCGAGCCCACAACGTGGACAGGGTCCATCGGTGTGATCATCCCCCATTATGACGCGGCAGAATTGGCACAGAAAATCGGTATCAAAGAAGATTCTGTGGCCAGCCACCCCTTAAAAGGGATGGGCAGCATGCTACGTCCGATGACAGAAGAGGAGCGAGCCATCTTTCAGGGCCTGGTGGATGAGAGCTTTAACCGATTTAAGGAAGTCGTAAAAAGTGGTCGGCCAAAATTCCGGCAGCAGCCGGAACTGCTTGATAAATTGGCAACCGGTCAGGTGTTTCCCGCCGAGCAGGCCAAGGCGGAGGGGCTCGTGGACGAGATCGGCTTCTTAGAGGATGCCGTCGATCGGGCGATCGAATTAGCCAATTTGGATCCTGACAATGTTCGCGTCGTTAAGTACGAGAAAGAATTGACGTTAATGGATGTGCTCTTGGGCGAGACGGTCCAGGTTCATATTGGGCCGGCCGGCATGGATTGGAAGTCTCTCCTGGAGTGGAGTGTCCCCCGGGCCTATTACCTCTTTTATCAAGGCCCGGTCTTAATCCAGAGTGGTTTACGATAAGCCGGTCGGGGAGAGATGCTCTTGCGAGGGATCTTCCCGCCGCAAATATTTAACCAAGCGAATTTCGTTTCCCCGGGCGTTGAAGCTCACCTCGTCCATAAATGATCGTATGAGAAGCAGCCCCCGGCCACAGGCGCAGTCGAGCGCCTCTGTGCGATGCGGGTTGGGGAGCAAAGAAGGATCGAAGCCCGGTCCTTCGTCGCGGATTGCAAAAGAAATCTTCTCGCGCGTCAGTTCCCCTTCCAGAAAGACGCGACGATCCCGGTAAGGTGGCCGCTGACGACGTTCCCTTGCCAACTGAAAGAAACGGGACTCATCCTCCTCCCGTAGCCGCGAGGAAAGTTCCAAGTTGCCGTGGAAGATAGCGTTGGACAGGGCCTCTTGAAGCGCTACGTTGACGCGCGTGATCTCGGTCAGGTCAAGGTCAAAACACTCCAGTGAATCGTGAACGAATTCTAAGACGGGCCTAAGCAGTTGGCAGTCATTTTCCAGGACAAAGCCAAAGTGGCAACCCGTCAGGAATCTCGACACCCGCGAGATCATGGCGCGGTGCTGGGCGGCCTCCAGAACCTGCTTGACAGTGGGAATAAGTCGCTGGGGTATCCACTCTTTGTTGACGTAACTTGCGGCGCCAACGCGCAATGCTTGGAGTGCCGATTCCTCGCTGCCATGGCCCGTGACAAGGATCACGGGAATATGGGGGGACCCTCGCCGAATGGCCGTGACCAGTTGCAGCCCATCGAGCTTGGGCATTTGCATATCTGTCACAACGATGTCAGGTTGCCTCTCCAGGACGATGCGGAGGGCCTCCTCGCCGTCGGCTGCTTCATCAATCTCAGCGTCGGGAATCGTGGCCAGTAGCCCCGCCAACCACTGACGGTCAAGAGGGGAATCATCGACCACTAGAATCCTTGCCATGTGCGGATCCTTCGCAAGCGTTCACGATCTCAGGGCACGGTCATGGGCGACACATTCTTGGACAACGCTCTTCTTTTTCCTGGAAGACCCAACTTTCTTGCCTTATATCTTCCCCTTTGGGGAGAAATCTTTGGACATCAGCATTTTAGATGCCGCGATCACGGGCTTCTCGCAATTCCCGGAGGATTTCCTGCAAACAATGATACAACTGTTGTAAAGGTTCTGTCAGGTCACGCTGTGAGCCGCCCTGGGCAAGGGCTTGCTCCGCTTGGTACGCCACGTCGGCAGCACGGCGGGCGCCAAAGTGCCGGAACGATCCGCCCAAGGTGTGGGTTGCGCGTCGTGCTGTGGGCCAGTCTTCTTGAGAAACGGCTTTTTCCAGATTTTCCCACTGTCGGGGCATTTCCTGGATGAACGTATTGACCAGGGCACGCAGCAACTCCCGATCTCCTCCTGCCGCCCGCAAGGCGTGTTGCCAGTCCACATGAGTGCTCTCGCCGGGCCTTGTTTCTAAGGCGCTCTCCGGCGAGTTCACTTCGCTGGTTGGTGGCGATGGCAGCGAATTCTCTTGAGGAGCCGGTGTATCGGCCGCAGTTGGTGTGGGGGAAATTGAACCGTCTGGAGATGACGTGCTCATTTCGAGCGTTGGCAGAGCCTGCGTGTCACCCAGGTTGATGCCACGGACCTGGTGCAAGACATCCGCTATTGTTTGGAAGAATTCCTCCACCACGATGGGCTTGGCTACATAGCCATCCATGCCGGCTTTCAAGGCAGCCTCCCGATCGCTTTTTAGGGCGTGGGCCGTCATGGCAATAATAGGAGTCCGCGGTTGTTGGAGGCGTTCTTCCCTGGCCCGAATCTCCTTGGTTGCCGTCAGGCCGTCCATCTCCGGCATTTGAATGTCCATCAGGATGAGGTCGAAAGACCGGTTGCGGAGGATTTCCAAAGCCTCTTTGCCATTGGAGGCGACGGTCACCGTATGCCCACGCTTTTCCAACACCCCGATGGCCACCTGTTGATTGAAAGGACTGTCCTCCACGAGCAAAATCTGCAAGGGGGGAAGTTCTGGAAAACTGGCCGGGATGGTAGTCTTTGACTCGGGATGGAATGCCAGACCCAGGATTTCGGCTAGGATGTTGTAAAGCTCCGACTGTTTGACCGGCTTGCGGAGAACACCGGAAACCTCGAAGCGTCGGAAAAACTCGCTGTCGGTCGGTCGGTCTTCCGAGGAAAGCACGATGATCGCCAGTTGTTCGGCGCCAAAACGACGTCGCAACTGGCGGATCAGCGCCATACCGTCCATGCCCGGCATCCGCATGTCGGTAATGACGACAGGAAAGCGGACCTGTCCTGCCTCATCCGTGACGAGCCGTAAGGCTTCTTCCCCAGAGGCCGCCAATTCCGACTTCAATCCCCAGTTGGCAATCATCTCACTGAGGATGACCCGATTGGTTGCGTTGTCATCGACGACGAGGATGGGTCGGTGGGCGTATTCCCGCAAATCGACTGGTAAGCCCTTGGGAAGTGTTTCGCTGGGGCGGCGGAATCGGGCGGTGAAGGTAAACGTGCTGCCCACCCCTGGCTGGCTCTCCACCGTAATGGTGCCCCCCATCAAGTTGACAAGGCGTTTGCAGATCGCCAGCCCCAGGCCTGTCCCCCCATATTTTCGCGTCGTGCTCTTGTCCGCCTGCTCGAAAGCGGCAAATATCACCTGCTGCTTTTCCGGGGGAATACCAATGCCTGTGTCGCGGACGGAGCAGCGGAGGACAACGTCGCTAGTGGTACATTCATCGCACGTGACATCCACGACGACTTCGCCCTGCTCCGTGAATTTTATGGCATTATCGACAAGATTGATAAGGATTTGTCTTAGCCGAACGGGATCGCCGACCAGCTCTTCGGGGACATTTGGGGCGACGCGGCAGGCCAGCTCGAGCTGTTTCTTGTGGGCCCGCACAGCCAGGGCCTTCATCGTGTCACCGATCAACTCGCGGGCGTTAAAATCCACGCTATCCAGTTCAATGCGTCCCGATTCGATCTTCGAGAAATCAAGGACGCTGTTGATGAGCGCGAGTAGATTGTCACCAGCCTCACGGATGATGCGAAGATATTCCTTTTGTTCGGCGTTAAGGGGTGTTTGCTCAAGGAGTTGTGCCATGCCCAGGATGGCGTTCATCGGCGTGCGAATCTCGTGGCTCATGTTAGCCAGGAAATCGCTCTTGGCCCGATTGGCCTCTTCTGCCGCTTGCTTGGCCTTTTCCAAGGCTCTTTGGACGGCAACCTTTTCGGTCACATCCCAAAACGCCACTTGCACCCCAACAATGTTCCCCGCATGATCCCGTACGGGCGATTTCAAGACCTGGACGTACCGGATTTCACCATCCTTTTCGTACTCTTCGATGTCCTCAAAAATCTCGCCGGTTTCCATGACACGGCGATCGTCCCGGCGGTATTTCGAGGCCAAATCGGGTGGGTAAAAATCAAAGTCCGTCTTGCCGTAGATCTCCTCTCGCGACCTTCCCACAAGATGACAGAATGCAGTGTTGGCAAACGTAAAGTGCCCCTCACGATCCTTGCGCAAGACGTGAAGCGGGAGGCTTTCCACAAGAGACGAGTACAAGGCCTCGGAGTCGCGCAAGCCTTTTTCCACTTTCTCCCGCTGCTCAATCTCGGCCTCCAATCGCCGGTTCGTTTCCCGTAGTTCGTGAGTCTTCTCCGCCACCAACTGTTGAATACGGAGCGAGCGACCACCAATGACGTTGACGTAAAGGGCCAACAAAAACGAGCATAACGTGCCCGCGGCCAAAACACCCCAACTTCCTGATCCTCGGCGCGAAGCAACGTAAGTCGCGGTCGGTTGGGTAATCACCCGCCAGACGCGACCGGGCAACCGAATATCCCAACTCGACGTGGGATACGTTTGAAGCAAGCGCTCCGTTCGGGAGGACGGCCTTTCCCAAGCCTCCACCACATGTTGCGAGGTTCCTTGGAGGTCAACCAAGCGAAAGTTAATTCCCTCGACCGCTGCCCAGCGTTTCAGGGGACGCAGCAACTCCTGGACATCAACAACACACACAAGGACACCGCCACATTGGGTGAGCCGTTCAAACGGGTTCTCCGGGATATATCCGCCGAAAAAAACCGGTGAACAGATGGCGAGGTATTTTCGTGGGGCAAGGCCTGCCGCCGAACTTCGGCTGTACTGGGTGGAAAACGTTTCCTCTTCGGATTCGAGAAGACTTGAGGAACCAACTCCTGAATCGGCTTCAAAAACGACCTCATCGATGGCGGGGACACCTTCCAAAAAATGGACGTCCACCTCGCCGATCATAATTGTCTCCTCCAGAGCCTCCGCCCAGGAAGGAATTGATGCGATGTCTAGCCCCACAAGGCGATCAAATGGGGGTGACGGTTCGATGAAAAGGATCGGGAAATGCTGGGGTCGCGTTTGGACAAAGGTCCTTTGCCCCGCTTCATCAAGTTCCCAGGGTTGAAAGTTCGCAACGCCGTGGCGATCTGCACACTCTGCCAGCGTTTCAAATCCATCGGGATAAGTCACCGGCGCCCAGGCGGCGAACTTCACCACGGGAATATTATCCAAGTGAGACCGACAGAACTCGGCAAACTCGTAGCGGTGGACATCTTCCGAAGCCGCGAAAAAGGATCGCAAAAACTGCAATAGGTTCTGGCTTTGCTGAAGTTTGAACTCGATGTTCTGGACCTGTAACTGCGATTGATGACTGCACTGGCTGACAATCCGCATGGTTTCCCGTTGGGCTGTCACCCGCCAGATGTAGCCCGACACGGCCAGCGCTATCGCCAGCACGACCAACGTGGCAATCCAGACCCGCGCCCTTGCCCACCATGAAACGGCCGTAGGCGGACTTTCGACCGATCTGTCATTGACACCGTTATGAGACATCAGACAAGCTCAATGGCGACGTAGCGCCACAATGTAGGCCCAGCCAGCCTTCGCCGCGGTCTTTAAAGGACGTCCTCCCTACTCCTTCCCAGCACGCACTCTTGATTTCCTAAGGTCCCCTCGGGTTGAAACCATGACCGGTCCGCAACCGACAGGACGCAGCTAGCAAACTCCTTTGACATTTTATCCAAAAAATTTCTCAATAGGCAATGATAGACAACGTCATGCCGCACGTTTATTCGAAATGCTCATCATTTCCCTTATCGGCCATGTATTTCCCTTTAACGAATGAACCGATACAGTTTGAAAAAAGGGCTTTCGACAATTGGCCATCATGGCGCCGAATGACGCCAGAGCGAAAGATGCCCAGACTTTTACGTTGGTACGGAGCCGACAGTCAATAAAAGGGAGCGAAAGATTGTTGTTGACCGGCCGCGAGTTAAGCCGACTGGAACGTCAAATCAATGAGGCAATGCGTGCCGACCGTTTCCGCTTGGGACGGTGGCTGCGTCGCCTTTGTACGCGTGCGCGCGATCGTCGGCTTTCCGATGAGGAAGTGCGGCGATTCGAGGAAGAACTCGAGGCCTCGGTCACCCTCCGCCGAAAACGACTCACCGAGCGGCCTTATGTCGAAATCCTCCCCAATTTGCCGATTTTTGCAAAACGTGATGAGATTGCCGAGGCGATTCGGGCAAATCCGGTGGTCATCGTCTGTGGCGAAACCGGCTCCGGTAAATCCACCCAGTTGCCAAAGATCTGCCTCCAAATTGGGCGTGGGATTGAAGGCTTGATCGGCCACACACAGCCCCGGCGAATTGCCGCCCGATCCATCGCCACCCGTATCGCCCAGGAGCTTGGTGTCACGCTAGGCCGGGAGGTCGGCTACAAGGTCCGTTTTTCTGACGTCACCTCGCCCGAAACCTACATCAAACTAATGACGGACGGGGTCTTGCTGGCGGAGACCCAGAGTGACCGTTTTCTCGAACATTATGACACGATCATCATTGACGAAGCCCATGAGCGATCGCTCAATATCGACTTTCTCCTGGGCTATTTGCATCAGTTGCTCCGGCGGCGTCGAGATTTAAAGGTCATTATCACGTCGGCCACACTGGATGCCGAGCGCTTTGCCCAGCATTTCGCCCTGGGACAGCGACCTGCTCCGATTATCGAGGTGCCTGGTCGGTCTTATCCGGTGGAGGTTCGTTATCGCCCGCCACTTCCCGACGAATCCACAGGGGAAATCGACTGGCAATCTGCCGTGGTGGCAGCCATGGAGGAGGTCCTCGCTGAAGGGCCTGGTGACATCCTCATCTTCATGCCCACGGAGCGGCACATCCACGAAACAATGCGTCTTTTGAAAGCCCGGGCGAGCGGCGATCCGCGGTTCCGAGATATCGAGCTACTGCCGCTCTACGCGCGTCTTTCGGCCACGGAACAGCAGCGGATCTTTCAGCCCCACAAACAACGGCGGGTTGTCATCGCGACCAACGTAGCGGAATCCTCTCTCACGGTCCCCGGGATCAAGTACGTCATTGACCCCGGAGTTGCCCGGCTGAGTCGGTATTCTCCTCGCACCAAGACCCAACGTTTGCCGATCGAGCCGATCTCACAGGCCTCGGCGGAGCAGCGAAAAGGCCGTTGCGGTCGGGAGGGGCCGGGGCTTTGTATCCGCCTTTTCAGCGAAGAGGACCTGTTGGTCCGCGACCGCTACACCCCGCCGGAAATTCTCCGAACCAACCTCGCATCGGTCGTCCTGCAACTGATGGCCTTGAATCTTGGCCAAGTCGAGACCTTTCCCTTTTTGGATGCCCCCCGCGCGGATGCCATCCGCGATGGGTACAAAACGCTTTTTGAAATCGGGGCCGTTGACGAGGAAGGAAAACTGACACCGCTAGGACGCCGGTTGGCCAAGCTTCCTGTAGATCCTCGCATCGGGCGGATGATTTTAGCCGCACACGAGGAAGGGTGTCTTCACGAGGTCTTGATCATTGCGGCAGCCCTGGAAGTTGATGACCCACGGTTGCGGCCCGCGGAAAGGGCTGAGGAGGCCGACCTGGCTCACGCCGCGTTCCGCCATCCGGACTCGGATTTCCTCGGTTATCTGAAACTGTGGGATTTCTATCAAAACCTGAAGGAAAAGCTGTCGCGCAACCAGCTTCAGAAGGCGTGCCAACAGAACTTTTTGTCGTATAACCGGTTGCGGGAGTGGGCCGATATCTTCCGGGAACTCCAGGAAATCGTGACCGAGTCCGGTATGAAAATCACCAAGCGACGGAACGACGCAGCGGCAATCCACCGCGCCATCTTGACGGGGCTTCTTTCTAACGTCGCCATGCGTCACAATCGGTACGAATACACTGTGGCGAGCGGGGGCAAGGCGTATCTTTGGCCAGGGTCGGGCGTGTTTCAGAGCAAACCACCCTGGGTTGTCGCTGCCGAGTTGGTCGAGACGGGGCGGCGCTACCTGCGGATATGTGCCAAGATTGACCCGGCGTGGGTCGAGGTATTGGCACCCCATCTTATCAAAAAGTCCTACGTGGACCCGTATTGGAGTCGCCGTTATGGGGCGGCCATGGTCTATGAAAAAGTGACGCTCTTTGGTTTGCCGGTGGTGCCGCGACGTCGAACGCCTTTGGGACCGGTCGATCCGCAAACTGCCCGCGAAATGCTCATCCAGCACGGCCTGGTTGAAGGGGAAATCCATTGCGATGCGGCCTTCTTTGTCCACAATCAGCGGCTCGTTCGCGAGATGGAAACCGCTCAGGTAAAACTGCGGCGAGTCGATCTCCTATTGGGACAATGGGCCCAGTTCGATTTTTACGATCAGCGGATCCCCTCCCATGTGTATGATTTGGACGGCCTTCTTCATTGGTGGAACGAGGCGTCAAAGAGCGATCCCAACATCTTGCACATGCGGCCAAGCGATGTGGTCCGCGAAGAACCCCCGCCCGACATCGACAAGCAGTTTCCCGACCATCTCTTGGTGGAAAAGGCTCCGCTGCCGCTGACATACTGTTTTCAGCCAGGACAACCCAACGACGGGGTCACCGTGACGGTGCCGCTGGAGCTCTTCCACTGCTTAGATCCCCGTCGCTTGGAATGGCTTGTGCCGGGCATGCTGGAAAGCAAGATCGCTGCTCTCATCAAGTCGTTGCCAAAGGAAAAACGGCGGCGACTCATCCCGGTGCAAGAGACCGCCCGCCAGACCCTTCAGATGCTGTCTTTCGGCCAAGGTCGATTCCTTCCGGCAGTGGCCGAAGTTTTATCCCGCTTGGCCGGGGAGACTATTCGTCCCGAGGATTTTCAGTTGGACAAAATTCCCCCGGAATTGCACATGTCGATCCAGGTTGTCGATGCCGAGGGTAAGGTGGTCGCCAAGGGACGAAACTGGACGGAACTCCGCGAAAAGTTGGGGACCAGACAGGCGGTGGCATTTTCTGCCATTGACGATCCCCATTGGAATCGGGATGGACTGACCGATTGGGACTTTGATCTTTTGCCGGAGGAGATCGAAGTCCGCCGTGGCGATATTCCCGTCAAGGCCTTCCCTATGTTGGTGGACGCGGGAAATACGGTTTCGCTCCGTTTGGCGGACAGCCCCGCCCGGGCCGCCCACCAGTCGCGGTTTGGAATTCGACGCCTCCTTGCCATTGCCGTCTTACCCCATCTCGATCCACGGTGGGATGAATTCCCGGACTGTGATCGCCTGCGCCTTATGGCGGCCACGTTACCAGGTTTCGACTTTCAGAATCAACTCCTGCTGGCGCTCATCGATCGTGCCTTTTTGGACGAAAGCCTCGTGGGACCGTGGCAGATCGGCGAGTGGGGAAATCTGCCCCGGACACGGGCAGAGTACCGCCGCCTGTTTCGGATGGGGCTCAAACGACTTCCCCTGGCCGTGCAGGAAGTCCTTTCCTTGATTCGTCCCCTTTTGGAAACCTACCACCAAGCGGCGGTCGCGTTACAAAATGCCGAGTCCGTGCAATGGGAGGAATCTCGGGCGGACATCCAAGAACAACTGGCGGAATTGACCTGTCCCGGCTTTCTGACGCACACACCTTGGAACTGGCTACGACAGTACCCCCGATACTTCCGCGGCATCTCCCGACGGATTGAGGCCTTGCGGCTGGGCGGGGTCTTTCGCGATCGTGAAGCGATGGCCGTTTTCCGCCCGTATTGGGAGGCCTTCCTCCAGCGCCGTCAATTCCATCAGGAGTTGGATATCTTCGATCCAGAACTCGTCCTTTACCGGTGGATGCTGGAAGAATTCCGCATCTCCCTATTTGCCCAGGCCTTGGGGACGGCTATCCCTGTTTCGCCCCAACGGCTGGATCGGCAACTTGCCCGAATCCGCGGTGGCTTGTAAACAAAAAACGGCGCAGAACCATCTCGATCCTGCGCCGTTAAGGCAATTGCGTGTTAAAGATCAACAGGTTTTTACCGGCCGAGCGAACGCGATAGCCCTCAACTTCGCTGGCCCAGTTCTCGATCGATGAAGAACAGCCCCTGGGGCATCTCTCCGACCAGTCGGAGCCGCTTGATGACGGCATCCACGGTGGCCTCTTCCTCCACTTGCTCTTTCACGAACCACTGCAGGAAATTCTCGGTGGCGTAGTCGTTTTCGTCCCGAGCTAATTTAACCAGATCGTTGATCCGCTTGCTGATGTATTGCTCGTGAGCGAGGACATCCTCAAAGAGTTGGCAAAGCTTGTTCCAAGAACACGGCGGCTCCTTAATGGCCTGCAGCTTGACCTCACCACGCCGTTCGTTCACGTACTGAAAGAACTTCATGGCGTGCTCGTGCTCTTCCTTGGATTGGAGACGCAACCAGTGAGCGGCCCCGGGAAGGTCAAGGGCTTCACAGCGGGCGGCCATCGCCAGGTAAAGGTACGAGGAATAGAGCTCGGCATTGATCTGATCGTTCAAAGCCTGCAACATCTTGGGGCTTAACATGGGACACTCCTTTCCGTTATCACCGTTTTGTCAATCGATGGGAAATGCTGCGAAGGGTCTTTTTACCCAATTGGCCCCTCCGCTGCAACGACGGGAAATTCATGAATTATTACCAAACCTC
>JAKPII010000484.1 GCA_029549885.1 Planctomycetota bacterium
AGCCTTGCCAAGCAAGATCCCTCAGATCGCCGGCTTTGAATGGGGAACCGATTGCAGCGTGGAGAACCTTTCTCAAGGTTTTACGCATTGCTTTATCTTGACGTTCAAGAATGTCCAAGACCGGGATGCCTATCTACCCCATCCTGAGCACAAAGCGTTTGGGCAGTTACTCCGTCCTCACTTGGATAAAGTCCTCGTGATCGACTACGTCGTTCGCGAGTAGTTCAAATCGATGTAATTTGGCGACATCTGTCTCGAACCGGTGGGCGATGCGGTACCCTCCTGTCACGGGAGGGTTTTTATTTGCGCGAAGCGGTGTCGCGTCGAACCACCCCTGGTTCCACATCGAGGTCAAGCGGCGCAAAGAGCTTGGCACGCCAGCGCTCTACGGCGATAGCGCCCATGACGGCATTGTCCGTACACAGTCGCGGCGGGGCAATGATCAGCCGAATATTCCGCTCTCTTGCTTCTTCTTCGAGTCGCTCCCTTAAGCGGCGATTAGCGGCGACCCCACCGCCGACGCAGAGCGTGCTCAAACCCGTTGCCTCCAAGGCCTGTAGGCTCTTGCCCACCAGGCAATCGACCACGGCCTCTTGGAATGACGCTGCTAAATCGGCAACCGTTTGCTTTGGCAGATCAACCTGGGAACAATCGTGTCTCCCAGGCCCGGTAATGGCGTAGCGAACGGCGGTTTTCAGCCCGCTGAAACTAAAATCCAAGCAATCGGGATTGTCAAGAAAGGCCCGTGGAAACTTGTATTTCTTGGGATCACCACCAATCGCAGCCTTCTCGATGGACGGACCGCCTGGATAAGGCAGCTTCAGCATGGCGGCGACCTTGTCAAAAGCCTCTCCCGCTGCATCATCCAAGGTGGAGCCGAGCAACTCAAAATCCAGTGCATTCAGACAGCGATAAAGGCAGGTATGGCCACCACTGATCACCAGCCCCACACAAGGAAAGACGTCCTCACCGGCAGCCATCCGGCAGGCGTAAATATGGGCCTGCAAGTGATTGATAGCGATCAGCGGTCGATCAAGAGCAACACACAATGCTTTGGCGGCCGTTAGGCCAACTAAAAGGGAACCCGCCAAACCCGGCGTGTAGGCCACAGCTACCGCGGTAATATCGTCCAGTTTGACGCCTGCCCGCACAATAGTTTCATGAATGACCGGCAGAATACGCTCCATGTGGGCACGGGAGGCTAACTCAGGAACTACACCTCCGTACTTCTGGTGAAGCTTATCCTGGGAGGCAACCACTGAGGAGAGAACCTCAAGTTGGTCCGTCACCAGGGCAGCCGCCGTCTCATCGCACGTCGTCTCTATGGTAAGAAACAAGGGCACTTTGCCGCTCCTTTTGGGCTTTTGACCACACTGAGCAGGTTTTATAATGATTCTATACGTTCCATCCGGGCGTCGGCAGGTGAAGGTCTTCCCGCTTGGATCACTGGATGGCCAATCGCTTTGTCCGGCTCAAGGAGGAAGGCTATGCTACCGTCAATTCAGGATGTCATCTTGGGACCTTTGAATTCCCAGCAGCGGGAAGCCGTCCAACACGGTCAGCAGCCTCTTTTGATCGTTGCCGGAGCGGGTACGGGAAAGACTGCCACCATTGTCCACCGGGTGGCCTGGCTTGTCGCCCATGGGGTCTCTCCTCACTCGATTATGCTTCTGACATTTACCCGCCGCGCAGCTGAGGAGATGATCCGGCGAGTCAGTTCACTGCTCAGTCGTTTGGGTCTTTCGCAGGAGTCGACCCACACATCCCACATCTGGGGAGGGACATTTCATGCCATTGGCCTACGATTCCTCAGACAACTGGGGCACTACATCGGTCTGCCTCCCAACTTCACCGTGCTTGATCGGTCCGACGCAGAAGATCTGATGAACGTGGTTCGCTCCGAGTTGAAACTCGAAAAAACCGACAGGCGATTTCCTAAGAAAGGAACCTGCGTCGACATTTACAGCCGCATGGTGAATACCGGCGAATCACTGGAAACCGTGTTAGAAAGTACTTTTCCCTGGTGCTGCCATTGGCACTCCGAACTGGCCGAACTTTTCGAGGTGTATTGCCAACGAAAGGCAGAATACGCCACCTTGGACTACGACGATTTGCTCATGCAATGGTTAAAGCTATTGTCCCACAGCCAAATCGCAGAACATATCCGCAAACGGATTTCGTTTGTCCTCGTCGATGAATACCAAGATACTAATCCAATTCAGGCCCAGATTCTTTACGCCTTATCTCCTTCTGGACAAGGCGTCACTGTTGTTGGCGATGACGCTCAGTCGATTTATTCTTTTCGTGGTGCCACAGTCAAGAACATTCTCGACTTTCCCAAGCATTATCCCTCAGCGAGAATTGTCACCCTTGAACAGAATTACCGCAGCACGATGCCCATCCTGAGGGCGGCCAATGCCGTCATGGCGTCGGCGAAGGAACGCTTCACAAAGAACCTATGGTCAGAACAGCGGGCGGGTTGTTTACCGCGCCTGGTTACCTGTGATGACGAATATGAGCAAGCCGATTTGATCATCCGCGAAGTCCTCGCTCATCATGAGCTGGGCACTGATTTGCGACGCCAGGCCGTGCTCTTTCGGGCCTCGCACCACAGCCTCCCCCTAGAAGCCGAGTTAACACGCCGGGAGATTCCCTATCGCAAATATGGGGGACTTAAGTTCCTGGAGGCTGCCCACATCAAGGACCTTCTGGCATTTCTCCGGCTTGCCGAAAACCCCCGCGATGTGGTCGCCGGCGTGAGGGTCCTTTGTTTGCTTCCCGGCATAGGCCCGGCTAAGGCTCAGAAGTTGCTGGAGCAGGTGGCATCTTCTCCGCAACCTTCCTTCGATCCTTGGAAAGAGATCAATCCATCCCGTGATTCTGCCGATATCTGGCCATCGTTTGTCTCCGTCATGGAGGACGTTGCGAGTCGCAATCTCCCCGTTGCGGCCCAAATCCATCGGGTGCGGATCTTTTACGAGCCAATGTTACCCGTGTTGTACGACAATCCGATCCCTCGCGCCAAGGATTTGGAGCAGTTGGAGCAGATCGCCTCCCGATATAAGGACCGCCAGACATTCCTTGCCCAGATTGCCATTGATCCGCCGAATTCCACGCAAGACTTCGCCGGCAAGCCCGATTTGAATGACGACTTCCTTATCCTAAGTACGATTCATTCAGCCAAAGGCCTCGAATGGGACGTCGTTTACATCATCAATGCGACAGACGGCCACATCCCTTCCGACATGGCTACCGGCTCGGAGGCGGAAATCGAAGAAGAGCGACGCCTATTCTATGTTGCTATGACGCGAGCCAGACGCGTTCTTTACGTCTATACCCCGGTTCGGTACTACGTATCCCCATCTTTTGCCGACAGCCGCTATGGCATGGGCCTTCCAAGCCGATTCCTGACACCTGAGGTCGTCGAGTGTTTCGAGCGATACCACGGCGATGTGCTTGACGGCGAGATGCAAGCAAATTACCAACAGTATCCGAATGATCTGCCATCGGGCATTGGCAAACCCATTTTTGCTCGCAGATCGCAGAAGGCCGGAGGCGACATCTCGATGGAATCGGGCTGAGATGGTCAGGGCAAGAGTGCCTTCCATCAGCCAACTCGCCGGGTGACTACGTGGGATAGACGGGTTGCGGCAAGTTCCAAATCCACCCAAAGCCTGCCGCCCAACGTAGAACGAGTGCGATCAGCGAGAAAAACGTAAAATGCAAAATCCCGGCGGAATAGTCCAGTTCCATGGCCGCGTAAGCAACGAATCCTCCAGCAGCAAAGGCGGGCGGTAAGACAATCGCCCACGTCCACAGCTCTTCGGTCACAAAATTGGCAACAAGCCAGTTAAACAATCCCCAAATGATGAGATAACCCACCGCACACGCCAGAGAACGGATGATCAAGTTTCTCCCCCGAAGCGGCTTTAGATCATCTTGATGACGGAGGAACTCGTAACTCATCGCCGCCGCAGGAACTCCCACGAGGACTAGTCCGATAGCATGAAGCCACACTTGCTGATGGAAGATATCCAACTGGCCCAAGACAAGCGTAACGACCAAGACAATCACAAACGCCCCGACGGCAATCAAGATGTGAACGGGTTTAATCGCCGTCTCAACTCGGGCGAGCGGCTTTGTTGTTAGTTGCCCAGAGATACCCCGGCCTCCATCGGCAAACTGCTCCGGTTCCTCAATGACGACCTGCTCGTTCAGTTTCGGGATTTGGATAATAGTCTTACATTTGGGACAAGGGCCGCTGCGCCCAGCAAATTGATCACTGACAGTGAAACGAGTGCGACATCCCGGACAGACAACGAAAATAGCCATAAGAACCCTCATGTCCTCAAGAAATGACCATCCTGCTGTCTCTTTTAGTTTGGCAGAGGTGTTTCCCTTGTCAACCGCCGGCTAGGCGCGCTTGAGCGTCGACGAGCCCGAACAAAATCAAGATCACTTTCTTCGTGGTGGCCCAGCACAACCGGCCCACTTCGTTGTAACCATCTGATGTGCTTACCTTTGAAACTCACGCGCGCTCGTGGTGGGCGAACATGATGGATCACCAATAGGCTCCACACGCGAAGTAACGGCACACCTCCCTCCAAAATTGGTACAAAGTGCGTCGTATTTCTTCAAATCGGATGGTAATCCGCGAGCAAAACTGAATGGCCAAATCGTTTGGCAGCTATGGAATTTGTCCAAATCGGATGCGAATCCGGGCGTAAAACTGCTTCCCATGCGTGAGGGTTACATCACAAACGCCTCGCTACCAAGCTAGAACGCTTGCATAGGCTGTGCTCGAATCGTACGATAGGCACAGTTTGATGAGCACTCCAAACCTGCGAGGGTGTTTGGCGAATACGGAGATCAGATATTTCACGTCAACAATAACAATCCGCATGAGGTAAAAAACAATGAAGGTAACTCGCTCGGCGCTCTCGGTTGGACGCATGCAACATTTCTCCCAACTGGCCATCGGTCTGTTGGTCATCATATGGTTTGCTGCTCCCTCGGAGGCCCAGAACCGAGGGCTTTGGACGCCCGACCAAGAAACCGGGATCACCGCCGATAGGGCCACAATTATCTACGAAAAATTACCAGATGGTAGAAAGGTTGCTCATGTCCAGGCCAAGGGCGTGGCGGAAAATGTGGCCATTCGCTTTCGCTCTCAAGATGGTTCTTGGGATCTGAGTGACTTTTGTTACGTCGGCATTCAGGTGCAAAACCGGCTCGAAAAAGAGATTCGTGTTCAGTGGCGGGTTCGAGCCAAAGATAAGTCACTGTCTCGCGATTATGTCATGAAACCGGGCGAGTCCCACTTTCTACGGTTAACTCTCCGGAGGGCCGTACCAACACAGTTGAAAGACGTCTTTTTTGGAATGCGGGGCTACCCAGCCCTTATGGATCCGGAGCGAGGTATCGCCGTCAACGCGGTGGAGGAACTGGCCCTCAATATCCGTGGTCCTGTTGAGGGCACTTTTTTGACAATCGAAAATGTGGCTGCCTCTGGGAAATTCCAAAAGCCCCAGTGGTGGAACGGGATAACGAGCCGGTTGTTTCCCATGATTGACATGTTCGGGCAGTACCGGCACGCTGACTGGCCCGGTAAGACGCACTCCATTGAAGAATTGCGAGCCCGAATTGCAGAAGAAGATCAGGATTTAGCGCAACATCCCGGTCCGAGCGACTGGAATCAATTTGGCGGTTGGATTGGCGGGCCAAAACTCGAAGCAAAGGGCCATTTCTGGGTAACGAAACACGACGGCCGATGGTGGTTGGTGGATCCGGAGGGGTGTTTGTTTTGGTCTCACGGGATCGATTGTGTACGTGCAACGACGGCCACGACCCCAATCACGGACCGCGAACACTGGTTTGAATTGCCTGCTCGCGATGGACCATTCGGCCTTTTCTACAGTCGGGCGGGATGGGCACCGCATGGGTATTACCAAAAGCGTTCCCCCTATGAGCAATTCTGCTTTTCCGGTGCCAACCTGCTACGAAAGTATGGAGAGAATTGGGAAGCGGCCTTCAACGAGCGCGCCCATCGCCGGTTGCGGAGCTGGGGACTGAATACTATCGGAAACTGGTCCGATCCGGCCATCTACCGCGAAAAAAAGACACCTTATGTGGTGACCTTATCGTCTGGAAAACGAAAAATCGAAGGATCAACCGGTTATTGGGGTCAATTCCCCGACCCCTTCGACCCAACTTTTGACCAACCTTTGCGTGAGGCAATGGCGCGAGAAGCGAACCAATCAGTGATCGACCCCTGGTGCTTGGGTTATTTTGTGGACAACGAACTTAGCTGGGGAGACGATGTGTCGCTCGCCTTGGCCACGGTTCGTTCGCCAGCAGAACAACCGGCCAAGAAGGCTTTTATGGAGATGTTAAAGCAGAAATACGGTACGGTGGAGAAGTTAAATGAAGTATGGGGAACCAAGTACCAATCTTGGGAGAATTTTCTGGAAGTCACTGATGAGCCTGATCGCAAGAAGGCGGAAAGTGATCTTGGCGCATTCTACAGCGAGATTGCGGAGACATATTTCCGGCGCTGCCGAGAGGCCATTAAGGCCGTTGGACCGAACAAGCTCTATCTTGGTTGCCGGTTTGCCTGGGTTAATGAGCGGGCCATTCGCGCCGCCGCCAAATACTGCGATATTATCAGTTTCAATCGCTACGAAGTTAGTGTTGCGAGTTTTACACTTCCCCAAGGGGTGGATAAGCCGGTGATTATCGGCGAATTCCACTTCGGGGCACTCGATCGCGGCATGTTTCACCCCGGGCTGCGCGAAACGGCCGATCAAGTCGAGCGTGCCGAGGCCTATCGTCGATATGTCCAGAGTGCGTTGGATCACCCCCAAATAGTTGGGACCCATTGGTTCCAATACATGGACCAAGCCACCACGGGCCGCGGTGATGGCGAGAATTATCAGATTGGATTCCTGGACGTCTGCGATACACCGTATCCGGAGATCATTCAGGCATCCCGCGATGTCGCCGCCGAGATGTATCGGCGTCGGGCCCACCACCAATAGGTGACGCCCTCTCGAAAGCCAATTTTCGGCCCGCTCGAGAAACGGCCTACTGATAACTTCTGGGCCGAGCGTGATTTACTCCGTTTGCATTGGCCCTAGGGTGCCAAACGCGGATGAGCTTTGCCCGTTCGGGAAGCAAGCCATGGCCTTTACCGGTCCCTCCAACACCGTTTTCCTTCCCAAGGGGATCAATTCTCGGCATCGAGGATCAGGGGGACATCCATTTGCCGTCCTTGCCGAATGATGGTGAAAATCGCCTTCTCGCCCGGTTGCTTGCTCTCCAAGACGGTCAGAAGATCATCCACCGTCTTTACTGGCTTTCCATCAACCGCAATGATTAAGTCGGCCGTCGAGCGATCGATAACGGTCGATTCGAAGACGAGCGGCCCCTGCCGGCGAGTCCTTTTCGTCAGTCGGAATCCTTGCAGCCCTGCCCGCTCCGCTGCCCCGCCCGGTTTGAGGGAGGCGATTAAGATGCCCTGGTCCGTTTCTAACACTTGAAGAATTCCGGCATCAGCCCGGATGACACGTCCCGTGCGGATCAACTGGGGAACTACCCTGGCAATCGTGTTCACAGGAATGGCAAATCCCACGCCGGCGCTCTCACCGGTTCGACTCGCAATGGCCGTATTCATGCCAATAACCAACCCGTGACTGTCCAAGAGGGGACCACCGGAATTTCCCGGATTGATTGCGGCATCAATCTGAATCATTTGCTTCAGCATGCGTTGACTACGTGGATTGGGTAGCGAACGATTAAGGCTGGAGATGATTCCCGTCGTTAACGTTCGTTCCAATCCAAACGGGTTACCAATGGCGAAAACCCGTTGACCCACTTTCAGATTTGTTGAGTCACCAAAGGTCACTGGGAACAACTTCTCAGATGGTGCATCGATTTTGAGGACGGCAATGTCACTCGGCGGATCTGCACCCACTAGCTGGGCATCATAGGCCATCCCATCATGAAGCGTCACAGAGATAGCCCGGGCATTTTCCACCACATGGTAGTTCGTGAGGATGTGTCCCTGCCGATCGATGACGCTACCACTCCCCTCCCCTTCCGTGATGATATTCATGAAGAACAAGGCCCCTTCCTGAATACTCTTGGTTCGAATATTAACGACGCTCTTGTTGACCTTTTCATAGACGGCAATGTTGACGATCTCATCTGGGGTGTACTGTCCCACTGGAGGCAGAAAGGCCTCCCAGCCTGGTGCACTCTGCGTGAAGACAAACTGGCCTTGTGCAGTGCTTACGGTCCAGGGAGTCGGTGATGCAGTCCACGTCGGTAGGCTTCCGGGACCCTCGGACCCTTGTGGGAACCATGGTTCGGCAAAGGCCGCTTGGCGATCTTGAGGTTGATCGATCATGTACCGATCACCACCGGTCAAACCGGACTTCACGGCGGCCACAGCTGCCAACGCGCCGACCGTAACGCTGACAAGACAGGCAAATATCAAACGCCTCATAACGACGCCCTTACGCTAGTCCCTTGATCAATCATCCCGTTGTTTACCAGAGAGGTCCGCACCCCCATCATACGCGAAGATCATGTCTTGGTGTTTGCCTCCGCGTTCTCCTACTTTACCGCACGGCCTTTTCATCGCAAAGGTGATGTGCGTCAAAGCCAGAATGGCAAATTGGGCTCGCCTTTCACACGAAGCGACCCACGACTGACGCAGATACGTCGTTGGCGCGAACAATACAAGCAATGCCGTCACCACAACTTTTTGTGCCCGCCAACGAAATTCGCCAAAATCTTGAGGTTGTGTTGACAAGCGAACATAGGTCGCTACATTCTTCATGAAAACGGGCTTCGCGAGCGTGCCAAGTCATCCGTATCACGTCAGCAGTGGGATGGCACGCGTCACATTTGGCCTACGCAGGGATGGATGAGGCAGGACGACAAGAGCGCGTCACGTCGGCAAAAGCGTTGAAACTCTATCTGCTGACATAGTCTAACAAACGAGAGGTCGTCGATAGCCCACACAACTCGCATGGAGGCGATGCTGGTGATCAGAGTTAGCAATTCTTTCTTGTTTCGCCTTTTCCGGACTCTTCCGAAGCTATTGTTCCAGGCCCATCCCCAACGTGCCTCTCCCCCAAACGACCATCTTAAGGACTGTGCTATTCAGACTTACTCTTGAACGTTCTTCGTTTGACGAGTTCAATCGGTAAGCCCCGTTCCGTGGTCATGTCTCGTTTCTCAGGCAAAGGATCGCTTAAACAAGGAGGTAAACAATGCGTCGCAAGCCTCTCATTGGTCTGAACATGGATTTCGGCAAGGTGGAATCGAAAGGATATGTCGCAGAACTTCCGGCCGGCTATTTTGATTGCCTGATTCGGGCACAAGCCGTCCCGGTTGCGATCCCACCACTTGTCCATCGCCGTGATATTGAACAAGCGCTGGATGCCGTTGATGGCTTCGTGCTTATCGGCGGCGACGATCTGGATCCTTTACGCGATGGCTGTTATCACCATCCCACCACCCGGGTGATGCACCCCCGCCGGGAAGACTTTGACCGCCTTCTGGTCAAGCTCATCGCCGAACGTCATATGCCCGTTCTGGGAATCGGTGCTGGCATGCAACTGCTCAACGTGTCACAGGGTGGAACACTGTCATTGAATATCCGCGACGACTTCTCCAATGCCATGGATCATCGGGATCCACATGATCCCTATCATCGGCACGGGCTTGTTGTTAGCCCTAAGACCTTCGCGAAGCGTGTCTACGGCGATGGTGAGATTCGAGTCGCTAGTCGGCATCACATGGCCGTACTCGACTTGGCTCCCATCTTCAAAGTGTCGGCCGTGGCACCCGACGGGATTATCGAGGTCATTGAAAGCCAGGACCCGGATTGGTTCGCCATTGGCGTTCAATATCACCCCGAGTGCGAGGCGGCTTCCGCACTGGACCTGCGTGTCTTTGAAGAATTTGTGGCTGAAGTCGTGCGTCGCCAGAGCGCCATGCAGCGGGCGGTTGCGTAACCATCTCCTCGATGGGAAGGTGGCGGAAAAAGCCACCCCTGGCTGCTCCCCGTTTACACACTGGCTGTCGCAAGCTCTGCAACCGACTCCCGTTGAGAAGCAGCCGACGTATCTGCAAGAAACCGCATCATCACCGACCAGCGCCCTGTGGCGTCAGGTGTCACCCACCAGTGCGGTTGAATTGCTACCGACTGGTGGACCAGTTCAAAACCGCCTTCGGATTGACTGACTGACGCCACGGGGAACGTCCATAGATTTGTCGGGCGAGAAAAGGCCAGCTGGAGTCGCAAGCCTAACCAACTATCCACTAAGGCCAAGCCTGGGGTTTCCTCAAGGTCCAACTGGGTCCCCAGATGCCCGAGTCTCGCTCCCTCCAGGCTTTCAAAGAAACGGTCATCGGCATTGGCAGGAAGTCCCGCCACGTTCAACTCCACGGCAAAAAGTAGTGGCCGATCGGCGGGAAGATTTTCCAGGCGATAAGCGACCTCAAGAATGGGACTGCCCTCACTCAAGAGGATCGCCTTAGTTACCCGCACGGTTTGATCCAAAACCGTGGCCTCGCGGCTGAGCGTTACTCGGACACGATCAGGATTGGCGTGAATCGTTGTTTCATATTGGAGGTTACTCAAATCGGCCCAGTAAACAGCTTGGCCCGACCTCACCTGTTCCAGTGTCGTCTCGGGACTGTAGAACATGTCGATGAGTGACTTCCGCGGATAGCGGTCATACTGAATCTGTGACTCCAGACCAGCCTGTTTGAAGACGACACGATCATGGATGCTAGCACACCCCTCGTGATGACCGCTCGCACCCGCGCGCACCTTATCGTGATAGACTTCCGGACGCCGCGTCATCGTGGCAAGCAGGTTTCGCCTGATGGACCGGACATCCCATTCGTAGAGTTGGCCACCACGGAAGGGCGCAACGTAGGCTACCATGTGGTCATTGGCAAGGCGAACCTCAGGCTGCCCGTCAAAATCAAAATCCTCGGCCCGCACATCCACCCAGGCACTTTGCGAACGAAAATGCTGTTCGATGAGATTGTCAGCCGCAATTAGGTGTTCGTACACCGCGTTTCGGAGGTGAGGCAAATAAATCCCACCGAAGGCCCCGTGCCAATAAGGGCAGTTGCATTGGCCACGATATAACTCCAATTGTGCGTCTCGCAAGGTGGAGTCAGCGGGCGCCGAGCTTATCGCATTTTGGATTCGCCGACTGACCTCCATCATGCGTGCATACATTTCGTTCGCTTCCGGATATTTGACGCGGAAGTTTCGCCAATAGCCACCCCGGATGAAAGTCCTCACGCGAGACCAGCGGGGATCACCGCTCATCTCATGACGCAGCGACTCCAGTTCTCTTTGTTGTTCGGTGGGCAAGGCCCATTCGGTCATTTCGCGGTAGCTGCAATCGGGCAGATAGATTTTGCCCAGAGGCGAAACGGCGTCATAGGCCTCTCCGAGGGTGCACACTCGTAGCCAATCCTGTTCACGGAGGAGGGCCTCGAAGAACCGTTCGAGCCAGCGGTCTTCGTAAACATGTTTCTTCGTGTCCGGCCAGGTGCCGAATTTTTCCCCATCATCACCGAAGACCACCACGGCGTTGGGGTGCTTTTCACCAATCTCCCGAAGGTATTCAATCGTGACGTGTGGTTCG
>JAKPII010000488.1 GCA_029549885.1 Planctomycetota bacterium
TGGTAGGAGGGCATCCCGTCGTTGGTCTGGCGATAAAATTTCCTAGCCTTGGGATCGGCAATAAACTCCGCCAACCACCTCTTGGAGCCATAACCGGTCAAGTCCGGGGCTTGACCTAAACTTCCCGTGGAATAAAACCGATGGCAATCCGCGCACGTAAAATCTTCGAAGAGGAGAACCGTATCTTCATCAGGTTCTGGTGGGTCCTCACCATCCTTCCAGTCTTTTTTGGCTTCCGCCGCCAAAGCGTCAATCAACTTTTGAAATTCGTCTTTTCCAATTTCATCAATCAACTCTCTCAGGTTGCCTTTGACAAACTTCACCATACTCCCTTTGGCAAATCCACTGTTGCCAAAGTACTTGGGCGAATCGACCTGTTTGGGATCGAGCAAGCCGGCAATCCAATCACGGGATGCAAATCCACCAAGATCAGGTGCCGAGGAACTAACGGCGGGCATGTTATCTGGGCCTTCGCCTGTATGGGCATGACACAACCCGCACAACTCCTTATTCCAAAGCCATCTTGCCTCGGCCCGCGCGTCCTGTGTTGGCCTTGATGGCAGCGGCTTTTTCGAGGCATCCCATCTCCCCAAGGCGTAAGCCACCGTCACCGGCGGGGTATCGTCAGCATCTTGATCCTGCGACCCTTCCGATTGCCTAGGCCAATCGCCACGGATGAAGTCAACGATCACGCTCAACTGGACATCCGTGATGCGATTCTTCTCCGGGCGTAAGCTGTCCTCGACGTAGACAGGCATCCGATCGTTCCTTAGGCCATAGAACGCAACATGTTCCGGTGAGGCAACAAGGCCGAGAAGCCATTCCCGAGAACCGTAACCTGTTAAAACGGGGGCTTGTCCCACGGGCCCCGATCCATGGAATTCGTGACATCGCGTACACTCGCGGACAATCAACTCCCTTCCCCGGGCGATTACTGCAGACTGCTCATTATCGATCTTCCGCTGCTCGGGCAGTCGTGCCTCCGCCGAAAGGGCCGCAATGATGGCCGCTTGCTCCTCCTCAGGGAGCTTTGCGAATCGTTCCTCGACATAGCGGACCATCGCGCCCGCCGCGAAACGCGTATTCCCGTAGTATTTCTCCGTCACAATCTGCTTGGGATCAAGGAACCCCTTAAGCCATTCCCGGGAGGCAAAACCAAATAGGTCCGGGGCCGAAGGGGCATCCCCGAGTAACGGTTTCCCCTCCGTGGTCGAGAAGTTGTGGCAACTGACACATTGCTGCTCGAACACGCGCGGACCTTCTGTCTTGGGGTCCTGTCGCAACAGGGCCAACGCCCCCGCCGGGGGTACACCTCCCCGCAGAGCAATCAATTCCACAGTTCGCGCGGCCTCTTCATCAGCGGCTGTCTTCGCTGCTTGGTAGCCCTCGTCATGCTTATCATGGGCGTAGGAGGTATAAGTGAAATACCCCAAGCCACCGATTAGCGCTACTGTGAGCAGCATATTCCAGTAGTGGCCGAATGAGCACCTCCCGAGGATGGGCATTGCAAGTACCAATACAGCAATGATCCCGGGAATCACAAAAATCGGGAGAATCTTTAGTTCACCAGGAAATACGTTGGAGAAACCATACAAGCCACGAAACGACCACTCGGGTCGGGCTGCTCCATAGAAGTGAGCCGGATCGAGATCGGCAGGTGCCCCCAGGGCCGCCCCAAAACTCGTCTGGGGAGATTTCCAGGCAGAGACCTCGCCGATGCCAGGAAGACCACGATGGAAAACAAACAAGAGGACAACGACGAGGGCCAATAAACAAACCAATCCTTGCACAACGACGGGAAACCGGGGGTCCGGCCGAGCGTTTTTATAGGTGCCAGGCGATGTTTCCACCGCACGGCTTGCCCGTCCTGCCAGTGCTGCGTGCGCCAAGGCAAATAGCCACATACCAAATCCGAGCACACCGACATGGAGGGCGAAAAACCGTGTCAGCGTATGATGACCGAATTCAGGTCCACCTGCGGCTAACCGATAAAGGCTCGCCCCGACCTTGGGGAGCAGCATAAGAAAGCTGACCCGTGTTTGCGTGGCGGCATATCCCTCTTGATCCCAACGGAGAAGATCGCCCGTCAGACAGGATCCTAGAGCGAACGCAAAGAGGACCAATCCCGTCCAGAATACCCACTCTCGCGGGGCCCGATAGAATCCCGAGAAGATGCGCAGGGCCAACGAAATCGCCAGAAAGCCTACCAAGACCTGGGCCCCCCAAAAGTGAATTCCGCGCAGCAACCAGCCCAACGTAACGTGGTGCTGAATAAAATACACGCTTTCCCAGGCAGTTTGCGATGAGGGACTGTAATAAATCCACAAGAAGAAACCCGTCAGGGACTGCTGCACGAGAAGAAAGAAGATAACCGAAAGACTTATTGGCCACCAGCAACGTCCCCTGGCATCGCAGCCCCCTCCGCAACTTGCCCGCCAAATCCCTCGCCACCCTATTCGATCATCTAACCAATCGCCAAACGTCATATCGGTACCCTTGGATTACAAGTGCTCATGCCGTCGAGAAACTTGCCTTATGACGTGATTGTCTCCGCTTAGTGCCTACCCCATAATCTCCCCTCGCCCCGTTCGGCGGGAGAGGAGTCGGGGGTAAGGCTGGCTCGAATCTCCGCCGGTTTTCTCGATTAACTCCGATGATCGCTTGCCCTCACCCCAACCCTCTCCCAGAGCGAGAGGGAGACTTTTTGGGATAGACTCTTATTCCTCTTTCAGCTCTTGTCTATATTGATCCGGATTTGCTGACCAAGATATCCAGGGCAAAAGCATCACGCTACGGGTTTCTTATCCGCAGTGCCCAATTGGAAGTTCTGAAATTCCACCCACACTTCGCCATCACGGACTTCCACGCGAAGTGTGTCCATGTCTCGTGGGCTGGGCGATACTGCATCAAGCCGTTTGCCCGACAAATCAAAATGTGCCAAATGGCACGGACACACAAATTGCCCTTCTTGGCCACCGCCTTGTGCTGGCCGATATTCAATGGCACATCCCGCATGGGGGCACACCACGTGCAAGGCATGGACGTCACCGTTCGGGAGGAGGCGGAGGAAGACGGCCCCAACTGGCTCACGTGAAAACGTCCACGCATTACGTTTTTCCGCAATGACGGGGAACTTCCGCGGCGTTCCATCTTTAGGGAGATTGTCCAGGGGCGTCAAACGCAGCAAGACCCCTTTTTGTGCCTTCCCGCCAAGGGGTGAAAGAAACGCAGCAATCCCGGCAACAAAAGAGGGACTTAGTGCAAATAGCCCCAAAACCCACGCCACAACGCTCCCCAGTATCCCGCGCCGCGGTAGATGCGATCCTCCCTCGCCACCGGGTTGCAGGTCGGAAGCCTTGCGAGATGCACAACATGCTGGTTGAGCGTCACCTGTTGGGCGTTCAGGCTGAGCCATACAATGACCTCCGCTCCAATTCTTCAAACGCGAGCCTATTATCCCGACTGTTCAGATACGATCTTTGCCGGGGAATGGTTTGCAGACAGAAATAATGTCCTCAGCGAACGAGCATATCATCTTTGCTCTTGGTGCCTCTGTTTGCGATAGCACTGCGATGGCGATCGCGCGGGCAACCCTATTCTTGCATCGCCCGCCGTACCGCGTCAAGAACACGGGCTTTCACGCTATCGAGTGATCCGGTCATAGTGGCACCGGCTGCCGATTTGTGGCCACCCCCACCAAACTCGCCCGCGAGGCGGCAACAATCGAGATGGCACCGGCTCCGAAGGCTCACTTTGAACTGGCCGGGCGTATGCTCAATAAACATGATGGCCACCTGAGTGCCCGCGACGCTGAGTGTCGTGTTAATGATGTCTTCCGTGTCAGACGGTAGCGCACCCGTTTCTGAAAAATTGCTGGACCGTATATACGAGTAAATGATTCTCCCATCCAAATCTGTTTCCACCCGCGACATGGCCCGCCCCATAAGGCGAAACCGCCCGATCCGCTCATTCTCATAAAGCTGACGGTACAGTGCATCAGGGCGAACCCCTGCCCGTGCTAAGTCGGCTGCCAATTGAAACGTCTCAGCGCACACAGAATTAAAGCGGAACCACCCGGTGTCTGTCGCCAAGGCCGCAAAAAGAAGCATCGCCAGTCTTGGGGTCAAGGCGACTCCCCATTGAGCCGCCAATTCGGCAATGATGCGACCGGTGGCCTCCGCTTCGGTATTCTTGAATAACTCGGCCCCTAAATCGTCACCGCTAACATGATGATCAATGACAATTTTCTTGCGTGGAAATTGCCGAATCACCGGTCCCATATCGCCCAACTGAGCCCAGGCCGTTGTATCCAGGATCACGAGAATCTCGGCCTGCTCGAGGCAACGACTCGCCTCGGGTTGGTCAACCCTCATTAATTGCTTCTCGGTATCCAAAAACTGCAGGGGTGGCGGAATCGTGAAGGCATTGATACAAGCAACCTGGCAGCCGCGATTTCGCAAGATTTCGGCCAAGGCCAATTGACTTCCAATGGCGTCGCAATCCGGTCGAATGTGCGTGGTCAGAACGAATGATCGGTGACTTTCCAAGTAATTAATGAGCCGGCTCCAATCGATCGAATGGGGCGCGGCAGCCATTTTCGGACGATCTTCACAACCCACGCGACGAACCTCCTCTGGAAACGTGTTACGGTTTACCCCGATGTCGTTTCTTCTCACCCCTGGTGCCCCTACTTGCGCTGCCGCGCTGCTCCCCTTCCCTTTTTAGGACACTCCACCCTACTGGATCATATCGCAGCGCCGTACGATCTCTCGTGTCTTCTCCACATCGTCCGACATCTGCGCGATCAATTCCTCGGCCGAGGCAAACCGCTTGATATCACGCAAACGCTGAAGAAAATCAACTTGGACTTCCTGACCGTAAAGATTACCTGTGAAATCGACAATATAAACTTCCAGCTTCATCTGTGATTCATCAAACGTCGGGTTTCCCCCGAGACTGATGGCCGCAGGATAGATTTGATTCCCTAGGGGCACGGCACCTGCGTAGATACCTGGCTGGGGCAACAGCGTTCGCACTTTTTCCAAATTGGCGGTGGGAAAACCAAGTGTCCTTCCTCGGCCCGCGCCCCGCACCACCTCTCCACAGGTTCGAAATGGTCGCGACATCAATTGGGCGGCTTCCACAACATCGCCGCACATCAGACACTCGCGAATCCGAGAACTGGAAACCGGTGCCCCTTGCCAAACAACGGGCGGCACAACGGTGCACCCGATGCCTTCCTTTTCACAAAGCTGTCGCAGCATCTCGGTGTCACCCGTTCGGTCGCGACCGAACCGGAAATCTTCTCCCTCGACAATCACCCGCGCCCCTAGTTGATCCCGCAGGACCTCATAAAAGAAGGCCTCCGGGGACAATTCCAGCAGGCGACGATCTGTGGGATACGCTAGGACGATGTCAACCCCGGCCTGCGAAAGTAAGGATAACTTGCGTTCTAACCAATTGATCGGACCAGGCTCAACCCCACGCAGAATTACGGCGGGATGGGGATCAAAGGTCATGACCACAGCCGGCAACTTCATGTCATCGGCCGCCTTTCGCAAGACCTCCAGCAGACGAAGGTGTCCCCGATGGACACCATCGAAATTCCCGATCGTGACGACCGAGCCTTCGAGACCTCTGATTTCTTCGAGGCGTCTGAATATTTTCACAATAGCCTACCGTTGCCAGCGCTACTCGAGATTATCAACGATTCACTTCGTTTACGAAAACCGAAACACATCATTATAAAGATTGGCCAAGGAATGCGGGGAGGGCATCTCGCCGCATGGTTTTCTTCACAGTCCATTGTGCGTGCCAGACGCAAGGGTCGATTCAACGCAAAATGTGGCCTGCCCTTTCGCCCATCAAACGACCTCGGGGCTCAAGAGAACAATCAAAACAGCAAATACCCGGATTACCCAAACCCTCCCGTCATGCGATTGCCTCATGCAACAATCTGAAGTCTTTCGAGAAGACCCTGGCAGGGGCCATGCCCTCGCGTCCGTCTGACGATTATCAGGGGCTCGCTTGGTGCGATCGGTTTCAAGTCCTACTATCCGAAGATAACGCTTGCAAGGCTCCTACTTTGCCAGCAACTGCTGTGGAAAAGTTTGCGGCCGCCATATTTCTCATATTCGAAACGTTGACCATAATAGCCGTCATTGGCTTGTGCGTGAGAATTCGAAAGGGCACGGTGAGATTGAAGAAACTTCCACTACGCTTGTGCGCGGTCAACTGCAAAGGGTGATGCTCCACCCCTTACAAGGAGCCTCCAACATGCGAAGGTCGTTTGTTAAAACCTGTTTCCCCATTGTGCCAGGATTCCTCGCGCTGTGGCTTGTCGTGCAATGGACATCCTTGTCCATTGAGGCCCGTGGGCATGAACAACCTAATCCCTCCGACTCGAAGTTCATTGGACTCGATGTGCAAACAATAACCAATTTCGGTGGTCGCGTGGCAGGGACAGTCCGAAGCCAAGAAATAAGTGGAGAATCGTTTGTTTTTCTCGGTTCGGAGGTGATGCTCGTCCTCCCGGCAGAGCGGCTCCTGACACCAGAACAAGGGAGCATTTCGTTTACTGTCATCCCAACTTGGCCAGGAAATGATCAGCGTGCTCACACGTTCGTACACATGGCCATCGGTCCCTGTCATGTGACGATTTTCAAGACCGACACGAATACGCTCCGCTTTACCTACCGTGGTCGCGAGGAGGTCCACGCAGCCTGTGACCTGGACATTACAGATTGGCAACCCAATGAGCCGCACGAGATTTCAGCCGGCTGGTGTAAAGGTTACGGAGATCTGCTGTGGATCGTCCTGCGCGTCGATGGGCGGGAAGCCTTGACGCACCGGGCTGTTCCTCTCGTGACGTTACCCGAGGAGCTTTTCATCGGGCGGCGTGGCCCCAGTGCGCAACCGGCCGAGGCCTGGATAGGCAAGCTACAAATTCGCCCTGTTGCCCCAGTGTTGCCGTTTGCCGCCGGCCCGAAACCGCCAGTTATGGCAGAGGTCGATTGTTCCGTGACACAACCTTTTAGACGTGTTCACGATTTTACGACCATTTGGAATAGCCAAGAGAACCCGGTACCATTCGGGGTTGGCTCTCCAGAGTTTCGTCTATTCCAGCAAGGTGGCTTCCGCATGGCCCGTTTGGTGGCCTTTTCTGAGGGCTGGCTGTGGGGCACGCGAGTGACCCGCGATGAGACAGGCCGCTTGGTCACTGACTTTAGCGACTTTGACCGCTTGCTCAGCGTGATCACTGCTGCGGGGGCCGAACCATACATCCGGTTGGCGTATCACACCCCGTCGGCCTTGGTGTCCCCGAGCACCTTGGCCGAACACCGTCGCTACGCTTTGCCCGAGAACTTGGAGCTTTGGGATGAATTGATGGAACGTATTGTCCGACATGTGCTTTTCGAGCAAAAGCTGCCCGTCCGTTATTGGGTAACGGCGTTGAACGAGGGTGATCTTCCGGTCGCCCGCGGGCAGGCCGAGCCGGAGACCATCTACCAACTCTACGAGCGGACTTCGCGGATTGTGAAACGGCTCGATCCGCAGGCCAAGGTGGGCGGACCGGCCCTCGCTCGCTCGATCGATCTCGAAGGCCGACCCATGCCGATGTTCGTGGATTTCCTTCGCTATTGTCGTGATCGAGACGTGCCCCTCGACTTTGTTTGCTTCCACGGCTATGGTTTTGCCCATCCTCGCCAATATGAGGGCCTGGTCGCCGGTGTCCGCAGTGCCGTGCAAACTGTGTGGCCGGAGAAGGCACCCTCCGTCGAACTTTTCCTTGATGAATGGAACCTCTGGTCCCGAACTGGCGAACAAGACAACGAATATGGGGCGGCCTACCTGGCGGCAGCGCTCCACTATCAGCGGCGATCAGGCCTCACGAAGTCCAGCATCGTCAGTTTCAATCACTTTCTGCGGACGCAGGCAGAAGAGGCGACACTCTTTGAAAAGGTGGGGCCTTTTGCGCGAACTGCCGACAGCCCCGTGTGCTTTCAGCCGGGAACCTATACGTGCGCGGGGCGCTCTTTGCCCGGCGTGCGACTCCATCCCCCTAACGGCCAGGATCGCTACACCTTCTGCCGCGTGGAGGTACAGGTACCATCTGAAGGCAATCCCCGATTGGAGGCCGCTGTGGGCGTGGTTGAGTTGCCCACGCTAAGTGACGGCTGCGGGTTTCAGGTGGTGGCCCTTTCAGGCGACAAGTTGACGCATCTGATGGAGACATTTCAGCGCCCCGGTCCCTGGAAGGAAATCCGTGTGCCACTCGGCCCGTTCGCCGGACAGCGGATTAACCTCGAGTTTCGCACCGATCCCGGGCCCAAGGGCCAATCAACAGCCGATTGGGCGGTCTGGGCAGACCCCCGCATCGTCGTGGAGAGCGATCATGGGGAGAAGGTCATTTGGCGACTGATGGATCACCTTGAGACGACCGTATCCGGTGCCCGCCGGGCAGGCCGTCCGTTCGTGTACAACGACCAGACCATCGCCCTTTATAGTGGTCTGCCTCTGATTAAGGGTCAAGTTGTCACCACGCCCTATTTCGTTTGGGCAATGCATCACCGACTTGCCCACGGAGAGCTCCGTGTCAACCTGCCCGGTCGTAATGGTATCCTGGACGATGATACGGGCGGATTGACGGCCACGGCTGATGAAAACCGCATTGTGCTACTCCTCTGGCATTTTGACGTGATGCAAGACTCACCTCGGAGTTGGCAAATCCGCCTGAAAAAAATGCCGCCCGCCATGTCGCAGGCAAAACAATTCCGCTGCACGGAGTACCGTATCGACCGTGAACACAATAATCCCTACACCCGTTACGTACGACGCGGTGAGGATTCCCAAGGCGGGGCCTATAATCTCGAGACGGCGTCGCTGGAAGTCACATCCAAAAGCCTGGTTCGGACGGATGCCGGCACGGCATCGCTGGAGGTTGTCCTTCCCAACATGGCCGTCTCGTTAATCGAGATATGCCCCGAATAAAGTGCGATCAGAATGATGAGACACACAGCGTTTTCCGTACTATGGAGACATTTCGGTGCATTTCTTTGATAGGTAAAGCTTGAGGGTTCAAACATTTCGAGACACAGGGACGCATCTATGAAACGAATCATTGTTATCGTGGGAATGATGTTCAGTCTGCTCAGTCTGATGCAAGCCGATGGACAGCAAAGGCCACGAGAGATGCCGCGGGAAGATGTGGTCGATGTTCCGGCCATCAGCGAAGGGCTATGCGTGAGCAATCTCTTTCAAACCAACATGGTGCTCCAGCGCGATAAGCCCATCAATATCTGGGGATGGGCAAATCCGGGGGAAAAGGTGACGGTCTCGTTTGCGGGCCAAGAGGTCACCACACAGGCGAGGGAAGATCGATCGTGGCAGGTCACATTGAATCCTATCCCCGCTAATTCGACACCGCAAACGATGACGATCCGCGGTGCCGATCGCACCATCACGCTGGAAAACATCTTGGTGGGCGATGTCTGGCTTTTGGGTGGCCAAAGCAATATGGAATTCCCTATCGCCAGTGTGGATGACGGCGAACTGGAGATCGTCTCGGCCAATTCTCCTCAGATTCGCCTGTTGACCGTACCTCAGGGAAAAGGCTTTGATTCGGTTCGGAGCTTTGAACGCCTCTACGAGTGGAGTTCGTGGTCGAACCGACACTTCCGCAAAGGCGACTGGGATGTCTGTTCGCCGGAGACTGTGCGAGAGTTTTCGGCCATCGGTTACGTTTTTGGCCGCCGCCTACACATGGCCACAGGCGTGCCCATCGGCCTTATCGACACATCCATTGGAGGAACCACCGTGGAGACGTGGACACCTTTGGAAGTGTTGGAACAAATTGAGGGTCGCGAAACACGGGAGATGCTGGAGGACTGGAACGCACGAATTGCCGCCTACGATCCCCAAGCCGATTTGCAAGCCCGCATCGCTGCCTATGAGGCCTCCATTAAGGCCCGGAAGGAACGCGGAGAGCCGATCCCTCCGAACAGCGCCCCACCGAGCGACTTACGACCTGGCCCCGCGGCCGATCGCAACCGTCCCGGCTATTGTTATGCAAGCGTGATCCGCCCCCTTGAAGGCTTTTCCATCAAGGGCGTCCTCTTTCATCAGGGATTCAACAATTGTTTCAACGGGTCCGCCGGAGCGCGGATGTATTACCAGGTCTTCGGCAGGATGATCACGGCCTGGCGTGCTGCCTTTCGCGACCCACAGTTGGCCTTTTGCATTATCGCGCTCCCCACGGCGGGCGAGCCGCAAACTGCAGAAAATTTCGTTCAGGCGATGTACGACGTTGGGCCCTACATCCGCGAGGCACAGTACCGGACCTTCCGCAACTTCTACGATGCCGGAGATAAAGCCATTGGCTACGTCAGCACCTACGACCTCCGCAAAAGTTGGTACCATCCTCAGATCAAGATTCCCGTGGGAGAACGGGCTGCAAAATGGGCATTGGTGACTCAATACGGGATTCTTTCGGGGCGAGACGCCGAGCAGTATTGGCTACCGCCTTCCATCACCCGGGTGGAAGCCGTTGACGGCACGCTTCGGCTTTATTTCAGCACGGAAGTCCGCACAAAGGATGATGCCGACGGGAAGCTTTTGGGTTTCGCTATAGCGGGAGAAGATCGCCGGTTTTTCCCCGCCGATGTCAGGTACTACACCGAAAAGTCTGACGACGGTCAGAACCAGCCGCGAGAACAGCGCCACATCCTCGTACTGAGCAGCCCATTTGTTCCTCAGCCGGTCCATTACCGATATGCTTGGGCGCGCAATCCGATGGGCAACATCGTGAATTCCCGGGGCGTCCCCCTTGCCACGCAGCGGAGCGACAACTGGATTTTGGAGGAGACCCCTGAAAAGATCCCCGTTCCCCAAGGCATGTCGCCGGAGACCGCCCAACGTTATATTGGAAACCGGCTTCGTGAACTTTTAAAACAGGCGGACCTGGAGCGACGGTATCTGGAGGCAAAACGGACACTTCAGGAACTAGCCCCGCTGGTGGAACGGGGAAAAACGAACTGATTAGAGTGAACCTCAATTGTTTTCGTGCGCCGGAGTCTCGTTACTGGTTCGGTAACAGGGAAATTGTCTTTCCTAGGCTTTCGACGTGTAGCTTGCCATTGTACGGGAAGCCGAACCGGACACCCTAAGCTTAAACACCGGAAGCATCCACACGCGTTTGTGATGCCGAAAACCCGAAGGAAGTTGGATGGACAAATTCCCTCAATCCCTCACCCAGAGAAAGAAACAGATCATGAAGTATTACGTTATACATGTCGGAGTCATCGCGCTGTTGCTTTCTTGCGTAGCACCCCATGACATTGCAACGATCTTGGCCGAAGAACGAGCCGGACGGACCTTTTTCGTGGACTCGGAGGGCGGACACGACGACGCCGACGGCCAATCTCCAGAACGGGCCTGGAAATCCCTTGAGCGCGTTAACGCTGCCGATTTGAAACCCGGCGACACAGTCCGGTTCAAGTGCGGCGGGGTGTGGCGGGGATCGCTCATCCCGGTAAGCGGCGACGAGCAGGCCCCTGTAACCTACACCTCTTACGGCGAGGGGCCAAAGCCCCTGCTTCTTGGGTCACGGCCCCGCAATCGGCCAGAAGACTGGGTCCACGTCGGCCCCAAACTTTGGGCCACCCTGCCTGTGGAATACCGCTTGGGACGTGAACGACTCGATTTGCGGAATAGCACCTGGAGGCACCATCAAGAGGCAGGGGCCCAGGTAGAGTTGACGCATGAGGGCGACGCCGACAACCGGGTCGTTCGCGTCACCTGCATCGCCTCGGGCTCGGCAGCAAACCACATTCAACTATGGGGGCCAGCAGTGGCGGTCCAAAAGGGTGAACATCTCGTTTTTACCTTTCGCGCCAGAAGCAGCAAACCGTTTATGCTACCCCCGGTGAATCTTCTTAAAGCCGGCTTCCCATATTCCCGCTATGCCCAATCAACATTACCAAAGGAGACAGTCGGGCCGGAGTGGGCAACGTACCAAATTCCGCTCCGGGCAAGCGAGTCTGCCGAGGACGGGGGCTTGCATATTAATCTCGGTGGGATCATCCCCGCGGGTGCCATCTTTGAGTTCCAGGCTCAGACCCTCCACGAAGCTACGCCCAGTGTGCCTGACCCTTTGGACACAGACGTGGGAAACATCATTTTCGACAATGGTGCCATTTGTGGTTGGAAAAAATGGTCGCTTGACTCGCTCGAGAAACCCTACGACTTTTTTTACGACGGGACTTCGCAACGGGTCTTCCTCTTTAGCGAGGTCGTTCCCACTGCGACGCATCGCAGCATCGAATTGGCGCTGACGCGGCACGTGGTCAACCAAAGCGGTAAGCACCACGTGATTTACGACGGCTTGGCTGTGATGTACGGTGCGGCACACGGCTTTGGGGGCGGCGGAACGCATCACATCATCATCCGCAATTGCGATCTGGCGTACATTGGGGGCGGACACCAGTACACACGCCCCGATGGGAAGCCCGTCCGTTATGGCAATGCCATCGAGTTTTGGGGGGCCGCCCACGACAACTTGGTCGAGGGTTGCCGAATCTGGGAAGTTTACGACGCCGCACTGACCAATCAAGGACGTGGGACAGATTCACATCAAGTCAATATAACCTACCGCAACAACTTCATCCGCAATGCTGAGTACTCATTCGAGTATTGGAACAACCCTGAAGAGGCCGTCACGGAAAACATCCGCTTCATCAACAACACATGTGTCGATGCCGGCAAAGGATGGGCCCACGCCCAACGGCCGGACCCCAACGGCAGTCACCTGATGTTCTATACAAACACCGCCGCCACGAAGGGGATCGAAATCAAGTACAACATTTTCGCAGGCTTCACCGATTGGGGGAGTCGCTACTCGAGCGGGTGGAAAGTACTTCCGGACATGGACTATAACCTTTGGTTCAGCACGACCGGCGTGATGGTCCATTGGTTCGGCGAAAAGATTCCGGATTTCGATACGTATCGTCAAAAAACCGGTCTGGATGCCCATTCTGTCTTCGCCGATCCGCGGTTTGTTTGCCCGGCCGAGGGCGACTATCGACTCGCTCCAGACAGTCCCGCCCGAACTCTTCGGCCCGACGGCGGTCCTGTCGGGGCAACCATGTTTTGGGAATGAATTCGGGGGTGAGGTGCTTCCTAGGGCACGGCAAGCTTGCCGCAAAAAATCGGATGGCGGGACATCGCACCTTTGGAATAAGCGGAGATACAATGAACCCTCAACAGCTTTCCACCGCGCGTACCTTCGGCGGGCTACTGGTGCTGCTTGTTCTCCTGTTGCTTCAGTTCTTGGCACTTGTACCCTTGTTGGTTTATCCGGCTGCGGCGGTGGCCTCCGCGATGACGCTTGGTGCTCCCTTGAAGGGTAACGAGCCATTTACCTTGATACTCATTCCGCGCGCTTTCGCCATCCTCTGCCTCGTTTACCCCATCCTAGCCATTGGCGCCTCAATGGCGGCATGGAAAGCCTTTTCTCGCCGGAGCATGAAGCTGTGTCTATTGTGGGCGCTCTTGCCAGTGTTGATACTCGGGATCATTGGGATGTTTGGAGCTGTTTGGTTCCTGCTTTCTTGAGTTGGAGCGTCTCTAGTCCTCGAAACAGGACGCCCGATCTCGAGCACCAGGGATGATACGGCTCGAGATTCCGGTTCGCGGTCTTGGGTCATCCTCCTCTCGGCTGTCCGCGTGACCCGCGACCAACGTCCGTTTCCGCCGGCACGTCCCCACCGAAGATGGACTGAAGAGCGGACTTCACTGGCTGATGGGTCGGTACGAAAAGCTCCCTGACTATGCGGCTACCCATTTCAATATCGGGGAGGTATAGAAAAGGTTACCCGGGCGGGCACAGGGGCCCGCCCCTACCTTTTAATGACCTTCTCATCGGCCAGGGAGGTGCACCCGATCTTCTCAAACATCCTGAAAATTAAAGCGATTTGGACAGCCCCCCGCAAGTCGGTCAGGCTAGATCGAAGACCACCGTCTCGTTGGATCAGTAGGTCATTCATAACTATTCACTAGAAAAATACTTACGCCGGCGATGGCTTCAGCGAGTACTCCGCCAGCGATAGCAGCATGTGCCCCTTCGCTTTGAGCGACTAGGAAGTGCTGTTTTGGCTACCGCAAGGCGGTATGCGTCCCTGGCCACAGACGCCAAGGACGCGGCCATCGGAGGCGCCAAGGCTGGTGCGCTAGACGTCCTTTTCGGTGGTGTAGGGAACGGCAACAGGGCCGCGTAGCTTGAGATTAGCCGCCGGCAGGGGTACTTGCGACCCGCCATGGGTTTCAGCAGCTTTTGGAATGCGAAATCACACTGGCGGAGCACAATGCCGTCGAGCGAGGAGGTCAAATCCTGACGCAGGTTGACAGCCCTAAGGTGTACCTCTTGGAGGTTGCTCGAGGAAAGTCCAGCATGCTCATAAAGAATCCGCAGACGGCAACGTTATTAATAGTCTTCGGCATTTGAACATGAGGTCGGTGAAGGGCTTATGGAGGAATTATGGCTGGCATTAATAAACCCGAATGCGAGTGCATTTTTTGCGGCAGATCAATCGCGGATGCCGGCTTCGACCCTTGCCAGCTAGTGCTGATTACGAACTGGCTGGAACCCGAGGAACATCAGCTCAAGCAGCAGTTTCTTTGCCATGCTGAGTGCTTCCGCCGCCTCATCCGGCCGGGGCTCCCCAAGGTACCTCTCGCTTTTGAGACCTTGGAACCGCGATGGTGGGAGAAAGAGTGATGCCGTGCCGAATCAAGCTCGAATGGATCGCCGTGGATAGCACCGTGCGCAACGACGGCCTGCGGATTGCCCCTTATCGCCGCGGTATCCAGGTCCCATAGTTGCCGGTTGATTAGCTGCCGCGTCCGCAGCGCGGCGGATGGACTGAACCGGCAACCTGGTGAGGGCCTGGCAGGAGCGAGTTATCGCGCCGAAAACGATATGACATCGAGACATATGGTTGGTAGAATATGACCTACGAGAGTTTGCCGCTTGTGCGTAAGCGCACTTTTGTCGCCTACAGGTGAGAGGGAGAAACTTCTAGAAACAAGTTCGCTGGAAAAGAAAGGAATCAAGAGTGAACAAGGCAGCTATAGAAGAACTAGTAAAACGCGGGCAGGAATTGTGGCATGCGCCGAAGGAGGAGTTATTCCGGTTCACAGGGGAGCCGGAGGCCGATAAACTGCTTAATGACCTGACCGATCGTCCGCATGCCTTCGTTCTGGCGTGCATCATGGACCGACAGATAAAAGCAGAGAAAGCATGGCTCATCCCCCAGCGAATTTCGGAAAGGCTCGGCGGATTCTCAATCCAGAAACTAAGTGTCCTCTCACAGGAAGACGTGTATCGTGTTATGAAGGAACCCGAACCTCTCCACCGTTTCGTTAATAAAATGGCCGAATATTTCTATTCTGCAGTACAGCGAATCATGAATAACTATGCGGGCGACGCCTCCCGCATTTGGACAGAGAAACCGAGTAGCGCGGAATTGGTATATCGTTTCTTGCAATTCGACGGGGTCGGCGTAAAGATAGCGACCATGGCAGCGAACATACTCGCGCGGCACTTCAAGATTCCTTTAGCGGACTACTACTCCATAGATATTTCACCAGACGTGCATGTGCGGCGAGTCTTCTCCAGACTTGGCCTAATCCCAGCCCATGCTACGCCGGAACAGGTGATTTACAAGGCACGGGCTCTTTACCCAGATTACCCGGGAATAATGGACTTTACATGCTGGGAGATAGGGAGAAACTGGTGTCACACGCTCAGTCCGGCATGTGACAGCTGCTATATGAAGGAACTGTGCCCGACTGCAAATAAGAGCCGCTAACAATCGGTTGCAGGTGACGACGATCCGCGTGCGGCTGATGCGCACCGTTACCGGCTAACGACCATTTCCCCCAAGCAACGAATTACGTCTCCGCGCGGGCAGCTATTCTCTCTTCTCGCGCGAAGAGTCGATGTTCTCTGTCCTAAACGATCGCCTATGAAGGGCACAGACCGACCGCCTTCAACACCGGCGGGTAGTTGCCCAGGTTCGCGGAACGTCCCCAAATGAAAAAGGCGTGCCCCGGCAAGAGCACCCGGGCCATCTCGCCAAACCAGGCGTGTAGAAGGCGGTCAAATTGGTCGTCGCCCCTCACTTGTCCTCTAACAGGGGGAGAGTGTTCCGCCTAGGGGGAGCGGCCCCTGTAGGTGGGTCCCGAAGCCAAAGTAAACACAGCACCGCCCAGAGTAGGCCCACTCCCCCGAAGTTCCAAAGCGCCGCGCGTCAGCCCCACCGATCCGCCACTTAGCCGCCAAAAAAACGCTGGCAATCACCCCATAATAAGGGAGGTTTGATGAATCGATAAAGCTAACGAGCGGTTTTTTGGTGGAAGTCGCCGATCAGAGCGTTGGCTGCCGGGGCCTAGAAGGCTTCGCCTCCTCCGGAGACCACGCTTCGGAAAAACACCAAGTGGATCCAATCTCGGGCCAAGCCCATACAGCTTGTGGACAACCTCCGGAACAAGAGGCTCGCACCGATGATTTTCCTTCGGCTGAAGAAGTCGCTCAGATAGCCTGCCACCCGCACCACGCAAGCCAACGTCCAAAAGAAGATCGACCTGATCAGGCCCTGCTGAGGCAGGGTTAAGTTCACTTCTTTCTGAAGCTGGGCAACACCACGCCGTAGAAAGGCCGGTCGGCCTGGTTGAGGAAAAACGCGTCCCACAGCCACGGGAGCACTTCCCAGCGATACCAAAAGGGCACCGGTTTTTAGGGGGTCTGACGATCGAAAATCCATACGGCGACCTCCTGAGGAGCCAGTTTTTGCGGGCTGGGCGGGAGCGTTTGTTCGAGTCCGGCCACTTCCACAAGATGCCAGCCGGGCATGGCCACTTCGATCCTCTGCTCGCTGGAAGTGTCGTTCCAGGCAACCACAGCCCGACGTCGCCCCGAT
>JAKPII010000501.1 GCA_029549885.1 Planctomycetota bacterium
AGCTCCCGTTGGTAGCCGCCCGAGAGGATCGGAAAACGGCACCAACTTCGCGGGTCAAGGTCCTCATCATCCACATGAAAGGCCGGCGCATAGCGCTCACGTTTCCACTGATTTTGGCACCAAAGTTGAAAGAACCTCTCAATCCAGGCAGCAAGCTGTTGCGACGAATACTCGGGAAACTCATTTCTGGCCAAACGATAAATATCCAAGGGCGACATTTTGTCCCGAATGGCCAGCTTCTCGACAAAATCCAACACCACATAGGGCATCAGGTCTGACTCGTCGGTCTGTTGCTCTTGGGCAGGACGCAATTCCGCCGTGGGAGTTAATGCATTGACCTTTGCCAGCGCCGGAATAGGATGCAGCCCTTCCGGCCCGATCTTTTCCAACCATTTCAGCCATTCCCGCAGATAGGACTTATTGATCCCGGCGATGGGGCTGAGACAGCCACAGGTATCGCCATCCATGGTGGCGTAACCCACGGCCGCTTCGGAACGGTTGCTGGTTGTCAACAGTAGAGCCTTCTTGACATTGGCCAAGAGCCAGGCACTCGGTCCCCTAGCTCGGGCCTGAATATTTTGGAGGGCAAGATCGTGATCGTTCCAGTTGAGTTTGAATCCCAGCACCTCCTCGATCGTTCGCACATACTTGTGGACGATCTCATCAATGGAAATGCACGACATGGTGCCCCCTAGGGACGTCACCAGTGTGGTGGCAGCATCCCTCGTGGCCTCGCTGCTATTGCGGGTAGCCTGGTACAACCCATGTAAGAGGCGTGAAATGCGTTGCTGGTGGCTTTTGGTCGTTCGCAATTCAGGGATATGCGCCAGTGCCTGGCAAAAACCCTCGTGACCGAGCTCGTTGTAGGAGGCCTCGATCATCAGGGCGACAAGGCACGCCACGGCCGACGAGTCGGCGCCACCACTCACGCTCACGACAAAGCCCTGTGCCCGACTCTTCCGCAAATAGTCGAAAAGCCCAAGCATCACGGCACGGGTAAATTCCTCCTCTTTGACGTGCGGCCCCAATTCCCACGAGGCAACGTGGGGATGTTCAAATCGTGGTTCAATGTCGGGATACGACCAGGGGATACTAATCGTAACGTCACGATCCAAGGCCAGGCCAGGTTGAAAACCGGCTGACCTCGCCCGACTCATCCGATTCATTTCCACGTCAACGCTCGCTGCGGTAACAACCACCGGCTGAAAGGCAAATCGAGGACCAGCCGCCAATAATTGCCCCGCCGTGGCAATAAGGACACCCCCATCGTAGATGACACGTCCTGCCTCGTTGCCGAGCAAATTGGCATAAACATAACCCACCCGAAACGACCGTGAACCTTCCACAACGAATCTTTTCCGGATTTCGTGTTTGCCAAAGGAAAAATGACTCGCACTTGGATTAAGGATGATGTCAACACCGTGGGCGGCCAATTCTGCCCCTGGGCGGTGCGGGACCCAGGCATCTTCGCAAATTTCAAAACCGATCCGAATCCCACCCACGTCAAACACATAGTCCCCAATCGGATACCACTGTCCTCCAATATGGATTCGGTCACGGACCCCGGCAGGCCATGGGCGAAACCACCGTGGTTCGTAATGAAGGCCCTCCGATGCCAGATACCGTTTGGGAACGAAGCCGACAATCTTCCCGTCAGCCAACAGGCACGCGCAATTGAAAACAGCAGACTGATGAAAGAGTGGCAGCCCAACACTCACGAGCATTCCCTTGGTGGCGGCAGCACACTCGTGAAGGACTTCGAGGGCCGTTCGATGGAGGCTCGGGCTATGAAAAGCATCCTCACATCCATAACCGGTGATGCAAAGCTCGGGCAGGCAGAGGATGCTCACCTCCTCTTCCCTTGCCCGCTCGATCGCATCGCAGATTCTCGTAAGATTGCCAGACCAATCGAGTGGTGTTTGGTTGATAGCCGCTCCAGCCACACGGACACGACTCATGTATGGGGCTCCTTTATTTGCTGCAAGGCACGTTGCCGGCGACGCACACCTCTGCTTAGCACGACCTTGAATTGCGCTGCAGCACGCAGGGTAAGAAGGTTTTCCGGCAACGAAGCCAATTCCTGCTGTGCATATTGACGGATCGAGGTCAGATCGGGAAGATCAGCATACCTTCCGCTGTCATCAACCAACGTAATCAACAAGTCTCGCTTTTCGCTGTACGCTTCCTGGACAACTTCGTGGATCGGCTCTTCCTTCTCCGAATCACGTTCGTCATATAGAAGATCACACACCGCCTTACCCTGGTGGTAAAACCTGCGGACCTGCAAGATGCCTGGGATGGTCCGTTTCGCCCTCTCGGACGATATCTTCATCTTATCTTCCCATTGGCCATCCGGGCCCTGAATGGCTGTCAATTTGTACACAAGGGTAAGGGCGGGCTCGTCGAACGCCGTAGCCAGACGCGTCCCCACTCCCCAGGAGTCGATACACGCCCCTTGGGCCTTCAGTTGCGCAATCTGGTATTCGTCAAGATCACCGGAGGCCAGGATCATCACGTCATGCAATCCTGCTTCATCGAGTAATCTTCGGGCAACGCGACTGAGATGGGCCAGATCACCGGAATCCAAGCGAATCCCCAACAGTTTCTGGCCTTTCGCCTTCAGCCCCTGGGCTACCGCGATCGCGTGTTTGATCCCGTCAAGTGTCCGAAACGTGTCAACTACGAGAATACAGTTGGTGGGATAAGTCTCCGCGTACGCCCGAAACGCGGTCAGCTCATCATCGAAACTAAGGACCCAACTATGCGCCTGCGTTCCCCGCACGGGTATTCCGAAAAGATGACCAGCTAGGACATTGGAGGTTGCCACGCATCCCCCAATGTAGGCGGCACGAGAAGCCATCAGTCCCGCCTCCAGCCCCTGCGCCCGGCGTAGCCCAAATTCAATCACCGGGTTCGGAGCGGCGGCTCGGCAAACACGGGCAGCCTTCGTGGCAACCAAGGAGGGAAAACCAATCAGGTTAAGAAGGGGAGTTTCCAACAACTGGGCAATTAATAAAGGGGCCTGAACCCGCAAGATGGGTTCGTTCGGAAAGACAATGGTCCCCTCCGGTACACCCAAAACCTCCCCGCGAAAAACGAGCCTTCGAAGATAATCGAGGAACTCAGCACAAAACAGTGGTGTTCCGTCTGGACGGACAAGGGTCTTGAGATAAGAAACGTCCTCGTCGGAAAACCGCCAGTGTTGCAGAAAATTGAGAACGGCCTGCGTACCACAGGCGATCAGAAAACGACCCTTAAAGGGTGCCCGGCGATAAAAGAACTGAAACACGGCCCTCCGCTCGGCCATGCCGTGTTGCCAGTAGCCCTGGGCCATCGTCAATTGGTATAAATCCGTCGCTAGGCCGGGACTTTCTCCAATGGCTCGGTGGTAAATCGTCATCGCAGTTTGCACTCAACTCTTATCCGACAATGTGTAATGGGAAAAGGTTCTCTCTGTTCCGTCTTTGTCAGAGACCAACCGCCCGTTCCCGCAAATGGCCTTCGACGTAACCAAACCATCCATCTCGTCGTCTTCGGGAGCCACAACCCCATGACACAGAGTGAATGGACGGGCTTGCTGGGCTAATCCCAAAACGAGCAAACATCGTCACGAGCAACACCACGTCCATTATAGGAACGCAATGTCCCTCCAAGTCACGGGGACGGAAGAACTCAAGGATCATTCCGGGCTCGGTTGTCGGGCGGTCTTGGAAACTCTAAAATGAGGGGCAAAAGCGGCAATATTCGGCACAGCCGAGACCACACCTAATGAATCCATACTGGCCCAACTGGCAGGATGAGGGCGGCGGGAGCCTATAATGTTCCGAATCTCTCTGGCCACGATCCTGTTGCTCGGCATCGAATTGACGAATTATGCCGTTGTTTTCGCCAGTGAAGAGGCAAGTCGCATTTTCGGATTCTCTGGTCCCCTAACAAGCCGACGCTGGAGCAATCTAAGTTGGCCATCACCCTGGAGTTGCTGGACGGCCCCCACCGGCAATGTGAGTCTCCGGGTGATAAACGAGCCAGGTAATCCGGGCGAGCCGGTCTTGCACCTTCGGGCGGTTCGTGGTTCATTTGTCCTCTATCAAGACCTGCGGAGGTCTCCCTTCCCGGCTGACCGTTATCCCCACCTCAGTTGGCGGTGGAAGGCCATCCAACTGCCCACGGGGGCCAGTGCACACGATAGCTCCCGCAACGACCAAGTCCTTCAGGTGTATTTGGCTTTTCGACGGAGCGACGGCTACGATATCCTGGG
>JAKPII010000448.1 GCA_029549885.1 Planctomycetota bacterium
CCCCAGTACCAGCTCGTTCAAAATGGCATGAAATCTGCACATCAAGCAAAGACAAACATCGCGGGGCAAAAGTTACTCGTCGATTTAAACACAACTCTTGTGGAAAAAGGTGAGGACCGTCTATGAAAGCCGTCTTCCAAAGAATCTTGCGATCCCTGCATGATGATCATGGTGTTTTGACCTTCGAATGGATTCTCTTGCTGACCCTCGTTGTCATTGGCATTGTCGGTGGTCTCTCTGCCGCACGTGACGCCCTGATCAGCGAGCTGGGGGATGTCGTTGGGGCCGTCGTGCACATCGATCAATCGTACACTGTCTCATCCGATGCGACGGGTTGGGGAAGTGAGTTTTCTTATTCTGATGAACTACCCGAGTGTGCCGGTGAACAGAATCGACCAACAACAGGCCGCCCGGACCAAGGGCCCGTTGGTGAGTGTTCCCAGTGACCCACCGGGCAAGGGTGTTTCCATTCTGAAATAACCTGATGTTGCGTGTTGCATTTGGGAAGCAAGCTCGAAGGAATGTGTGGTAACGAAACGCGTGGTTTGCGATTCCTCATCCTGGAGACATAACATGGGCCATCGCATCCCCCGAAAAACCGGTGCAACCCGTCGTGGAAGACGCGGTTTAATGACGTTCGAGTGGCTGATTCTGATCACGCTGCTAGTAATTGGCGTTATCGGTGCCTACAGCGCTGTCCGCGACGGCATGGTCGATGAGCTTGGAGACACAGCCACGGCCATTCTTTCCGTGGACCAATCTTTTCACACAGAACCGCCAGAGCGTCTCCCTTGTGCGGGGAGCTGGGGAAGTTGGGAGGACGATGACGCCGCGGAACAGTTGGAGCGAGGCCGGAACCTGTAAAGAATGGCATGACGCATGCCTTGTTGCTGGATGAGCGGAGGGTAAGGCAGGGGCCAAAACAAACGGGGTAACACAAACCACACCAACCACCAGGGGCATCAGCTTTTCTCAACAACAGTATGGGACTTTTCGAAATGTTTGTGGCAATCAAGGCTTTTCCGATTTTGGCTATTGCTGTTGGTGTCATTGCTGGATGGGCCGCGTTCACCGACTTGCGGCAACGACGGATTCCCAATTTCGTGACCGTGCCAGCGGCCCTTCTCGGGTTACTGTTTCACAGCTTATTACCGTCTGGTGAGGGTTGGTGGTTCTCCCTGGCAGGTTTCGCCGTGGGGGCAGTGCTCCTTGTACTTCCTTATTTGCTCGGCGGTGGAGGTATGGGCGACATCAAACTACTTGCCGCCCTAGGAAGCTGGCTAGGACCCTTTTGGATCCTCGTCGCCTTTGCCACGGGGACAGTCTGCGGTGCCGTCTTGACCCTCATTTGCCTGGTGACCGGTCGCTCACTGGAGGAATTGCTCGGCATTAGCCAGGGCGCTCATGATGACGTGAAAAAGCCCGCTCAGCCGCGAGCCATAAAGGCCTTGCCTTTTCGCAGCAAGAGGGCCTTGCCGTTTGCGGTTCCCCTTGCCATGGGAACGTGGATCATGCTTGCGGTGGTGCTCATCCGCGCGGGGCTGTGAGTTTCGGTATCGGTTCGTTGTTCTCTGTACCATAAGGAAGTTGTGGATCACTGAGGCAAGACAAACGAATCGCCAGGAGAATCGAGTTGTCGCAAAACGCAAACGGAGATTGAAAGGTTATCGATCCTAGGAACAGATGAAGAGACAGGTGCTTTTACACCAACGTAACGCAAAACTAGTTAGACCATCGCCCATGTGGCATTCAATTTGCAGAAGCTAACATCATCCAGGACTTTTCGGCTTGGAATGAGGAGAAACAAACGGCCCGGACGACTGATGAGGAAGGATATGACGAGTTTACCAGGATGTGATGAGGTCCTCGTCATCGTACTCTAACAGGTCAAGGTTGCGTTAGGAAAACACATCTCTATTCGTGTTGCTAATTCGATACAGAGGAGACGTTCGTCAATGAAACGCATCAGCCCAGCAGGTGTAAGTTTCTTTGTGGGGGCCATTCTGGTCGGCCTTGTAGCGGCTTACGCTGTCCGACATCTGTCACAAACCAGCCCCGAGACCGTGACTGTGAACCCCAGAAAGACAAAGACTATCGTGGTGGCCAAGTACAATTTGCCCCAGTATGCAAGGATCACCGAAGACTATATTGACGAGGTCCAGGTCCCTGCAGACAAGGTCCCAGAAGGTGCCCTGACGCTCAAGTCTCGCGCTTTGTATCGGTTGGCAAAAACCACAATCCTTGCCGGCCAGCCCATTCGCGATGACGACCTCTATGCGGTAGGCGAGGTGCCGCTTCTCTCCGAGCGACTTCCTCCTGGATATCGGGCGGTAACCCTGGCAGTGGACGCCAAAGCGGCCGTCAATGGCATGATTCAGCCGGAGAGTTTGGTGGATATCACGTTAACTGTGAAAAACGACAGGCCGGAGATTGGCGGTCTAGCCACACTGACGTTGCTTCGTCGCGTCCGTGTGTTGGCGACCAGCCGCAATCGATTCCCAGCCAGTGAAGACCGACCTGGCGATTTGCGCAACATCACAGTCGCCGTAACGCCTGAACAGGCCAATAAGCTCATTTTGGCGGAAAAATATGGCACGCTCAGCGTTGTCCTCTGCAGCAAACTGGAGGAAGAGACGGATGAAGCCACCCTTGAGGACATTATGGCTAGCAAGGGAGAGGTCCCGGTCATCCCCACATCGAACCCTGTAACCCGGGCCGATAGTACGTTGTCCGAGCCTTCCAATGACCTCGTCAACATCTATTCCCTCCTTGGAATTTCACCCCTGACGCCTGAGCCGATGCCCGAGCAACCGGTCACCAAAACAGCTCAGATCTGGCGAGGTGGGAACGTTGAGGAGGTCACGTTTGTGGAATGGCAAATCCGCGAAGCGGAGAACGCAACCTTAGTGGCTGAAGGAAAAACCCCACAACCATTTACTCCGGGAACCTTAACGAGCTCACCCAAAACCACAAAGACCCATGATGCGGAGGCGGAGGACTGCCCAGAGTGTGCGGCAAAACGGGCCAAGGAGGCAGCAGCTCGTTCAGTGGGCGAGATGCCGGTCCCGACGCCCGCATCGCAACTGGTACCACGAAACGACCAGGCCAACCATCTCCCAGGTGGTTACGGCCGAGTGGTCACTGTCCCTGTGCGTGGGCAACTCGCTAATTGACAGTCCGCGCAACAGGTTACTCATCGTCACCGTGTTTATTGTTCAGATAACCGGATGAAAGAGTGATCGGAAACAATTGTCCCATACAATCTCTATTCGAGTCATGGGAAATCAGGCCATGATGAGTTTTCTCTATCGTCAAAGTGATAAAGATGGAAATGGGCGCAAGAACGTCTTGACCGAGGCTGCATCCCCGGAAACGTGGGAATCCGAGTTTCAAAAGCTAAAAACGGGATTGCACAAAGAGATCATCGAGTCGCTCGATCTGTCTCGGCTGGCCAAAATGGATGACGACCAGTTGCGTCGCCACGTCCGAAATTTGACGGAAGCCGTCCTTCGCCGTCGTTCCGATTTATTAGGGAACATCGACGAAGAGCGGCTAATCAACGAGCTGATGGCCGAGTCCTTCGGCCTGGGGCCACTCGAACCCTATATGCAGGACCCTGACGTGACCGACATCCTCGTCAATGGCCCGTTTGAGGTTTATGTCGAGCGCTGTGGGAGACTTCAGGCGACGAACACGGTGTTTGCTGATGAAGAGCATCTCCTACAGATCATTCAACGAGTCGTCTCCCGTGTGGGGCGCCGCATCGACGAACAAAACCCAATGGTTGACGCTCGGCTGCCTGACGGTTCCCGTGTCAACGCCGTAATTCCGCCCCTGGCCCTCAATGGGCCGGTCCTTTCCATTCGCCGTTTTGGCCACGAGCGCCTAAAGATCGCCGACCTTATTGCCTTCGGCTCTATCTGCCAAGAGATTGTGGAGCTACTCCGCGCCGCCGTGGAAGGACGTATCAACATCCTCATTAGCGGCGGTGCTGGTTCGGGTAAGACGACACTGCTCAATAATCTTTCGGCGTTTATTCCTGAAGACGAACGATTAGTAACGATCGAGGATTCCGCAGAGCTCAAGTTGCAACGCAAGCACGTCGTCAGCCTGGAGACGCGTATCTCTAACGCCGAACAGCGGGGAGAAGTAACACCCCGAGATCTCGTACGAAACGCCCTTCGCATGCGTCCCGATCGGATCATCCTGGGCGAGGTCCGTGGTGCCGAAGCCCTCGATATGCTTCAGGCGATGAATACGGGTCACGAAGGGTCGCTGACCACAATCCATGCCAACGACACACGGGATGCCCTCTCCCGTTTGGAAGTCATGGTCAGTATGGCGGGTTTCGAACTTCCGGTAAATGTTGTTCGCCAGTACATCGGATCGGCAATTACCCTCGTCGTGCATTTGGCCCGGCTTAAAGGCGGCGTGCGGCGGGTCATGCGCGTCGCGGAAATCATTGGCTGTAGCAACGGGGATTACCAAATGCAGGAATTGTTCGGCTTTCAGCAAGAGGGTGTGGATGGTGCTGGCCGAGCCAAAGGACACTTCTATGCCACCGGCAATGTTCCGCGATTTCTCAAACGGTTGGAGGAACAGGGGATCAAGCTTCCCGAATCCCTCTTCCAAAAACGTGTCTTGACCCCGGCGATTACATCCCTCGAATAGGAGGTCTCCTCTCATGGCATGGGCCGTTTGGCTTTATCCGATTCTCACATTTACGGCGGTCAGTGGGCTGCTTATCCTGTTCGCGTTGATGATCCTTGGGCGTCGATCGAAGGATTCGAGGAACGCGGAGGAATTGCGGCCAGAGGACCTAGATCTTGAGGAAATCCTCTATATTCCGCCCGCAAAAGCCGCTCGAACCGCGTTAGACCGATGGTTCTACGAATTGCTCGAAGCCGCAGGAAGCCGCCTGGATCGTTCCACGGCTAGCCTGCTACCGGCAGCGGGTGCTGTGATTGGTGCGGCAATTCCCGTGGTGTTCTTTGATAGTGTCTTTTGGGCCATCGTGGGCACGGTGATCGGGGCCTTTGCGCCAATCGGATTCTGGAAGTTTCAGGCCTTTCGGCGGGTACGTCGAATGAGAAAGCAATTGCCCGTGGTGCTGCAACTGTTCGCGGATGCCGTTCGCAGCGGGCTCTCCTTGGAGCGAGCAACCGCGTTGGCAGCACAAGAGTCAAAAGGTCCCCTACAAGCGGAGTTTGCCTGGTGTGCCACCCAGTTGGAACTCGGGCATTCTCCAGTTCGGGTTATGGAGCGGATGGCCCAGCGAATTCCCATCCCCGAATTTCGTATCTTCGCTACGGCTGCCCTCGTCCATCGTCGGACGGGCGGTGACCTGGCCAACTTGGCCGACCGCTTGGCACGGTCCGCCCAAGATCGCACCGAGTTCTATGGGCACCTCAAAGCCGTCACAGCGGGGAGCCGGCTCTCTGTGTTCGGTCTGACAGCAGGAGTGTTCATCGCGGTGGTCCTTCTTGGACTTACTCGGCCCGAGTACATCCAGCAATTTCTCAATCATCCCAGTGGACTTTCCATTTTGGGCATCGCTGCGGGATTGCAGGTCGTCGGTCTGCTGTGGGTCTGGCGCATCCTCAAAGCGCGTTATTGAGGACCATCATGCCGTAGTGATGTTACCGACGAATATATTGAAGATTAGCGACAAAGGTCACGCATATGCCGGATATTCTACTTCTCGCTTTAGGTTACTGGCAGGACTTGGCTCATCTGTGGAGCGAGTGGGGATTGTCGATCCTCACGTTTGCCAACGTGGTCTTACTGGCGATGATTATCCGTTGGATTCTCGTCCGCCGGGCCCAGCCCAAGGCGTCCGCGGGGCTTCCGCCAGTCGTTGATCCCGAAACTGATGACCCCGGCGCCTTTGGGGCGTTAACTCCTGCGTTGGCCGCGCAGATTCCGGAATCGGCCAAGGAAACACGAGATTTCCAGTTGCTATTGCGGCAGGCCGGCTTGCATCGTCCCTCGGCACGCTACACGATTTATGCCTTTCGTTTTTTGCTCCTCGTGACACCCCTCATTATCGCAGGCGTTTGTGCTGTCATCGCCCCGCAAGCATGGACCCTGCCGATCCTTGTGGCCGGTGGATTGAGTAGCGCCGTTCTGTCGATCATCCCAAGAATGTACGTCTTTTTGAGACGCCGAAAGCGCTACGAAGAGATCCGGAGCGGTCTGGCCGACACGATTGACATGCTTGGGATGTGTTTGACCGGTGGCCTCAGTCTCCTCGATAGTCTCGAGCACGTGGCCGGACAGATGGGGGCTTATCCGGCGCTCGCCGAAGAACTACGCACCGTTAGACGGCAGGCCGAGGTGGGGAGCTTGAAGCTTGCCCTGGAAGACTTGACGCGCCGGGTTGACCTACCCGAAGTCCGCCAACTTTGTGCGGTTCTTTCCCGCGGCACGCAATTGGGCAGTCAATTAGCCAGTTCTTTGAGTGAGCACGCTGACCACCTCCGCGTGGCCCTGAAGCAAGCGGCCCTGGCACGTGCTAACAAGGCACCGGTAAAACTCGTGCTGCCAATTTTGTTCTGTCTAGCTCCGGCCGCTTTGATTGTCTTAACGGCGCCCGCCTTCCTCGAACTAAAGCAATTCTTCGATCCCTCCCTCATGAAAAGCGCCAGCGGCAAGGGCGTTAGCTTCGGTACTAATTCGGTCGTTGATGCGATCCGTGATCTCGATCAACGGGTGATCTTTGAACCACCCCCGACGGAAATCGTGCCCCCGATCTCTCAATAGTTCGGAAGTCAAACGAGCTAGTCTACCCAATATAGGGCTACGGCCCCCCTAGGACGTACGACCTCACAAAGGTTAAGTCGTCGTAGAATAAGTGGAGACCAAAAACCGCCGTGTTTCGCGGCGGTTTTCTCTTTTCTTGCCACCTGAGGACACGCCGTAAGCTAAATTTTGAGTGAAAGAGCATCCAACAAGTACTTTTCGGCTGAGATCGAGTTGTTGGGACATTCAAAGACAATCCACGGGCTGATCTCCACCGGTCGAGTGGAACGTTTAGTCTTCTCGGGAAGTAAGGAGGGAGCTGGAGGATGTCACAGACCCCGATGATGCGACCGTTGGCTTCGACCCCTCGCACCGGGATCGAAAGCCGTCAACTTTCCTTTGATGAGCTAAAACAGCGAATCCACAGCAAACTTGTCGACAAGCTCGATTTGTCTAAAATTGGGCAGTTGGAAGGAGAAGTCCTTCGCCGGGAAATCCGCCTCGTTGTGGAGCATTTGTGTGACAGTGAAAACACAATGCTCAACCGTTCCGAACGGGAACGACTCATCGACGAGGTCTTGGATGAAACGTTTGGCCTCGGCCCACTGGAAGCCCTTCTCAAAGACCCAACCATTAGCGATATCCTCATCAATGGCCCCAAGAACGTTTATGTAGAACGTCGGGGCAAGCTCGAAAAAACAAACGTCTGTTTTCGCGATAACGAACATTTGCTGCAAATCATTGACCGGATTATTTCCAAAGTTGGGCGTCGGGTGGACGAGACTTGCCCAATGGTCGATGCACGGATGCCCGACGGTTCCCGTTTCAATGCCATCATTCCGCCCTTGGCCCTGGACGGGGCTGCTGTGTCTATTCGGCGTTTTGGGCGAAGTCCTCTCAAACTGGAGGACCTCCTCAACTTAAAGGCTTTCACACCAGAGATGGTCATGCTCCTTGAGGGGGCCATTAAAGCCCGACTCAATATCATCATCGCCGGTGGTACTGGTTCCGGTAAGACAACGCTCCTCAACACGCTTTCCAGCTTCATCCCGAACAACGAACGTATCATCACGATTGAAGACGCTGCCGAATTGCAGTTGCAGCAGGAACACGTCGTTCGGCTGGAAACACGTCCTCCTAACATCGAAGGAAAAGGTGCCATTACGGCAACGGACTTAGTTCGCAACGCCCTGCGTATGCGGCCTGAGCGAATCATCATCGGTGAGTGTCGTGGCCCAGAAGCCCTGGATATGTTGCAGGCCATGAACACCGGCCACGAGGGTTCGATGACGACCTTGCACGCGAACTCACCCAGGGATGCGCTGGCCCGTTTGGAGACGATGATCATGATGGCGGGATTTGAACTGCCGCTCAAGGCGATGCGGACTCAAATCGCCAGCGCCGTCAATTTGCTCATCCAGGCTAATCGTCTCCAGGGTGGCGTGAGGCGAATTACCCATATCACCGAAGTTGTTGGGCTGGAACAGGACACGATTATTACCCAGGATATCTTTCGTTTTGAACAAGACGGGGTGGATGAGAACGGTCGGGCATATGGACGTTTTGTGGCCACGGGGATTCGGCCCACCTTCATGCCACGGTTGGAAGCCCGCGGCATCAAATTGCCGCCATCGATCTTCCGCCAGCGCACCATGATGGAAGCCTAAGGCAATTATGACAACTCAGAAAGAAACAGTGGTTCTGGATGCCTATTAACGTAATGGAACGAGTGACCTCATGACCCAGATGACAATCCTCATCATCGTTGCGGCGTTCGTCGGCGCGGCGGCGCTCGTTGTTGCCCTGAGCCAGCTTCTTAACCAAAGACATGGGAACCGGTTGGAGAGCCGACTGGAGGCCCTCACCCACCAGGTCAAGCGCGACTCGGAGAGCAAAGAGCGGACCCCGACGGTCCTGGCCGAACCCATCGAGGATAAAACCTCCTTGACGACGCAACTCCTCAAATACTTTCCGAATCTCGAGCGGTTGCTCGAACAGGCCGACGTGGGTCTTGCGCCGGGGCGTCTCGTGGCCATTGCGACGGTCTTGGTAGGTGTGGGATTGGCCATTGGCGTAGTCCTAAAGTTGCATCCAGCGCTCATTGCGATTTTGCCGCCCGCGTTGGGGAGCATACCCTTTTTGTGGATTCTTTGGCGGAGGCGTTGTCGGTTAAAGGCATTTGCAGCCCAATTACCAGAGGCGCTTGATATGTTGGCCCGGGCGTTGCGTTCCGGGCAGAGCTTGGCCTCAGGCTTCAACCTTGTGGCCAAGGAGATTCCCGCGCCGGTTGGGAAGGAGTTCGGCCGCGTGTTTGAAGAACAAAACCTCGGAATTCCTCTGGAGGAATCTCTTCGTGATATGGCGGAGAGGATTCCCAACCTAGACCTAAAGTTCTTCGCCACCGCTGTGATTTTGCAACGTCAAACCGGTGGTGACCTGGCCGAAATCCTCGACCGAATCAGTTCGCTCATCCGAGAACGTTTCACCATTTGGGGACAAGTGCAGGCCCTGACAGGTGAAGGTCGTTTGTCGGGGATCATCCTGATGGCCCTGCCGGTCGTGTTGTTCTTGGCGATTTACCGACTTAACCCCGATTATGTGATGACCCTGTTTACCGATCCGCTGGGCCAGAAGATGCTCGCGGTCGCTATCGTGATGCAAATCTTGGGTGCCATTGTGATCCGCAAGATTGTTACCATCAAGGTCTAGAGTCGCTGTCCTCCACCTGGGCGAAGGTGCTCAACAATGAACCAAGACGTGATTTTTGAACTTGTGGTCGCTCAAGGGCTTGATGCCGCCGTGTTTTTACCTTATGCCGTCTTCGGCATGTTCGCCGCCATTGCGTTTCTGGTACTCGAACGATTCAGCGGAACGACGCAACGCACGGTCCAGCGTCTGGAAGAGTTCACACGACCACAAAGGCGCCGCTTAACGGTGGAGGAGCTGGCGGAACGGCGGCCCAATCGGTTTGCGGAAGTCCTTGAGAAAACCACGCCAACCTTTGCCAAGCCGTTGGAACCCAAAAACGAGGTGGAGCTAGGACGACTCAAGCAACGCCTTGCCGAGGCGGGATTCCGTGGAGATAAGGCCGTCCAGATCTTCTTGGGACTAAAGTTCCTCTCCCTCCTAGCAGGGTTTGTTCTGGGTGGTTCGATTACACTTGGGCTTTACGGCCTTTCGCGCAACACTACAACATCGGCGATTATTGCGGCCGGTTTGGGATTCTACCTGCCCGACCTCGTTGTCACCTTCCTAGGGCGACGCCGTAAGGAGGCAATCTTCTTGAGCCTGCCGGACGCCCTTGACCTGCTTGTCGTTTGCGTGGAGGCCGGTTTGGGGCTTGATCAGGCCATGCGAAAAGTCACGGAGGAATTGGCCAGCTCGCATCCCGTGATCGCCAAGGAATTTGCCCTGGCGAATCTCCAACTGCAAATGGGTCGCCCCCGGGCAGAGGTCCTCCACGAAATGGGAGTCCGGACGGGAGTTCAGGATGTGCGGGCATTGGCGGCCGTCATCATCCAGGCCGAAAAGTTTGGCTCAAGCATCGCTCAGGCCCTTCGTGCTCAAAGTCATGCGATGCGAACCCGACGCCGTCAATTGGCTGAAGAAAGGGCTCAGAAAACGGCGGTGAAGCTGATTTTCCCCTTGGTGCTTTTCATCTTTCCGGGGATTTTTGTGGTCCTCGTCGGACCTGCTGCCATCACAATGATTCGTGAATTGTTCCCGAAGATGGCCGGCGGGTAGTATCACTCTTATCCTGAGAACGCAAAACCGTCTGCTCAAAATCGGCATTCGTGGAGCGTGTCGCAGGCGATGGCAAATGCCGCCAAGTTGACGACTCTTCCACGGATGCCTTAAATTTGTTGGTTAGGCTGCTACTTTGCCAGCTGTGGATTCAATGAGCAGCGGGAATGTGCACATGATGGAGAAAGAAGAAGAAATCTTTGAGGGCAAATGGTATGCTCACCCTCGAATGCGAAACGCCTTAATTGCCGGACTACTTACCGGTGCCGCATTTAGTCTGGCTCATTTGGGAATTATTCCCGACTTCGCTGAGATCGCCATCTACGCTGTAGCTATTTTATTGGGCGGTTACCATTGGTCTCGTGAAGGGATTGAGGAATTTGTTACGGAAGGAGAAATCGGCATTGAAGTCCTCATGATAGCCGCCACTGTTGGCTCAGCTGTGCTTGGTATGTGGGATGAGGCTGCCTTTTTGGTATTCCTCTATGGTACTGCGGAAGGACTTGAAGAATATACCTATGCCCGGACCAGGTTTTCCATTAGAAAGCTTCTTGACCTGGCGCCGAAGGAGGCACGTGTCCTAAGAGATGGAGAAGAAATCACCATCCCTGCTGAGGAACTCAAGATAGGGGATATTCTTGTTGTCAAGCCTGGCGAGTCCATCGCTACGGATGGCATTATTATTGAAGGCCGTTCCAGCATTAATGAGGCACCCGTAACCGGAGAGTCTATCCCGGTGGAGAAAAAAGAGGGGATGAAGGTCTTTGCGGCTACCGTCAACCAAGAGGGAGCATTGAAGCTTAAGGTTACTGCCACCTTCAAGGACAACACCCTCTCGAAAATGATTCATCTGGTGGAGGAATCACAAGAGCAGAAAGGAAAGGCACAACTCTTTATTGAGAAGTTTGGAAAAAGGTATTCTCCTCTTGTCTTTCTGAGTGCTTTACTCCTAATTGTTGTCCCCTCTTTGTTGGGAGCACCCGTCTCCTATTGGGCCACTCGGGCGGTTGTTTTCCTCGTTGCGGCGGCTCCCTGTGCCCTGGTGATGTCCACTCCGGTCGCCATTGCCGCTGGCATTACAAGGGCAGGCCGCAGTGGAGTACTCATCAAGGGTGGGATTTGTCTCGAGAACTTGGGCAAAATCAAAGCTGTGGCTGTTGATAAGACGGGAACCCTCACCAAAGGGGAACCGGTCGTGACAGATGTTGTGCCGTTAAATGGGGAGGAATCAGAGGTTCTCAGTTTGGCTTACAATGTGGAAAGATATTCTGAACATCCTTTGGCCAAAGCGATCATCAGAAAGGCAGAAGAGTCGCGGATCAGAAGTCAAGAGGTTGCGGATTTCAGCGCCATTGCGGGATATGGGGCCAAAGCAAGAGTTGGCAATAGGGTCGTGTATGTGGGAAAGGAAGGGTTATTCAGAAAACTCGGCCTGGAAAGCCAAACCATCCCACAAATCGAAACTCTCAGAAGCCACGGCAAGACGGTCATGCTCGTCGGAACGGAAACAGGCATTGACGCTATCGTTGCCATCAGGGATAGAATCCGGTCCGAAGCAAAAGAGGCGATAGACGAACTTCATCGCATGGGGATTAAGGTCATCATGCTAACGGGGGACAATGAAGCCACTGCGCGGGCCATTGCAGAGGAACTGGGGATAGATGAGGTCAGAGCTGACCTCAAGCCCGAAGGCAAGGTGGCAGCCGTGAAAATGTTGGAGGAAAAGTACGGTACGGTGGCTATGGTAGGAGATGGCATAAACGATGCCCCAGCTTTGGCACAGGCAACGGTAGGAATAGCGATGGGAACGGCGGGAACAGACGCGGCAATTGAGGCCGCCGATGTCGCCCTTATGGCTGACGATCTTACCAAAGTGTCCTTTGCCATAAATTTGGGGAAGAGAGCACGGAGAATAAGCCTGCAGAACATTGTTTTTTCCCTGTTGATACTAGCTATACTCATCCCTGCGGCCCTAAGCGGAGTTATGAGCGTTGCTTTTGCGGTTTTCGTTCATGAGGCCTCCGAACTTTTGGCGGTGGCGAACGGTCTCCGTATGGCAAGGGGTTGAAACCGGTTGTGACAACAGCTTGGCTTGCTCATGAGACATGCCATAAGCTAGGAGCGGCCTAATGATGTGCTATCTGGATTCTTGCACATTGCTATGTCCATTATTCTGTGGCGACTGCCATACCGTGGGGACAGTTCTTTCCCGAAAGTTATAATTCGTTTTTATGGCAGTTTAGCCACTACACGTGTGTCGGTTCTTGGATTCTAGCAGAAGGAGTGATGAATGGTTTCCCGCCGGGTAGTGATTGTGGGTGGGGTGGCTGGAGGTGCTTCCTGTGCAGCCCGGTTGCGACGCTTAGACGAAAATGCCGAAATCTTCGTCTTCGAACGTGGCGGTTTTGTGTCCTTTGCTAATTGTGGGTTGCCGTATTACATCGGCGGGGTGATTGCGCCGCGGGAAAGACTTATTGTCGCCTCGCCCGAGCGATTCCGTGACTATTTCAACATCGAAATCCGTGTTCATCACGAGGTGACCAAGATCGATCGGGAAAATCGTATTGTGCATGTCCGAAATTGCCAAACGGGAACATCCTTCACAAGGCCGTACGACAACCTCGTGCTGTCGCCGGGGGCTCGCCCCATCGTTCCCAATGTACCCGGCGTGGATTTACCTGGGGTGTTCACCTTGCGTCTGCTTGAGGATGCGGAGCGGATTTATCGCTGGCTGGAAGACCGCCAGGTAACGCGTGCCGTTGTGGTGGGCGCTGGGTATATCGGGCTGGAAATGGTGGAAAACCTCGTTCACCGCAATATTGCCGTAACCCTTGTGGAAGCTGCCAATCAGATCCTTCCCGGCTTCGATGGCGAAATGGTGGTTCCTTTCTACGATAAATTAGCCGCCCATGAGGTCGAAATCCTCTTAGGCAGCCCGCTTTGCGCGATTGAGCCGCACAATTCTCAATTGGCGGTTGTCGCGGGTGGGAAGCGAATTCCCTGCGGTGCGGTGATTCTTTGTGTGGGAGTTCGCCCAGAGGTGACGCTGGCAGAGAACGCCGGATTGGAGATCGGCGAGCTGGGTGGGATTCGCGTTGACGAGCAAATGCGAACAACCGATCCGAGCATTTTTGCTGTGGGTGACGCCGTTGAAGTGAAAGACCTGGTCACAGGCAAGTGGACATGGGTTCCCCTGGCGGGAGTGGCCTCGCGACAGGCGCGGGTGGCCGCCGACGCCATCTGCGGTCGCCTCAGCCAATTCCGTGGTGCCTTGGGGACTGCGATTGTGACGGCCTTTGGGGTCACAATCGCCAAGACGGGATTGACCGAAAAAGCGGCCCAGCGAGATGGTGTCCGTTATCAGAAGAGCTACTCGCATTCACCGCATCACGCCACGTACTATCCGGGAGCCAAGTCGATCGCGATTAAGTTACTTTTTGATCCTCAAGATGGTCGTATCCTTGGCGCTCAGGCCGTCGGGGAGACCGGTGTTGATAAACGGATTGACATCATCGCAATGGCCATTCAGAAAGGGGGTACCATCTTTGATTTGGAGGAAGCCGAACTGTGTTATGCCCCCCAGTTTGGGAGTGCCCGCGACCCCATCAACATTGCCGGATTTGTGGCTGGGAATGTCTGCCGGGGAGACGCGGACCTCGCTTATTGGGAAGACCTGGATCACAAGCCTCAAGCGGATGCGCCACTTGTCGTTGATGTGAGGACACCGGGAGAGCACGCAGCGGGGGCCCCACCTCGGGCGATCAATATCCCTCTCGGAGAGCTTCGCAGTCGCTTGCACGAATTGCCGACGGATCGTGAATTGTGGGTGCATTGCGGAATTGGTCAACGGGCGTATTATGCCGCGAGGATCCTGAAGCAAAAAGGTTTCCGTGTTAAGAACCTATCGGGAGGCTACGTGACCTACCGCATGTACCGCCGCAGCAAGCCCGCCGATTAAGAATCGATCCCAAAAAGTCCCCCCTCTCCCTCCGGGAGAGGGTTGGGGTGAAGGCAAGCGAACGTCGGAATCGATTGAGAAAACCGGCAGCGATTCGAGCCACCCTCACCCGCGACCCCTCTCCCGCCGAAAGGGTGAGGGGAGATAGTGGGATAAGCTCTTGGTTGCAGCGTCGCGCTACTGAAGCTGGCAGAGGTCTTTTGGGCCTTCTAGGGTGGTTGTTCACAAAAAAGCTAAGGCCTCTTGACAACTGGAAGCATTATTAGCGGCTGGCTTAGAATAAAGTGATGGCTCTGATGTCGTTAACTGGGTTGCTCTCCGGCATACGGAGGGGATTATCCCCATTGATCGGGGCCAGTAGGAAATCGACCCGGGGGCTCGAGCGAGGCGTAATGACAAGAGGTTCCCTCTTTATTCCTGGTTAAGTAGGATTGCCATATGTCGGGCGTATTTTCCACTATCGAGGCGGCTATTGAAGCCATTCTCGAAGGCAAGGTTATCATTGTCGTTGACGATGAAAACCGGGAGAACGAGGGTGATTTTATTTGCGCCGCGGAAAAGATTACACCGGAAATCGTCAACTTCATGATTACCTACGGCCGGGGGATTCTCTGCGCCGCAATTTTGCCCGACGTGGCCGAGAGATTGGATTTGCCCTTGATCGTGAAGGAGAACACCTCTCCATTGGGCACCGCCTTCACTGTCCCGGTGGATCATCGTTCGACTCGGACGGGGATAACAGCGATGGAGAGGGCGACGACGATCCGGGCCTTGATCGATCCGACGAGCAAACCGGGCGATTTTTGCCGTCCCGGCCATGTCTATCCTCTGATTGCCAAGGAAGGGGGCGTGCTCCGTCGGGCGGGCCACACCGAGGCTGCGGTCGATTTGGCCCGACTGGCGGGACTGGCACCCGCCGGGGTGCTCTGCGAGATTCTCAACGATAAAGGAGATCGCGCGACTCGGTCGGAGTTGTACGAACTGGCGAAGCGTTTCAATTTAGAGATGATTACCGTCGAGGAGTTGATCCGCTATCGCCGTCGGCGCGAAAAGCTCGTCTATCGCATCGCCGAAGCACAGTTGCCGACTCGATATGGAGCCGGCCGAATCATCGCTTACGGGGTCAAATTCGAAAACCAAGAGCCAATTGCCGTTGTCATTGGTGACCCGACACGGGTCCCGGCTCCGCTTGTGCGTCTCCATTCTTCCTGTTTTACCGGCGACTTGATTGCATCACTTCGCTGCGATTGTGGCGATCAGCTTCACCTGGCCATGGAGATGATCGGTCGAGAGGGGGCGGGCGTCCTCGTTTATTTGCCTCAGGAAGGCCGCGGCATTGGTTTGGTGGAGAAGATCAAGGCCTATCACCTCCAAGATCAGGGAATGGATACCGTTGAAGCGAACTTGGCTTTGGGTCACCAGGCCGATTGCCGGGACTATGGAATCGGTATCCAAATCCTAAAAGATTTGGGCCTTTCCAAAGTGCGTCTTTTGACGAATAACCCCAAGAAGACGGACGCTTTCATCTACGGCGGATTCGACCTTGAAGTGGTGGACCAAATTCCCATTATTGGTCCCATCAATGAATACAACGCCCGGTATCTAGCGACCAAGCGAGACAAGATGGGCCACCTCTTGCCGGATACCTTTTGAGACGTGGTCTTTTCATCACGGCTAACTTGGAGAAAAGCGGGCACCTGCTGTTTGGAACCCGCGAGCCGCCAGCGTAAGTGGTCGGCGAGTTTGTCGGCCACGACGGTCAGTAGTCCTCCATCACTTCATCTGAGCGATGCCTCGAGAATTCCCACTCAGACGGCTCGGCAATCCTCGATAACTCTAGCTGTGGAGGAACGCGCGATGTCGCGCCTGTGATCGGTTTAGGCAGTGGTTGCTGAAAGCTGTCGCGCCATCTCTTAACGCCAAGCCCCCATTGCCTTTCGTTGCCAAAGACAATCCCTGGTGGTACGATATGGCCGGTTGGAATCGCGAGCTTTTGAGTTGCCTGTTTCCCTGACGCGGAGGAGGTGTCACGATGTCGGCGAAGGTGTTTCGTTATGCTGTTTGGGGGTTGGTCACGTTAGTCGTGGCTTTTGGGGGATTGAGTGTCGCGGGCTCTGCCGAGGAAGGGAAAAAAATCTACATCCTCACCGATCTTGAAGGGGCTAGCGGTGTGTACAAGTTCGCCCAAACCCGGGAGTCAGGACCGCTTAACGACCAGGCCAAAGAGTACTTGATGGGCGACATTGCCGCCGTGGTACGGGGGCTCCGCGAGGGAGGGGCCACGGAAATCATCGTCCTCGATGGTCATGGAAGCCAGGCATTTGTGCCGCATCTGATGGTTCCCGGGGCCAAATACATCACCGGCATTCCGCGACCTTCCGTCATGCCCTATCTGGATGAGAGCTTTGCGGGGATTGTTCAGTTGGGCGCTCATGCCATGATGGGCACACAGGACGGCGTATTGTGCCACACCCAGTCATCGCGGAATGAAAACCGTTACTGGTATAACGGCGTCGAATCGGGGGAGATTGCCCAGGTGGCGCTGTATGCAGGCGCCTTCGGAGTGCCGACGATCATGGTGACCGGTGACGAAGCGGCATGTCGGGAAGCCCGCCAGTTTCTCGGTCCCGAAGTGGTTACCGTGGTTGTCAAAGTGGGTTTAGCCCGCGAATCGGCAATGCTGTTTCCCTTTGAAGAAACGCGTCAGGCCCTTTATGAGGGTGCAAAACGGGCTATGGCTCAAATTGGCAAATGCAAGCCCTATGTCATTGACATGCCCATCAAAGCGAAAAAGCAGTGGCTTGTCTTTGAAACGCCTGACGGACCGGGAAAACTTCAGACAAAGGAAGGCGTGATCGAAGACGTGCGGGATATCTTCCGATTCTGATGATGAGTTTTGGCGAAAAGACCGCGGGGCGTCAGGCGACGGCCTTCTCCTTCAGGGCGACATAACGGGCACGCCCCTGCTCGGAAAAGATGAGTTTATCTTCCCGGGCCAACCAACCAATGGCCTGCATAACTTCGTCTCGCGGCCGATCCACTTTTTTGATAATTTGACTCAAATTAAGTGGACCGTTCTCATTCAGGACGTGCCACACCAAACCGGCGGTCGCTCCGATCCTCGCCACGTAAGAAGAATTCGCTTCACTCATGGCTCCATCCCTTTGTTCAAAACATTAAAACACGCCAGAAACTCCCATCCTTGCCCGTTTCGGAAAAATCACCCCTCATGACCAACCAACATCTCAAAAGGTCCGACTCGCACGGTCGGCTTCACCGTGTACCTATGTTCCCTTGATCGCATTTTACGAACATCTGCCACCTTTTCCAAGAAGGCACTGGAGCTGCCCGCCGTTCGGAGGCTAATTGAGCTCGATCTTCCACCTCGGCGCGGAACTCTCAACACACTGAGCTTTGGCCATCTTGTAACGAAGGCGATTTGCAAAGATCGGCCCATTCGTGCAAAAGCCGCTTGAAAGGACACGACGTCCTTTGCTCTCTACTCTTGGCAATGGTATCGGGCGGGGTTTCTTTTCCAGAAGTCGGCAGTATCATGGAAAAGCCGGACGAGCGTAGGCAAAGCGAAGTGTCAGCGCATTTGTGTACCGTGAGAGCGGGGATTTTATCAACCCAGTAACCTAGGGAGGACGACGTGTGAAATCGTTCTGGCAGATCGTTTTGGTTGGGAGCCTTCTGACTTTTGGCGACCTCCTTCCGGGGAAACACGACGTGTTCGCCCAGGAAGTCGCTACGACGCCCGAGGTCCCCTGGACACAAGTATGGACCCAACCCAGTGTGGTTGCGGAAATCGAGACCATCGTGAAGGCGGTTCGGCCAGAGGAAATCCGCCGCCATCTCTTTTACCTGGCCAAGGACCCTTTGCCGTTCCGAAAACTCAATTACACCCGGCCCGGTCAGGAAAAGAACACCCTCTACGAGGCCGACGATTATTTGACGCGGCAACTGATGTCGTGGGGCTATGAGGTCCGGCGGGAGGAGGTGCGCGTGCAGGCGTTTCGTCGGGACCCCAATAAGCCCAAGGCCCACCAGTATTCGCCACCGGCGTCAGAGGACCCGTGGTATCTGGCGTACAACTTGTATGCGGAGAAAAAGGGCCGGCGAGTGCCGGAAGAGATCATCCTGCTCTTGGCCCACAAAGACTCGCAGAGCTGGGTAGATTCACCCGGTGCCAATGATAATGCCATCGGTACCTCCGGTCTTTTGGAGATCGCTCGCGTGTTGGCCCAATATCCCAGCGATCGAACGATACGGCTTCTTTGGTGCAATGAGGAACACACGCCGTGGACGAGCGTGACGGCTGCACAAAAGGCCAAAGAACGAGGTGACAAGATCATTGCCGTGATAAACCTAGACGGCATCGGCGCTAAGTCTGCCGAGGACACAGCCGCCGGGAAAAAGACAAACGTCATTTTGTTTACCTTGCCGGAAGGTGAACCTATCGCCCAGTTGGCATTTGCCGCCAATGAACGGTTCGGTATTGGACTGGAACAACGGATCGACAAACGACCTCGACCGGGCGACGATGATGGGTCATTCGTCCGAGCAGGATATCCGGCAGCCGTGGTGATGATCGGCTCTTACCCGTATGCCGATCCCAATTACCACACGGAGGACGATATCCCAGAGCGCACGGACGTCGTCAACGCCGCCATGACAGTCCAGGTGGCCCTGGCTACGGTAATCACGCTGGATCGAATGCCGTAATCCGACGAACGTGCCGCAGAAGTAGTCGGCCGGGCCAAAAGGAACCGTCGTTTGCGATAAAAAAGCAAGGCCGTCGTAACATGCGCCTTCGACAGTCACTCGAGAGCCGTCTGTTGGTCAAGGGCGTACCGTGTTACTGGATATGAGGACTTCTACAACGGTGCGCCCAACTAAGAAAAAACAGGACCCCGACCACTAGGAGAGGCCCGCCAACGATCGGAATCCACCCGGGGTGGCCTTTCACGAAATAAGCCCAGTAGGCATACAGTACGGCAAGTCCGGTGAATACAGCACCTCCGACCCACTCCCACCGCCAGGAGATGGCGACAATCCCCAGCAAGACGAGCATGGGGCTGACGTGAAGAAGAAAATCACGAAACCCCTCAAGAAAGGTCTTTCCTTCACCAAATGCATCTAGAGCAAAGACGCTTAGGAACAGGCACACGAAGATCCCCAACACTCGGGGACTCCAGACCAAAAGAGAAGCAGATCGGTTAATCATGATTGAACTTTCTTGCCACGGCACTGACTCGGTGTTAAGGGCCTATCCCATAATATCCCCTCGCCCGTTCGGCGGGAAAGGGGTCGCGGGGTGAGGGTGGCTCGAATCGCTGCCGGATTTCTCGTTCGACTCCGACGATCGCTTGCCCTCACCCTGACCCTCTCCCGGAGGGAGAGGGGGAATTTTGGGATAGACTCTAGGCCCAATAGACCAAATCAGCCCGGTGGCCAGATGACTGTCGCCAAAATCGAAATCTACGATTATTATGCCCAAAGCTGGGCGGAGTTCGTTCCGGCTGGTACACAGCAAAATTCCCTCGACGGCCAATCTTTCTCACAATGTATTGAAAGAATTTTGTCCATCGGGGCCGTCAGGCGGCGGGTGTCAAGTCGATCGCCACAAAGTGCTTGGTACCCGATGATGCAAGCATGTCTCGTCGCGCGTCAAAAGAGCGGGCGACTATCGGGCACGGCGTTACGAACCCGATCGGGCGAGGCTGACGCGGACGTCGCTTTGGGCCTCGAGGTAGCGACCATCGGGGGCGTAGTATCGCACAAAGACCTTCAGATCCTCATGCTCGGGAAGACGATTAGGCCAGGGTAATTCCAATAAGAATCCCAACACATCACCGCGACGAACGGCGTAGCTCCTGACCTCTTCCGGTTGCAAATCCCATCGCGCGACACGGGCTGCTGGCCCTGTCATAGCCGGGTCAACAACAACCACCGAGATCGCAGCCGGTTCCAGAATGACTTCGCCGCGGGAGTCGCGGGGCTGGACCAACACGGCAATACCGTCATCACCGTCTTCGCCGTCATAGTCGCGCCCCGTGACGAACTTCGGCGGAAGTATAATCCGCTCGGTCATGGGGCCAACCTGGTCTGCTTTCTCGCCTCGGCTGGAGGGACTCGAAATAGGAATCGCGGAGGCCGGGGAAGACACACGGCTTGAATCCAGCGGCGACGCTCGGCGGGTGGTTTCTTGGGGGAGGATGTCAGGCGTCGGCTCCGCGTCCGAATTCGACGGGGCCAGCAATAGAGGACGGGTCACGCTGTTTTCCTCGGGTGACGGTTTTTCCTCGGGTGATGGCTCTGGTGGACGATGTGAAGTGCTGCCTGGCAAGGCACGTTCCGGGGATGTCTCGCGGCTGGGGGGCGTCACACTGACCTCGGGTAAAGCGAATGGTTCAGTTGAGGACCCAACCGATGGCGCGGGGGCAAGCATGTCGCCGCCTTCAGGCCAAGTGGGGGCATACAGTTCCCGTGGGTGTGAAGAAGGATTAGCTTTTTGGGATGTTGCCCCGGCCCGCGACTTGAGTCGCTCCAACTCGCTCCGGCATGCGTCGAGTTCGGCCTGTTTCTGCTCCAGTTGGCTGACCAATTCCCAGATCTTGCTCTCTAAGGCGTAATTCTCCCGTTCAAGCTGAGTCACAATTTGAGGTGTGCGACACCCTATGGCGAGGGCAACCGCCGCTAGGCACAAAAGGACAATGAATTTCCATAATGAGGCCATGTGAAGGTGTTTAGCCGTCACGGTGAGGGACCAAGCATTTCGATCTATCGCGGAATGACCCTATTACCTGGACCGCGAAAATAACGCAAGATCAATCTAGACATTGCCGTAAGATAGGCAAAATATACCCCACCAATGTGGCATAGGTTACGGCATATCTCGCCGGTGTCTTTTGACGAACGGTGCGCTATTTTTCCCGCTTGTCCTGACCATGCTGGGCAGTTTTAATAACCTCAACCCGCGCGACGAGAGGCAACAAGAGTTACCCGACACCGCTTCGCGGCGGGGATAAATTTCTCGGGCACCTGTTGACACAATACCGCACCAAGGGGTTAACGGGTTGGCAATAGCTCCACCGCCGCGAATGGAACACGGAGGGGCGCCGCTATCGGCGGTAACTCGAGCGTTTTCTCGCGTGTACCGACAGTGGGGGCACCGATGGACATTTTCCGCCTCGCAGGGGGACCTGATAAACGGGTGCCCTCTTTCCGGGATTGTCGAAAACCCTTAAAATGCTTATGAATAACAACCGATTCCGCCGCGACGGGCGGGAATGACATAAAGCGGAAGGTGGATGGCCACCATTCGGGTTGTCTGCCCTCTTGCCAAAAAACCGTTATGTTCCCGCTGTACTCGGCCGAGTGCCAGCGGAAATAGAGAATGCGCCTCTAGCTCAATTGGATAGAGCATCGGTCTACGGAACCGAAGGCTGCAGGTTCGAGTCCTGCGAGGCGCGTTTTTTTGTTTCTTGGTCCGGTCTTGCCGGTCGAAGCCTCCCAAAGGTTAATCTGTCGAACGAGAAAGGCGCAAATTGTGGAGGTTGCGCGAGATATTTGAGCTGGGGCAATTCTTCCTGACTTGCTTTGCTCGGCTTGTGAAAATTTTACTGTCGATTTTCACGTCTGACGGTCTGAGCCTCCGCACCGCAGAAAAGAACGTCTAAAGGACAGTCTGCCAGGCCAATTCGCGTGCTAATTTGCCGTTCCAGAACAGCGCCAGACCCATTTATTCCACTCGTGAATGGGCATTTATTTGCCTGCCAAGCCGGCGCGACCGCCTGATCTCATCCACATAACTACGACCCACGCCTGCTGGGCAGCGAAGGGGCGATCCATCGTGGGAGTCGCAGCGTTGGAGGACTAAATCGCAGCGGACATGATCGAGGACGCTTGCGAGGCCGAAAAGTCCTCTTTTCCTAAGGCACACAATTTGCTAAACTCCGCCGCTCATGCCGAAGTCGTCGGCCGACGTTGCAGTTGGGCGTCATTCAATCCGGCAGGACGCATGGAAAGAGTTCACCATAAGGAGCCAAGGATGGTTCGTTGCACAGCACTTGCGCTTTCCCTCTCGCAGCAGCTTTCTCTGAGACTTCTGGCGATATGGTCGATCCTGTTATGTGCGTCGATGGGCATGGTATCACCGCACATCCTGGCCGGGACGTTTCCCAATCTGTTCACCTTGAACCGTGTCGAGGCTGATCCGAACAAGGATTACTGGCTATCAGAAGAAAATGGCCCATGGATGATCATGGCGTGTAGTTTCACCGGTGATCAGGCGGAACAACAAGCCCGAGAATTGGTCTTGGAATTGAGAAAACGCTACAAGCTTCCAGCCTACATGTACGAAAAAACGTTTGACCTCAAAGCTGAAGGCGGATCTAACCCCCGTCGCTATCGGTATCAACAGGGCGAGAGAATCCGCGAGGTCGCCGTCCTCGTTGGAGACTTTCCCTCGGTCGATGATCCCCGTGCCCAGGAAACCCTACAAAAGATTAAATGCTATCGGCCGGCGGCGCTCGAATCGCGTCCTGAGAAATCCACCTCCCTAACACTGGCCGCGCTGCGCTCAATCCAGCAGTCGCTGCTTACGGATGATAACGAAAAGAAGCAAAAGGGCCCGATGCGGCACGCTTTTTTGACCACAAATCCCCTTTTGCCGGACGAGTATTTTGCCCCGAAAGGCGTGGACAAGTTTATCCTGGCCCTCAATGAAGGTTACGAATACAACCTGCTGAACTGTCCTGGCCGGTATTCAGTGCAGGTTGCCCACTTTACGGGAGAAGTCATAATCGATCAGCGAGAGATCCAGGCCATCGAGCGCGGCGAAAAGACATTCCGCAGCTCCCTCGTCGATGCTGCCCGCAAGGCACATGAACTAACACTCGCCCTCCGTCAGAAGGGTTACGAGGCGTACGAATTCCACGATCGCGGAGCCAGTATCGTCACCGTGGGGAGTTTCGACTCGTTGGGAACTCGGCGGCCTGATGGCAAGATTGAACTTGACCCTCGGATTGTCCAAATCATCAATACGTTTGCCGCGGAACCTGCCCCACCGGTTCCGGGGGTCCCCACGCTCGGTTACAAGCCTAAGACACTGATTGGCATTCCGTTTGACATTCAACCCACGCCGGTCGAGGTCCCTAAACGGTCATTTGCTACCGACTACGTCCGGCGTTGAGCATTTTCGACCCTCGTTGCGGATGCAAGCGTCATTCAGGTCGATCCGAAATCACGGCGACGCCTTCGTTTTCCAAGTCTAGCAGTGACTGGATGGATGGCAACAAGGATTCAGGTAAACCGTTTTCCGTCGGCGCGAATGTTGTTTGAATCGTGCCGAAGTCGGGTTCACCTTTCCGGAAATCAGGAACCGTTGGGCTAGCCTTATTGCCGACCCCAACCTGCCCCACCGTGACACTTCCTCCGGAGGCTGCGGGTGGGAAAACTCTTTCCTCGAAACCGTCCGGCGATTTCTGGTACGACGCCAAACGATCCTTGAGGCGTTGCAGCGCTGGGGAGAGATGCGGTTGAGAACCGCTGTTACGACTCTCCCCCACCGGGACGCCTTGAGAAGCTCCAGTGAGACCGCTAGGTAAAACCGGAGAAATGGCCGTACCATTCTCGTCCGAATCCCGGTTCTTAAACTCCTCGCCTGATGCGAAGCGACCCTGATTAAGACTATCCGTTGGATTGGCTGTGATCGTTGGGAGAGGACGCACCTCCGTTTGAGGTGCCGGCGCCGGAACCGCCTCGGCGCCCGGTCCCCTGTTTTGGGAACGAATCGGACCGGGGTCGATCCAATGGCCGCGATCGTCGAGTTGCATGGTCCCCATCTGGAAGTCGAGGACCATCCGCTGCACTTCATATTCCACCCAAGCCCCGAGAAAGGCATTCTGGGCACTGAGAAGTCCGGAAAGAGCCGTCACCAGGTCGCGGGCCGTGTTTACACCGAATTGTGAGGTCTCCCCCGGTCGCGGCGGAGCACGCAAGCGCTCTCGGGCAAGGTCCACTTGGGCAATGGAGACAAGCACTGCGGAACGGCGCAGCTCAAACGTGTTTTGTCCCAACCGGATATTCCGTAGGGTCTCCCGCAAGCTCTGGGCAATCTGGTCCTCAAAGGCGATGTAATCTCGCCGTGCCCGCTGAAATGCGATGAGGGCCGATCGATATTGATTCCTTTCGACCAGACGAGTGAACGGTGCATCAAAACGGAAACCGATTCTCAATTGTCCCGTGTTGCCATCAAAGCTAAACGGGTTGTCGGTTGTCGTGCCCAAGTCTCCACTAAAGGTCACATCCAAATCACTGCGGAGCCGATTGGCGGCAATCTGGATTTGACGCCATTGGTCAACCAAAGCTGCACGGGCATTCATCCAATCGAGGCGGTTTTCCCTCGCAATTTCTAAGGCTTCTTCCGGTGTGATATCAACCGGAGTCAGCGTCACAGAATCCAACCGCGCCCGGGCCTGAATCAGGGAGAGGTCCGACAACTGAAGTAAAAGTGGCTCAAGCAATTGCATCGCCACTTGCTCCTTGGGCGACGCCTTAAGTTCCGTGAGAGTTCGAGTGATGGAATCGATACGGGAGCGAAGAATCTCCGACTGGGCTCGAACCTCAGAATATTTCGCTTGCAACGCAAGGACTTCCTCCTGGGGCGCTGTTGCCATCGTTTGCGAGAGCTTGTTCAGTTCCTCGTCCGCTACCTTGGCCTGGTTCTGTAACTCGGCCAGTTGGGCCTCTAGTTCGCTGACCCTCTTGTTTGTCACGGAATCGGGGTCTTGGATGAATTGCTGTAAATTCTCCAACAGTTGTTTGAGTGGTTGCCGAGGGACTCGCTCTTCCCCACGTGCGGCCGGCAGTTTCCCTTCGAGAAGAAGACCAAAGTCGGCGATGATGGCCTGATAGCGGGCGTCCAAGTCTGCGATAGCCTTGTCTGCGATCGTTAGCCCTTCCAACTGTCCGTCCTCCGTTACCAGTTTCGAGTAAAACTCGCGGAGGAGGGTTTTCCGCTTGGGAAGGACGGCCGTGAGACGGGCAATGTCGTTTTCGACGATCTCCACCTGGCGTGCCGTTTGTTCGTAGATCGACCGCATCTGATCGAGCCAATCCGGCGGGTTTGGGGTGGCAGGGTCACGCAACGCCCGGACTAGCAAAGTAGTCCGCCTTTGCAGGTTGAGTAGTCGTGGATCAACAAAGTCGAACTGAGTTAGAAAATCGTCTGAGATTTCCACGGGCAATTGCGGCGGAAGACCTAAACTGACCTTGAAGTTGTCGAGCTGAGACTGATAGGACGACCGGGCGGACAATAATTGGCTTTGGGCGTTATAAAGGGACTGCAGGGCCAGGTCCACTTGATATCGGTCGATGCGGTCGGCCTGATGGGCCGCAAGCAGTTGCTCGTAGCTATCTTCCAATCCTTGAACGTTCTGTTCCTGGTTCCGGATTTGAACTTGTGTTTGCAGCAGCCCTAAGACACCACCCCGCCCAGGAGTGACTGACGGGGTGAGCGAGCCGATGCTCAGGCCTCCCGCGCTTGGACCAGCGCCAGGATTTGTTCCCGTGACGACTTGAAGATAAAACCCCCTCTGATAATGTGCCATCTGACGAATGTTGGCCAGGAGGTTGCGCTCCGCCTGCGTCAGGCTTTCTAGGATAACGGCCCTCCCGCCCGCACGGAGCAATGGTTGAACCAGCGAAAAGTTAAGTAATGAAGCCGAAGCGTAGTTGTCGCTTCCGGAGAATTGCCAAACGAGGGAATTGGCGAAACCGACGAGTAGCTCGGTCCCCGTCGCACCCAGTTTTCTTGCCTGAGCATCTGTGTCAAGTTCCAGGAGGCTTCGTGGGCCACCGGCACGCTTGCTACCGTTACTCGTGAAAAAGGTGGAATGCCCCCCGAAGAATTGAACATCAAACCGAAACCGCTCGGCCGTCACATTCAAAGCCGACAGATAGAGATTTTCGATTTGACGCTGGTATTCCCTGGAATGGACGAGTGCCAAATCGACGGCGCGGGCGCGGTCAAGCACAACAACGCCCCGCTCGTCCCGGGGAAGATAAGCCCGCCAGAACGGACTTTCAACATAGTAGGTGTCACCGTTGTCGTGCCAATGCGGCCAACCCTTTTTGCCATCCACGTAATGCATCAATTGGTGCGAAACCGGATCGTCGGGAGGCATGGGCTCGGCATCAGGGCAGAAGGGGTCGTAGTACCGGGATTCCTTTTTGGGATAGACCGTTGTATCGCGGAGTCGCCACCGTGGGTCGCGCTGCCCCTGCTGGAGAAGGGTACTCACTTCCATGTCGGCCTGGCGGCGGTAGGCTGTGCGATGGCAGCCGCCCAGACATAGTGCGGTTAGGACAACGGCGCCAAGAACCACCTCGTACCACATGTCGGGAAGCACTTTAGCGCAGAGGGCTTGGATCAGTCTGCCATTGAAACCCCACCTTGTCGCTGTTCTTTGGGTCGATGGTCGCATTCTTTGACCTCGTTGACACAAACCCGGAAACGGCCTCAAAGCAAGAAGGTCACCCATTAATCGTTCGGCCCATAAAATGCGTAAACTTAAGCAATTGTCTGAGATTTGCCGAAAGTAACGGCTTTGCCGGCCAGATACCTCTCAAGTGGGGGGTAGCGCGAAAACGATTGCGAAGAAATGGTTAAAGCTTGACAGGGGCAGGGGGGCTAAATACCATCGAACGTAACGGATGGGATTGTGGAGAAAGTATCCCCGGCAGGTGCGAAGTTGTGGATGAGTGCCCGGGGAAACGGCCTGGGGTGTGGGCTTGGTTTGTTAAAAAATCATGAGCGATCGCGGTTAGGAGGTTCGGTAGGCTGGAGAGGGTGTACCAGGGACGGGTAACGGCTTTGGGACATCTGGAACTTCTTAGGAATCTCCGTTCGCTGGTGGAACCACAATGAGCATTTGGAATAAGATTCTCATCTGCCTGATTTTGCTCGCGTCCCTGGCGATGTGGTACTTGGGGATGCGCGCCTTGGCTACCCACCGTGCCTGGCGAACCGCCGCCAAACGATTGCAATCAGAGCTTGCCCAACTCGAAGCGGAACGTGAACGCTTGATTCACGGCGATGGCACTACGAAGGGAATTCGCCAGCTCCAGGTGGAGTTGGCCAAGTACACATCGCAGCGTGGCCGCGTCTGGAACGGTTGCCGGCCGGTTCGGGTGGACGTTCGGCAGGATCCCCAAGCAGGGCTCGTGGTTCAAGTGAGTGTGATCGTCGACCGACTCGGGCTAGCCGGTTTGCAGGAGGTTCAGGAGTTGCCCGTCGATTCGCTCGTCTATCTTTTCGACGAGCGAGATATTCAACAAGGTGGGATCTATCTGGGGGCGTTCCGCGTGGCTGCGGTAACCCCGCGGCAGCAAGATCAGCCCGCCATGGTCCAGCTAGAATCTGTTTTCCATTTGACGAATCGTGAAGTAAGACGCATCCAATCCGCCATGCAGGCAGCCCAACAAGGAGGAATGGGCTGGACCATCTGTGAACTGCTGCCCAAGGATGATCACGAGATCTTCGCCGGGTTGGATCCGGAAACGCTCGCACAAATGTTACCCAAGAAGGTCGTGGATGAGTACATTCGAGATGGCAAACCAAGTGATCCTAATAACCCCAACTCACCGCCGTTTTTCCGAAAGCTCCGAGATTATGAGTCGGCCATTCGCTACCTTCATTTGAAACGGAGCGAACTCATGGATCAGGTTGCTGCCCGCACGGCAGACAAGGGTCGACTGGAGGCAGCCGTTGCTGACTCGCAGCGCGAAGCCAAGGCCCGCGATCAGGAAGTGGCGCAATTGCAAGAAGTACTGAAGCGGGCCGAGTTCGAACGGGATTTGGCGGTAAATCATCTAAAGGCGGTTGAAGACACACTCGCTCGTGTGACCGTCGCTCGCGATGCCCTCATCCAGCAAAATCGGGTCACAGCGGCGGAGATCGCCCAAGCGCAAGAGAAGGCCCGACAACTTATCGAACAGCGTGTCCGCAGCGTGGCACAAAGTGAACAGCCGGCCTCGTCCGTAACGGCAGAGGGAACGCGGCGCTAACAGCGAGTCGCCGGCTCCTCCTGGAAACCTTATCGCCCGTCGGCATTCGTCCTGAAGTAACCGCGAATTTTATCGGTCCACACTGAAACGAATGAGGAGGATGTCGTCGTCTTGGACGACATAATCGCGGTGCTCGTGACGCACCAGGTTCTGCGCCTTCATTTCCCTTTCACTTCCCAATCGAATTAAGTCCTGGCAGGACATTACCTCGGCACGAATGAAACCCTTAGCGAGATCGGTGTGAATGGCCTCGGCGGCCTCCACGGCCGTTCCACCCTTGCGGAGGAGCCACGCGCGGACTTCTTTTGGCCCCGCTGTGAGAAACACATGTAACCCGGCCACATCCATGATGGTCCGGATGAGGGCCCCCCGATCGGCCCCTCCCACCCCGAGTTCTGCCTGGAATTGTTCCCGTTCTTCGGGCGACATCTTAGACAGTTCCAGCTCTAAGGCCAAGGGCGCAGCAAAAAAGGGCACGTCCTCGGGAAACATCCCACGAAAACGCGAGAAATCGCGCTCATCGTCAGCCGTGTTCACCACGACCATCTGCGGTTTTTCACAAAGAAGCCGGAAGGCCCTTGTGACACGTTGTTGTTCGGGAGTCATTTCAGCTTCCCGAATTGGATTGTTTTCCTCCAGTCGCTGTTTAACCCACTGAAGAGTCTTGAGTTCCTCTTCCAGGTGCTCGCGTTCCGCTTTCGGATGGGGCTTTTTCAGGGAGGCCTCCACCCGTTCGATGCGGCCTGTCACGATTTCCAAATCGGCGATGATCAGGTCTTCCTGAAAGGACCGGAACTCAGCTGCGCAATCGAACCCGCCAAAAGCTGGCACAACCATTACCAAACATCCGACGTCCCGAAGGATTGCCAGTTTTGCTGCATTGCCCTGGTGTGTGCGGCTCAGGCCCGGCGTATCGACGATCTCTAAGGCGGCCGGTGTCACCTTCTTTGCGTTATAAATCCGCTCCAACTCCTGCAACCGCGGATCGGGAATCGTGGCCATGGCGGATTGCCCGGAAAACGCCTGTGCCGGGTCCGGTGGGACGCCTGTCAGCCACTCGAAAAGCGTACTCTTTCCGCATCCTTGGTAACCTACAAGTCCGATCTTCATTAGTTAAGACTCCCAAACGGCCACACCGAGCGTGCCACCAGCTATGTTCAAGCGATCTTTGCACTGGTCGTTAACAACGATGCGCGCGGCAGGTGGACGGCGATGGATCGCAACGCAAGATCGAGCAAATCGCCCCGAAAGGGTTCGTCACTTCCCTCTATTATGGCACTTCACCAGGCGGTGGTAAGAGAGGCATTGGGCGAAGAGGCTCTCTCGTGGATACATCATTGGCTCCTGGCCCCTGCGGAGGTGGGCCATCGCCTCGATCTCGATCAGATGAGCCGCCGGGGCCTGGCGGCGGTTCTCGTTCTCCCGGTCCCGGTCGCGGTCCGCGGCGCTCGCCACCGTGTCCGCGCCACGGTCCTAGGGTGTCAAAGCCCGGGTAGCGCCATCGCAGATAGCGGCGGGTCAGTTCGCGCTGCATCTCGTCAGGTGGCAGCGCTAAGAGCTTCTCTCGTTCCTCGCGCGTCAAATTCTCCTCGACAAACCGGCCCAACTCCTGTTCACTGACCGCCCGTCGCATATCCGCCCACACCCGCGGCATGACGTACTTGAAGAAAACGTAGCTGCGAATCCATTGGGCGACACGCTTCAATTGTTCTTCCGTGGAAAGAGATTCAAGCCGAGCCCGTGTGCCAGGCGAAAATTGCTTCCGTAACTCCTCTAATTCTTGTGGTGTCAAAGCCGAGGCCTGCTCGGGGTGATCCAGTTGCCATTGGAACCACGTGATGGCCAAAAAGTCTCTTCGCTGTTGCGGGTCCGTCACACGACTGAGTCTCCGGAGTAAGTCCTGTTTTTCTCCGCTGTTCAAATGGGCTAGCAATTCTTCTCCCCGCTCCGCGGCCAAGCTCTCCACAAAACGCACCAGGACAGCGACGTCTCCCGGCGGCAAACGCTCCTCTGGTGGAACCCTCATCGAGTCTTGGAGAAGCGTTCTCAATCGCTCGGGTGGAAAATTGAATAAGGCCCGACTGAACGCCGCGGTCAACATCTCGTTGCGGGTCTTCTGAATCCAGCTTATTCGTTGCGCCGGTTCCAGAGTCTCTAACTCGCCTCGCTGGCTAGGTGTCAAAAGCTTGAACCACTCGTAGTACCGCTGCATAACCGCAATCAATTCGTCGCGATCTGGAGCCTGCATCAGCTCCTCGTGAATGGCTTTCATACGTGCTTGTTCACTTGGCGACAACTGCTGGAATCTTTCAATTTTCCGACGCAATTCGACCTTTTCCGCATCCGTGAGTCCCGCGATGTGTTTGCGAATCTCGGCGGGGTCCGACAACGTGATAACAGAGGATGACGCGGGATAGGAAACAGGCTTTGACGTCACCACGGCCGTCGAACCGGAAGGTAGCTTCTCTCCCGAACTCTCAGATAACGGTTGTCGAGGAACCTGGGACGGTCGATTATCCCGAGGCTCGGGTCTCAGATTTGAAGTCGGTCCCCCTTCGCCGGGTATTTCTCCGGCACCAGCCGGTCCCCTTTGGCCTTGCCCGGGGCCGGGCGGACCAGGCGGTCGGAACATCCGCCATTCATCAACCTCTTGGGCGTCGTCCGGATTGAGGTACTCTTCTTCGTCCGTATATAGGCCGCTGTCGCGAAGCATTCGCAGGAAGGCCACATTTTCAATATGGCGGTAATAATCCTGGTTTTGTATGACCGCATAATGCTCGATTAGCCATTTGTTGGGGTTTTCCCAGAGGAAAGACGCCAATTGCCAGCCACCCCAAACGGCCAATAATGTACCCAAGACCGCCACACCTAAAACAATTGCCTGGCGTTTCCATTTAGTCTGCGTTTGAGCCACGACTTCGGAAGCCGCAGACTGAGCCACCATCTCGATCGTGGTTCGGGTAAAATCTTCATCCACGGTCGGGCGGTCCAGCACATCCAGCCAATCCCAAGTCTCGGCCAAACGCTGAAGTTCTGAACGAATCCGGGTATCCTGTTCCACGAGCCGTTCGATTCGGGCAGCCTCCTCGGATGATAATTCACCATCGAGGTACGCGACGAGATCCTCGCGGATGGCGTCAATCGAAATATCGGAACGTTTTTGAAATGCCGAATCGCTCATCGCCCGTAACTCGCCATATTGACATGATCATCCGCCTCTCGACCATCGACGTGGTGACGTGGACCTATGTTGAAAACGTCCACAATTTTTTTGGCCTCAACCTGATCTTATCCGGCTCCGCCCAAGCTAATTTGAGAATCACTTTGCGAGTCTTCAATCATGGTGCTCCGTTTCGAGTCAACGTCGTCGGTGCCCCCCAATCCAATGGGCATTTGACCGCTTTGGAAGTAAGGTTCTAGGATCTCCCGCAAACGTGTCCGCGCTCGCGAAAGGAGCGACTTTACTGCCTTGGGTGACATTTTCATGGCGGCAGCGATGTCTGCGTAACTCATGCCCTCGAACTTACAGAGCAACACGGCCAACCGCTGCCGTTCATTCAGCCCCTCCATCGCCATGCGGACGATTTCTCGCGCTTCCAATTTATCCAGCCGGCGGGCCGGGATTTGACCACTGGAAACCTGGATGGCATCGTCAAGGGCGTCAAAATGCTGAGAATCGCCTGGCTGAAACGGAACCGTTTGTTCTCGCCTTCGGCACCGACTTCGCAATGCATTCATGGCCACATTGTTGACAATCCTAAAAAGCCAAGTGGCAAACTTGGCATTGGGCTCATAGCTGTGGCGCGATCGATAGACCCTCAGAAAAACTTCCTGAGTAAGGTCCTCGGCCTGATGTCGATTTCCCAACAAGTTTTCCAGCACTGCCAGGACCCGACTCTGATAGCGCAACAACAATTCCTCAAACGCCGCCGCGTTGCCGTTGCGGACCTCTAACATCAATCGCACATCAGGGTCACGAAGTGCGGCCCTTTGGGTGGACGATTTGCTTTCCGTCAAGCGCTATCCTCGTGTGGAATCGAGCCGGTGAGTATTAGCCTCTGTCCATCATACATTCTGGACATCTTTGGAGTACTATCAACTCTCTATGATGGCATCTCACCGGACAAGATTCCACATCCGACCACCGGAGCGACCCACTAACGTGCCGATCTTCGGGCCAAGGTTAATTTTTCCCGCGTGCAGCGACTAAAAACACGGATACAGGTTTTCCACGAATCGTAGTACCAGCCCGCTGAACTACCACGATTCCCTCTCTTGCCCCAGCTGCCAGAGCCACTGCTCGCGGTGGGACCTTGCGGCTAATCTTTCCACCCTCGTCACTCTATGAGTTTTAACCCCAAAAGTGTCGTTGGGTTCTGAGCGTACCTTACCCCCAATGAAAGGGGGATGTCTGCGTCCAAGACAGCGCCGAATTGTTGCCTTTTACCTCGACAGGAATCAAAGTGAAAAGAAGGGGCAAAATCGGCATATTCGCTATTTTCGTTGCCGTCGCTCGAGGTGGCTTTAAAAGGGTGGAGCCGTGACGCTATGACATTGCCCGTGTTACCAAGCCGCTTCAGGGATGCGTCAAACCGGGATTTCGGCGGGGCGTCGTAGGTAAATGAGGGAACACGCCATGCCCAGCGATCCGGTTGAGCTGTCGCTTTGGTGTCGCGGCACACTGCGTGTCAGTGTTGAGGGTCTGGGGCAACGAGACCGCGTCACCACTACCCAACCGTTCGCCCGGTGTGGAAGACTTGACACTTGCGATGTGCGACTGACGGCTCCCGGTATACCGCGACGGCTTCTCTACCTTCACGCAACACCCCAAGGGCTGTTTGCCCTTCCCCTGGTGGAACTGGGCCGGTTCGCTCCACTGCCATCGGGATGGTTAGTCCCCGGAGTGCCAGCCCGTGTGGGACCATATCGGGTTAATTGGCAATGGGAGTGTCATCTGCCCGGCGGCGCGGCCCTTCTTTCTGATCCTTCCAAATTGGGCAGTCTTGTCGAGAAGGGTTCGGCCAAACAACGCTGGGAATTGGATATTTATGTTGATGGTCATCGGGTCGGAAGCTACGAATTAAGCCGCGTCCTTACCCTCGTTGGGCGTCATCCCCCCAGTCACCTCATGATGACATCGCGGAGTGTGTCCGGCTGCCATTGTGTAATCGTTGCCGAAGAAAACCAGCTCTGGGTGGTTGATCTATGCAGTGCCAACGGGATTCAGCTCGATGGACGGGCAGCTCTTGCGGGATGGTGGCCGGCAGGTGTACCCCTCCAATTGGGGCGAGTTACACTTGTGGCAAAGCCGATGCCTTCGCCCGTACCAATAGGAACAGCCTTGGCCAAGGCCGGAACTTCAGCGAAGTCTTTCCAACAACCATCGTCGCAAGTCACGAGCGAGCCGACGGGTCCAGTGCGACCGGCGGATGTTGGAACCCGTAGCGAACCAGGGCGGTCGGCCTCGCATCCGCTTCCTCCTGACGCTGGATCGCTCCAGGAAATACCCCGTGCGGATAATTCGACAGGCGAGACACTCCCCACTGTTTTCACCCCGGCAGGTGGTGTAAAAAAGGGGGCATTCGATTTGGAGGGGCCAGACTCGATGGATCATCCCATCGAGAAGGGTCCTGGTGAACCCTCGGCGTCGGCGGAGCCGGTCATCTTGACGGGTTCGGGCGAAACAACGGGTCTTCCAGAAGTGATACCGGATTCGCAGAGGCCTTCGGGAGCCACACCGTTTGACAATCTCGTCGTACATCAAGAGTTCGTAGACGCAGAGTATCCCCCTGTGTTTGTCGATACGGAAATCACTGTCGAGGAATGTATGCCGGAAAACCGCCTAACGGCGCAAGCCAAGGACTATGTGCTTTGTCTTTTCGCTGATGAATCCGTCGATGATCATTGCTTATCAGTTAGCAGCGAGAAGTCTGAACTGCCTCATGAATCAACGGACCGTTTGGAACCGCACGTCGCGGGTGACGGTTTTCCGCGGAAAGATGCGCCTCACGGCCAGTTGACGGACGCCGCCGCGATTGAGCAAAAGACGCAAGAACTTCTTCTCAAAGAACAGCTACTGATAGCCTGGGCTAAGACACTCGATCAGATGTCCGAGGCCATCCTGCATCTGCAAGAGGACCTGGTTGCCGAGGAAGATCGCTTTGCCGAGCAACAACAGTTGCTGGCAGAACAGGAAAAGCAGTTGATCGTCCGACAACGCGAGATTGATGCGCGGGCCGAGCAACTTGCCATCCTTGAACAAACTCTCTTGCAGAGAGAGCGTGAGCTCGAAGCCAGAGAGAAAGCACTTAAGGAAGACCGCGAAGCGCTGGTCCGCGATA
>JAKPII010000506.1 GCA_029549885.1 Planctomycetota bacterium
CCCAGGAGGGAGTTTCACCCGTGGGCCCGCCTGAATCGGTTTACCGCGTGACATAACGGCTCCCGCAACGGGCGATTGCTCAAGTCATAACGTTCCTCCAGCAGTTGTCGGTGACGCGACAGAATTTGCTCTTTTTGGGCTTGCATCCGCTGCACCACTGCGGCAAACGGCTCATCGGTATCGACCCGCGCATAACTGGTTGCACCGACCGGAGCCACGGTCTCCACATTCCTTGTTGGTTCCGCCGAGCGAAGATGCCCACTGGTCCACACGCCTACCAACGCAGCCGCAACGACGGGCGCGAAAAGACACGCCCATTTTCTAATAGACACAGCTTTCACCGTGAGGTCCCTCCTCTTCCCTAACAAGAGTTCGTCTTTTCCCCCAAGGCGTCCGGACCGCACGTCGTTAGGATCACCCATACGCGCGTTCCCGCTTTCCCGACTGCCCAAATTCTAGGCGGCCACACCTCAAAAAACAAGTGGATTGTCCACGAATTGCCCGACGAAGATAGAAGATTGGCTTTGGCACTGGCGTCTCCGGGCAGCATGGCTGTGTTCGCGATACAACCTCCCAAATTGATGCCGCCCACCACGAGTGCAAGCGATTTTACCGGCGATAGTGGCGATTGACAGACGTAGTGGACGTGACTACAAATGCGCCAGTGCGAAAGAATTGCTAGTTCATCGCAGTTTAGCTCAGATATGGGGAGGTTTGTCATGATCCGCACCAATCAGGCGGTGCATGGCACGTCTGTCATGCGACATAGCGTGACAACGTGGATTTCAAGAAGAGTGGAGAGGGTTTTGAGAGCCACAGCGCTTGTGGCGATTGCAGTCGTCTGCAGTGCCTTTTCTTTCTGTTGGGCAGAGCAAAACCCACAAGGCAAGGAACGCCCCAACATCGTGATTATCCTAGCCGACGATTTGGGTTACGGCAGTGTGGAATGTTACGGAGCCCCTGCTGATCTTGTGCGAACGCCGAACATCGATCGTCTGGCACGAGAAGGTCGGCGATTTACCGATGCGAACACTCCTTCCTCCGTTTGTACGCCAACTCGCTATGCGTTGCTTACCGGTCGGTATTGCTGGCGCACGGACCTCAAGCACGAGGTCGCCAGTGTATTTTCACCACTTCTCATTGAACCAGGGCGAATCAATCTGGCATCGATGCTGAAGAAATACGGATACGAGACGGCCGCCATTGGGAAGTGGCACTTGGGTTATGGGACAGGCCCCCGCACCGACTACACCAAAGAGTTGCGTCCTGGCCCACTCGAAATCGGCTTCGACTATCACTTCGCCGTGCCTTCGAATCATGGGGATATCACAGGTGTTTACGTGGAAAACCACCACGTGTATGGGCTCCGATCCGATAAACTCAATCCGACGAATCTGGGCACAAATTTCAACAAGCGACCGTACCTCGGTCTCGACGCCCCACAGCGAGTCGATGAAGAGGTGATGCCGGTTCTTACGACAAAGGCCGAGCAATGGATCGAGAGCCGCTCGGGCAACAAGCCGTTCTTTCTCTACTTCACGCCGGTGGCGGTCCATAACCCTGTGACACCTTCGGAAAAGACGAAAGGCACAAGTAAGGCTGGTCCCTATGGTGATTGGATCCACGAACTCGATCTTAGTGTGGGGCGAATCCTGGATGTGTTGGATCGTAAAGGCTTCACACCAAACACGCTCGTTATCTTCACCAGCGACAACGGCGGAGTGAACAAACCCACCATCCCGAGTGAATCCACGGATGCGCTCAAGGCGGGACTGCCGATCTGTGGGCCGTTTCGCGGCGGAAAGCACGATGTGTGGGAAGGTGGTTTCCGGGTACCTTTTATCGTCCGTTGGCCTGGTCATGTAACGCCCGGTACGGTGTGCGACGAGATGATGAGTCTCACCGATGTTTTGGCCACGGTGGCAGCCATTATGGGTGAAAACCTACCTCCGCCCGACGTCGGTGCCGAGGACAGCTACAACATGCTACCCGCCTGGCTCGGGCAGCCGTATTCCTCGCCCATCCGTCCTGACATGATCGTTCACAGTGCCGATGGTAACTTCGCCATCCGCCGGGGAAAGTGGAAATGGATTGAGGGCACATATCATCCGGACACCCGCCCTGGCGCCTTGCGGTTGCGGGCCGACCAATTTCACCCACAGCTTTATGATCTCTCCACGGACATCGGGGAGACGCACGACGTGGCAGCGGAACACCCCGAGGTCGTTGCCGAGCTATCCCGTCTGTTAAACCACTATCGCGATTGTGGCCATAGTCGACAGGTAACCCCACCGGATCAAGTCCGCCGCGAGAATTAGGGTAATCTTGGCGAGGTCTGTAAGCTTATTGCGA
>JAKPII010000012.1 GCA_029549885.1 Planctomycetota bacterium
CGTGGGTCCAACCGCAGCGTGAGCTCCTCTCCGTCGTAACTAATGGGCACCTCCACCCGGGATTCACCATACTCTGAACCGCGGGTCGCTAGAACGAGCTTACCGCTGGTGAAGGTAGTCCAGACACCTGGGTGTTTGGAATCTACGACGATTGCCGCCTGACGCAGAGCCGCCGCCAACTCGCCCACCGGCAACTCCACAGATATCCTGGCCGAATCCTTGGGAAAGACCTCCCGCCACTTGGGAAAACGGGCATCAATGAGCCGTGCGTAAAAGCTCGACGACCCTGTAATGACGAAAATCTTTCCTTCTTCAATAGCAACCTTGACCTCTTCTTCGCCATCGCCGATGATCCGCTGGATAAGTTGCACAGCCCTCGCCGGGATGATGACGTGGTCAGTGGGCATATGCTTCCCTACCTGTTTGGCCGGTCCCTCTTGCCTGGCCAGGCGACGCCCATCGGTCGCCACTGCGATGGCACTGTTCTCCGCCAGTTCTAAAAAGACCCCGCCTAGATTGAATCGCGTGCTGTCAAGCTCCACAGCAAACTCGGTCCGCACCAACATCTCGCGCAAAGTCCGGGCCGTGAACGAGTGGTATGCCTTGCCTTGAAATGCAGGCACCAGAGGATATTCGAGCGGATCAGGCGTGGGGAACTGAAACTCAGCGCGAGAACTCAATAACAACACTTTCTGTCCGTCGGCTTCCAACCGAATTTGATCTTCGTTAATTTCTCGAAGGACGGATGCGGTCAAACGGAAAGGAAGCAGCGTCTTGCCGGGCACCTCGACCGTCAGGTCGGGAACCTCCGCCCGAATTCCCACCTCCAGGTCTGTTGCCATGATGGTGCCCGTGTGATCATCGCAATCGAGGAAGAGGTTCTCCAAAATCGGGCGAGTACCCCGGCCAGGACAAATCGCCCCAGCCAATTGAACAACGTGGGCAAGCTTCTCACGATCAGCGACGACCTTCATGGCTGCCTCGATTCCGAAAAATGCGTCCGAAAACGGTGCTATGTCATTGGGAATTGCGGGTCTCAAGGAACCAGAAAACATTATCCCACAAAAGCCCCAAATCCTCGAGTCTCCCCCTTAGCGAGGTACTGGTTTGAACCCATGGATGCCCCGCCGTTAGTGGGGGACTGAATGCGACTTCAATGGGACAAAGCGTACCCGCAAGAGCACGTAGCTGGTACCCGACGCGCCCCCGTCGCACCGCATTCGCAGCTTGTGAGCGTCGTCCTAGAGATGGCTGCCACTAAGACCGGGCGGTCAAATTCTCAGTCACGGAAGCGGTACCCAATCCCGCGAACTGTCTCAATGAGCTGCCCATGCGATCCGAGCTTTCGACGCAAAGCCGCGATATGGACATCGACGGCCCGGTCGGTCGTCACAAACGGTTCCCCGTGGACCGACTCGGCAATCTCCGCCCGCGAGAGGACTCGTCCCGGATGCGAAGCCAAAAGGTCAAGAATAGCAAACTCGGTGGGCGTCAAAGCAATTGTTTGATCATTGCACCGCACCTCGTGGCGGGAACGATCAATCGTTAAAGGCCCCGCCGTGTAACATTCCTCGTCACCAGGCCGGGGGGATCGACGTAACACGGCACGAATTCGGGCAATAAGTAGCCGCGGGCTAAACGGCTTGGGGATATAATCGTCGGCCCCAATTTCCAGCCCAGCCACGATGTCGCTCTCTTCACTCTTGGCAGTCAACATGATGACGGGAATATCTTGGGTCTTGGATTGGGCCTTGATACGGCGGCAAAATGTCATGCCGTCCATGCCGGGCAACATGAGATCGAGGATCACAAGATCGACCGGGTGCTCTTCCAATATCCTCAGGGCCGCTTCGGCAGACAAAGCGGGCAAGACGACAAAGCCCTCCCTGGCCAAATTGTAGCTCACCAGCTCCTGAATCTGGGGATCATCCTCCACAACCAGGATGCGGGGTGCGCTCATAATTGGCCTCGTTGACAGTGGCCCACAGGTGACCAATCCCGGACGAACTGTCGTGACCTATGGGCTATTCGGTCCCCAGTTCAAAGATGGCCTCTATCTCCACAGCGGCCCCCAAGGGCAACGTTGGTGTGCCAAAGGCGGTCCGCACTCCTACCCCATTTTCCGGTCCAAATACCTCCGCGAAAAGCTGACTGCATCCATTAAGGACGGCCGGTTGACCGTGAAATCCGGGGGCTGACTGCACCAAGCCCGTGATTTTAATCACCCGGCGAACAGCGTTCAGGTTTCCCAATGTGGCCCTCAGTGATGAGAGAATCCCAAGCCCCGCCCAAACAGCGGCCTGGCGTCCCTGCTCCTCGGTCAAGTCCTGACCCACCGTCCCTTTGATCATTTGGCCTGAGGCATCCACCGGCAAATGCCCGGAGGTGTAGGCCAAGTTATTGCACACGACCACCGGACGGTAGAGACCCTTTGGCTCGGCAGGAGACGGCAGCGAGAAACCCGTCTGGTTGAGCCACATCGCGAGCCGTTGCTCATTTGTCAGGGACTGCACGGATTAGTTCCTCTCGTAGTCCTCAACTTGTCTCGCAGAGATATCCTTCGATATCCTTCCGCGATCGCGACCTGGGCGTTGGTCAAGATGCCCTTCTATTCTATAAGCTTGGTCACCGGCTGCTCCACGATCCCTTGGGCCCCGGCAGCCTTTAGCCTGGGGATAATCTGGCGCACGACGGATTCGTCGCATACCGTAATCACAGCCACCCAGTTAGGGTCGGAGAGATCAGCCACAGTGGGCTTTTGCAAGGCCGGCAAGACAGCAATGACATCTTGTAGCTTCGCTCGCGGAACGTTCATCATGAGGCTGACCTTACCTTCGGCCGCCATGGCACCGCGAAGCATGAGAACGATATCCTCGATCTTCTGCCGTTTCCACGGGTCTTTATAGGACTCCCGATTAGCAATAAACCGCGGGGTGCTCGTCAAGACCTCATCCACGATCCGTAGATTATTCGCTCGCAAGGAGCTTCCCGTTTCCGTGACTTCCACGATGGCATCGGCCAAGCGGGGCGGTTTGACCTCTGTAGCACCCCAACTAAACTCCACCTTGGCCTTTACGCCATGTTTCTCCAAATAGCGCTGGGTAATTCCCACGGCCTCGGTGGCGATACGTTTGCCTTCCAGGTCTTTAACCGACTGGACGGGCGAATTCTCCGGCACACACAACACCCAGCGGACTGGGCGACGGCTCACTTTCGAGAAGACAAGTTCCGCAACTTCGATCACGTCCGCGTTCGTCTCAACAATCCAGTCGTAGCCGGTCAAACCGGCATCCAGAACACCATCTTGGACGTAGCGCGCCATCTCCTGAGCGCGAATCAGGACGCACTCGATCTCCTCATCATCGATCACGGGATAGTAACTGCGGTTGACATAAGTGATTTTGTAACCGGCACGACGGAACAAGTCGGCGGTGGCGTCTTGAAGACTTCCCGCCGGCAAACCAAGACGCAAGATTCTTTCTGACATTCCTAATCTGACCTCGTAACTACGAAACTCAATTTTGGTAACCCACCAAGAAGTTATTCGATTCCCAGCAGGGTACGATGATCGTCCTACTTTTTCCCATACACTTTTTCCGGATCAAACACGGGCTGACCGACAGGCCTAAGCCCATCCGGCGTGAGAACACGGTAGAAACAGGAGCGGTAACCCGTGTGACAGGCCGCCCCTCCCACCTGTTCAACTTTCAAAAGGATCGCGTCATTGTCGCAGTCGATGTAGATTTCCTTGACAATCTGATAATGGCCACTTTCTTCTCCCTTCCGCCAGAGGCGATTTCGACTGCGACTAAAATATACGGCCCGACCAGATGCCAGCGTTTCGGCAAAGCTCTCCTCGTTCATATAGGCGAGCATGAGGACTTCCCCCGTAACAGCGTCCTGCGCGATCGCTGGCAAGATACCGTTATTCCGCGAAAAATCGGGGCCCCGGAGCACCGCATCCTCGTTATTCGATTGACCGCCTTGGGACATCACCACAATTCCTTTTTTCTGACAACCACAATTGTCATTTCAGTCGTTCAGCATCTGGCAGAAGTCGGCTTCCCGCCTGTCCCGATATTTTGTCCCCCCGTGGACGTTGAAACCATCCATTTTAACTGAGTCCGGTCAAAATCCCACTGGGAACGCGAAAAGAGGCAAAGGCGTTACTCACCCACCCGGATGGGGCATTCCCGCTCGAATTATGCATTCGGCTTGGGAATGGCCAATCCGTTTGACCGCCGCTTTGCCAGGGCGAATACGCCAAATGCCGAATAGCATCTTGAGGGCTTTCACGGTAAATCGGTTCGCTCTCCCCCTCTTAGCAGGGGGATAATGTCTTGGCTTAATCCTCCCGAAATCCCTTCCACGGAATTGAGCTCCAAGACCGTTGTAGAATCTGCGTCATCCACCTGAAATGCCACGGGAGACTTTGCCCCTAGCGAGACGGGATACCAGAAATAGACGTGATTGCGCCTGAGGACCGTACTTTCCACCGCGTTGCTGACATGGAAACCGCAAAGGGCATCGCGGACAAGGTTGAATTCTGCAATGGTGCCCATGACGGAAGTATATCCATTTTCCTTCGTTTCCTTTCGGTTACCTATCAACAGAACGCCATCCGTTCGGTTTTTCACAAGTCCGTTGTGCCTTAGGACGTTACCCAGGCATCGGGGAAAGAGTAGCGGCAGTCCGGCGGACTCGCCGCTGGTAAGAAAGATCCCACAGCTCGTTTCCTCGGCCCGGGTCCCCTCGATGTGGTTGAAATAGAGAGGGCCAATTCCGCGATTCCACGTCATGGGCATGGAGGACGCCAACGTTGTACACACGCCATACAAATAAACGGCTGGTTTTCGCTGCCGCGCCACTTCGTTATCGGAAACGATATTCTCAATGCAGGAAATCCAAAGCTGAATGCCCGTCATACCGTCCACCGTGCGATTTTTAACAATGTGATTTTGATAAAAGGCCGTGGAGAGAACAATGCGGCTCCCTGCCGGTGGGACAACTTGCCAGGGACGGTCCAGGTGATACGTCGTGCCCTGCCGAGCCACGATGCGGCGCGTCTGGCCCAATGCCGGACCCTCAAGCACCGTCACATAGTATTGGGTCAGCACGGGCTCGCGTTCGTTCTCTTCCTCCGGAGGATAGAAAGGCGTTTCATTGCCTTCGGCATCATAGGCCAGACTCTCGCGTTTGACATTTCCCAGCCATTCCTCGGGCGTCTTGGCAAGCTTGGCGGGGAGCGTAACGTTATCGCTGTTCGCTGTGACGATCGGTCCCCAATAGGCAATTCGTTGACATGCCTCGAAGAGGATCATTTCGCCGACGTTCTGATCGGTTCCCGCGACACCGCCAAAGATGGCGTGATCTTCACGATTCCCGGCAATCCAATTGTGCGAGACCGATCCCCGCCCGGTGGAAAACCAGATCATGCGCCGCCCAGTGGGACCACCACCCTGGGCCCCAGGCGGGACAGCACAAATATTGTCCTCAATGATGCACTCCTCGATCGTCTCGTTTCGGCCGTTGATATAGCCCTCGGCGTTTCCACCCCAAAGGGTCACACTAACTAAGCGATTACCACTGAAATCACATTGCCGAACGCCAGAAAGAAAGAGAGGTGATCGTCCCCACAGCTCGCATCCCCGTACCACGGCCGATTCCGCGTGGAACAATCGCACACCGCAGTTCTCGGCCTGTTTTCCCTGGCAATCCTTAACCAGGACGTCTTCGATCCGGCAATTACGAATCCATTGGGGATACTGCGGATGCCGGACAACGATTCCGAGATTCGTTTGCACGCTCCCCAGGACGGTGAGATGCATGAGTCCCCCACCGTCACCTGCGAGCCAGACACACGCCTTTTCATTCCCCGGGAGACTTCCGTCTTTGGACTGAAACGCGATCACGTCTTCACCTTGCACCACGACCAGATGGGGACCGCTCTCGGGAAGCTGACCCTCAACGGGTTCCCACTGGGGATCGTCGGAAAAGGCAAACGCATCGATGTGGATACCACCACCCTTAACATTCTTCCACGTCAAGCGATGTTCCCCCGCCGAGGCTACCAACTCCGCTGCCCGACTCCAGCGAAAGGTCCTGAAACTGCCCGTGTTGGGCAAATTTTCCAGTGGAACAGGCGGTTGGTCGTCAAGTGCGATGGTCATCCTGCCGGAAACACCGGGTTGACCCCATGGCGACATGTCGGTGGCGTACCGCATCCAAACGGCCCATTGCCCCGCTCGTGGAAAAACCACACGATAGACCATCGTGTCACCCGGCGTGTGAACACCTGTGGGCCCTTGATCCCATGCCGGAGGATAGAACCGTGCGAAGGGGATGGCCGGATCCGATGGGGCCTGAAGAATGGTCTTGTCGCGTCCTTGACCCCAAACCGTGACCCCGGCCGGGATGACCAATGTCCCACGCAGTGAGAAGACCCCTTCGGGCAAGTTCAAGATTCCACCCCCGCGCTCGGCCAATTGGTCGATCGCCGCCTGCAAGTCGCCGCCAGCGAACGCAATGACCGGGACCTCTGGTTTAGGTCCCACAACCTCCACGACCAGCGGGCCACCCCAGCCCCAAGTTCCCCCGCAACCGGCATGAAACCACAATCGATAGCGCCCTGCCGGAACATCCTTCGGCATGGCGGCCGTCACTTGGTATTTCTCGCATTTCACCACCGGCAACCACCGTCCTGAGCCGTTTTCTGATTCGAGGTAAATAAAACTCTGACCGAAGTGCGGACGGCGGGCAAGATTGCGTCCAAAGACGCGGAAGGTCCCTCCGGCCTGAACCTGCCGTGGGTGACACCACCAGGGCTGCGGCGCGTTGAGGACGATCGGTCGGGATCGCCCGACATCGTTTTCCACCCACACGACAAAGACGCCGTCGTAAGCCCGTTCCGGCAGCGTCGCCGCCAACATCTGGCCGGTGCAGAATTGGACTTTTGGTCGAATTTCTCGGCCACCGGGGCAAGACGGGTCAAGCCCCCAAACATAAACGCGATCAGTCAAGCCCGCGCCGACGAGGAGAAATGTTTCATCTGGCCCAGCATCGTCCGTCCAAGAGGCAATCACGGGCACACCGTCCCCTGTCTTTCCCGCAGGAATCCGAAAGGTCCCCCCAGGCGGTTCGGGCAACTCGGTCAAGGCGATGTTCCATCCCAACGTGCAGACCAACACCGCAAACGCGCTACCATAGCGGAACATCGAAGGTTTCCTCCACCTCCAGCGAAAACCAGAACTGGCCTTCCCTGTGGATACTTCCGGTTGGGAAGGATTCTCTCGCAGGTTTCTAATGGCAAGGAAGATTTCCCTAGGCTTCAGGCCGCGTCGCCGTAAATCTCCACGGGTCCAAGGACATTCTGCCCTGACTGCTGGAGCGCGGCAATAGCCTCATCAGGGCGATCAAAACGAAATACCACCACGGCCTTGTCGCCCCGTTTGAAGGTAAACGCGTATAGGTACTCGATGTTGATCTGACGCTCGGCGAGGATTTCCAAAATACGGGCCATGCCGCCGGGGCGATCCTCGACTTCAATGGCAACAACCTCTGTCGTTGTCGCGACAAAACCGTGTGCCTCGAGGAGTTCCTTCGCCTTTTGCCAATCGCGAAGGATCAGCCGTAAGATACCAAACTGCTGAGTATCGGCTAAGCACAGCGTGACCAGATTGAGCTGGGCCTGGGCGAGGATTTGGCAAATGCGGAGAAGTTGTCCTGGCTTATTTTCCAGGAATAACGAGAGTTGGATAATTTTCATGACGTCGCTCCTTCAATTGCGTCACCCGGCGTCATTGTTGCTCTCTCAAATCGAGCACCCGCTTGGCCTTCCCCTCGCTTCGCTGTAGGGACTGCGGCTCAACCAGGCGCACACGTACCCGAATACCCACAGTGGTTTCAATCTGGTGAATCAGTCGCTGCCGCAGTTGTTCCATCGCACCCACGGTATCGGTAAAGACCCCTGGTGTTACTTCCACACGGACTTCCATCTGGTCGAGATTATCTTCCCGCGTTAGCACAATCTGATAATGCGGCAGTGTTCCCTCAACCGTCAAAAGGGCCTCTTCAATTTGTGACGGAAAGACGTTGACGCCTCGAATGATGAGCATGTCATCACTACGGCGTCGAATCCGGGCGATACGGCGGATCGTGCGACCACACGGGCATGGCGCCGAAATCAGCCGGGTAATATCCCGGGTACGATAACGAATCATAGGCATGGCCTGCTTGGTCAGGGTGGTCAAAACCAATTCGCCTTCTTCTCCTTCGGGAAGGACTTCCCCCGTATTAGGATCAACGATCTCCGGATAGAAATGATCCTCAAAAATGTGCAAGCCCTGCTGAACGGGACATTCAGCGGCCACGCCCGGCCCAATGATCTCCGAAAGTCCATAACAGTCATGGGCCTTGATGCCCGCTTCCTCTTGGATTCTTTGCCGCATGGCTTCCGTCCAAGGCTCTGCCCCAAAGATCCCCACGCGCACAGGGTGCTTTTTCAAATCAACGCCGAGATCGCGGGCACGTTCAATCAGGTGGAGGAAGTAACTCGGCGTACAACAGATGGCGGTGCAACCGAAGTCTTTCATGATCATGATTTGCCGGTCCGAGTTCCCCGTTGAAATAGGAATGACGGTGGCCCCCAAGGCCTCGGCTCCAGAATGGAAACCCAAGCCTCCCGTGAATAACCCGTACCCGTAGGCATTTTGAATGATGTCACCGCGGCGAATGCCACAAAGCAAGAACGTCCGGGCCATGACACTTGCCCACAAGTCCAGGTCCTTTTGTGTATAAGCCACCACAGTGGGCTTGCTTTTGGTGCCACTCGAGGCGTGAAGCCGCACAATTTCCTGCATCGAACAGGCAAATAACCCGGTCGGATAACATGCGTGGAGGTCTGCCTTTTGGCTAAAAGGTAGCTTCTCGATGTCCTGAAGCTCACGAATATCTTTAGGCTTCAGGCCACGTTCGTCCATCCTTTGACGGAACAGGGGTACGCGTTCGTACGTCCAGCGGACAATCCCCTGTAACCTGTACAATTGCATCGCCTGTAATTGGGGCCGGGGCAAGAAATCAACAGCACTGAGGGGATGCACCGGGCTATCGCCGTCACTCCAGGATTCCAGGTTCGAACTCATCGTCATGGCTCTTCATTCCCTTCGGCAAGCCTTCCCATCGGCTTGTCGTCCCAATTCAAATGCCTCCTCGTTGACGGAATACAAATGGGGTGGAAAGCACCTGCGCAGGGCGTCACACCACAGTTCGCACGACAGATCGAGGTACTGACTGAGAACACCCAGCAGGGCCACATTCAAGGTTTTGGGATGGGTTAACGATGCAACGTTGATCCGATCGCAGCCGATGATCACGCCATCTGGCTTTAGGCGATGCCGATTCGGTTCCAGTTGCGTCGGCTCCAAAACCAGCAAGAAGTCGGCCTCTCCATCCGGGACCATCGGGCTGAGCACGCGGGGGCCGAAACGGACATCGCTCACGACACCCCCACCTCGTTGACTCATGCCGTGGACCTCGGTTTTTTTGACGTCGTAACCCGCAAGAAAGGCTGTCTCGGCAATTACATCCGTTGCCCGCAGGACCCCCTGGCCGCCGACTCCGGCCACTACAATGTTGGTCACTCGCTCGGTTGACATGTCACACGCTCCTGCTGAGCCGCCAGAGATTCCTGTTTTCGTCGCCTCATGGCCAGGAGGCATTCACGTCTCACAATGATGACGCACGGTTTGGCCTGTGACAGTTTCTCCCGCAGAAGTGCCCGAAAACTTTCCTTATTGGAGTGCTCTTCAAAAACGGTGACGTCCTCCACCCCGATCGCCCGACAGACGCCTTCCAAACTCAGCTCATGCGTCGGCTGCCCGCTCAAGGTCCTTCCCGTTGCCGGATGGTCCTGGAGCCCGGTCATGGCGGTGGTTCTGTTGTCCAGAATCAAGACAACATGGCCTCCCGGCGGCGGGTTATACATCATTTCCACAATGCCGGTTAACCCGCTGTGCACAAACGTGCTATCGCCAATTACACTAACCACGCGACGCGCTTGATCAGGCGGAAGCACGTGCCGCAGTCCCAGCCCTACACCGATGCTGGCCCCCATACAGGTGCAGGTATCCATTGCTTCAAAGGGAGGTAAAACGCCCAGGGTGTAGCAACCGATGTCGCCGGCCACAATGCAACCCAGGTCGCGGAGGGCCTCAAAGACCATCCGATGCGGACAGCCGGGACACAATTGCGGTGGTCGGGTCGAAGCAGGTGGAGGCGGGGGCGGACAGTCACCATTCAAAATACGGCGGACACGGGAAACACTGAGTTCGCCAAAGCGATCCTCCTCGGGCTTGCCCTCCACAGGAATACCATGAGTCAGGCACAATTCTTCAATGACGGGATCACCCTCTTCGATGACCACGCAACGTTTAACGCCCCTCACGAACTCCTTGACCGTTTGAACCGGCAGGGGGTAACTCATCCCGAGCTTGAGAAGCCGGGTTTGAGGTGCTGCCTCCCTGGCATGGAGCGCCGCCACCCCAGAGGCAATGATTCCTAGGTCGCTTGTGCCGGTAAGGACCAGATTCAGGCCGCTTGTCTCATTCCATTGGGCAATTTCCTTGAGCCGTTGGCGAAGCCGACGATGAGCCGGCCGTGCGTACGCGGGGATCAGCACCCGAGCCGCAATGTTCCGTTCAAAGTGGGGAGATCGAGGGGGCGGTCCCGCCGGACGTAGCTCGACGCTTCCTTTGGAATGGCTCACCCGTGTCGTCAGCCGAACGATCACGGGCGTGCCGAATTGCTCCGAAAGCTCAACGGCGCGAAAGAAAAAGTCGTGGGCCTCTTGCGGATCGGAAGGTTCAAGAACGGGCACCCCCGCGGCGATGGCATAACGCCGGGTGTCTTGCTCATTCTGGCTAGATGCCATGCCCGGATCGTCGGCCACAGCCACCACCAGCGCCCCGGAGACGCCCGTGTAAGCCGCCGAGAAGAGCGGGTCGGCCGCCACATTGAGCCCCACATGCTTCATCGTGACCAGTGCGCGGCCGTTTCCGTAGGCAACACCGAGGGCCACTTCCATGGCAACCTTTTCGTTGGGCGCCCATTGAGCCTTGCCCCCAATCGCAGCCAAGGTTTCCAGAATTTCCGTCGAGGGCGTGCCCGGATACCCAGTGCCTAAATGTACACCGCAAGCCAACGCGGCATGGGCAAGGGCCTCATTACCGCTGAGAAGTTCTCTCCGTTCCGCTGTCATCAAACAAACGGTCCCTCCGTCATTAAAACAAGAAGACGGTTACCACGTTGGTAGGGCGAAAGTTACTCCGGCGGGGTCCCCTAACTTGGCGGGGTCACCTTCGCCAGCCTACGCCTCTAAATGCCAGGCACGAAGGCCGAAGACCCCGGCTGACACGTGAGAGCCATGCCCGGCTTTCCAGGAACGCCAGGAGCAATAACAAAAAGACCAGTATAACCCTCCGGGAAACCCAGCGACTAGGCGTACTTACCGGTGCCCCGTCTAACGGCGGGGATGATACCAACATATACTAGTATCTCAATGTCGGTCAGGAAGAGATCACTAGCAGAATTGTATGGACAAGCGATCGTCCGTTGGTATCATGAAAGTTGGCATGTGACACATTGAAAGGAACGTTGGGAACCCCACGGGATACAGTAAACGGCCTCTTCTCTGTTCCGGCCCCGTCGTTTCGCCTTAACCGCGAGCGGCGGGGTTTTTTGTTTTGCCCACCATTGAGTGCGCCAACCTTGGGTGAGACCCGCGCGGCTGCCGAAACCTTTGTGTGTCATCCCCACCCGGCACGCGGCGCGTCATTTAGCTACTGTCCGCAAATCCAACGCGCAGTGCTCTCACCTTTTGCCGGTGAAAACCCGTTGGCAACTCGGGGTTATTCTTCCCAAATGGACGCCAACCGGTAGCCTTCCAAAGAAACGACTTCTGCATTGCCGCCGTGAGCTTCTAATCGTACCGTCCTGTTTGCCGCATCAAAGGGCCAACAAAACGACATGACATACCGCCCACCTAGCACAAATACCTCCAGCGATGTGCGATCCACAAGCATGCGGAGATCAAATACATCGGTTTTTGGAAGATCGCCCGCCTGGGCACCAAGACACGCCAGAACACCATCTTGAGGACGATATTCCAGGGAGATTCCGCGCACATTGATCGTGACGACTTTGGCCGTCGCGGGTTTGACAGCAAGCTGGATATCCAGCAACTCGCCCAGGGTCAACTCGTAGGGCGATCCCTCAACGAGGCGAATTTCCTTCACCGCGACCTTTTCCCGGCGGATTCGTTCCAATTCCTTGACAGGCCACGCAAAGAGCCGTAAGCCCTGTTCGGTGGTGCGGAGCGTGAATTCCCGCGGAATGGTCATCTGTTGATTAAACGGCATTCCGGGATAGGCGGAGCCGTCGGAATTCATCCAGCCGATAAAAAGGCGTCGCCCATCGGGGACCTCATTCCACGTTTGCCCGGCGTAGCAATTCTTCCCCCATTCGCTTCGCAACACCTCGCTTTCCGGTTTGAATGTGTGGCCATCAAAGCGACCGATCATGTGATTACCCGACGCCGACCACAACACCCAGCGGGTGTCTTGAGGATTTCCATTGACAGGCAGTTCGAACAGTTCGGGGCACTCATGGGCCGTGGGGAACGGGACTTCCGTTTCGAACCGCCACTCTTTCAGGTTAGGTGAAGAAAAGATAGAAAATGCGTCACGGCGAACGTACAAGACCATAATCCATCGTTGGGTCTCTTTATGCCAAAAAACCTTTGGATCACGATTGCCGTCGGCAATGAAGTTTACCACCGGGTTGCCCGAAAACTTTGTCCATGTTCGTCCTCGGTCCAGCGAATAAGCCATGCACTGAGTAAACGGACACGGCTGGTAAGAATGCTGGCCCGCTGCCGTGTAAAACGCGCACATGGCCGGGTTTTCTTTTTTGCCCAGACCCGAAGTGTTGTTGATATCCACGACCGCCGAACCGGAGTAGATGGTGCCGCGCTCATCCGGGAGGATCGCATCACCCAGTTCTTCCCAGTGAACGAGGTCGCGACTCACAGCGTGTCCCCACGTCATGTTACCCCAGGGGATTCCGAAAGGATTGTGCTGGAAAAAGAGGTGATACTCACCATCGTAATACACCAAACCGTTGGGGTCGTTGGTCCAGCCTACCCGCGGCGAAAAATGGAACTGTGGTCGAAACGCTTCGTGATAGAGATTGGGCGGCCACCGCGGTGCGTTGCTTTGCACCAGGCATTTTGCCACCAGGTCTCGAGCGGCACGCGGTCGGATAAACCACGAGACGATTTCGCCTTCGAGTCCTTGAAGATCAATACTGGCCCAAAAGCGGATTTGAGAGTCATCTTCGGCGATCTGGATATCGAAGTAACGCACGACATTGTCCTTGTGGATGATTCGGCAATGCGTCCGGGGGCCATTCCCGGCCACAGGCAGAAGGAAATATCGCTGCGTCACTCGTGTCTCTAGCGGCTGGAGGAGTTGCTCAGGCGGTCGATCTGTCTGCACGATGTAGTCCACGTTGATATGCCCCCAACCGCCCGTGCGTCTATCCACGATACGGATGACCGCGGTTTTTCCTTCCAGTTCGCGGACGTCCCAAACGGCCCAATCGAGCTCTTCCGATCCACCGGGAGCGGTGTTCGGTCCCACGGCGCGGCGAACACTTTGGCCATCCACCACCAGTTCCATGTAGGTTTCATCGTGATATCCGCCACCACCGATCAGGAAAGCCAGATAGTGCCGTTGCAAGGTGAAAGGTGGGCTGGTCAACGTGCCCACCGTGCCGTCGCCGTTGTAATAAGAATTGACCAAGCGTTGGCCATGATAGCCAGTGACCTCCATTTGTCGTGGAAGAGTGCCGGCGGCAGGCCCCGGCCCAAACGCCTCACCCTCAGCAATCCACGGTGCGTAGGTCTCCCGCTCAAAGTCATCCAGTACGATATCGGGCCGCACGACGGCGTCTTCTGCGCCTGCCCAAGGGAAGCCAGCTAGAGCGATGAGCGCCACCAGAAAGAGACCCACTGCGATCCGCCTCATGGCCTTGCCTCCATCCAAAATGGCCTAATAATCACACGGGTTGCGAAGATCGTGACCGCTTTGTTAAAAGTCTTTGTTCGATCTCTTCTAGGGGGATGCCTTTTGTTTCGGGCATGATGAATATGACCCACAACAATTGCAGGACCATCATGGCCGCGTAGAACGCAAAGGCATGCCCACCCGATTGTTCGGCAATGACGGGAAATGTCCATGAAATGACTGCGCACATAAACCAGTGGGTAAAACTCCCCAGGGCCTGCCCCTTGGCCCGGACTGTGTTGGGGAAGATTTCGCTGATAAACACCCAAATGACGGCCCCCTGCCCAAACGCGTGGGAGGCGATAAACACAATTAAGCTCACGAGCACAACGATGTTGCCGAATGTGTCGAACTGCGCTCCATAGATGTAAAATGCTGTAGCCACCGCGGAAAGGCTCAGAATGTAGCCGATGGAGCCAACGAGCATGAGAAACTTCCGCCCGAAGCGGTCGATGACGCTCATGGCCAACATTGTGAAGATGAGGTTTGTTCCCCCGACTGCCACAGACTGGAGGAAGGCCGTATATTTGCCCGCCCCCGCCATTTGGAAAATTCGCGGCGCGTAATACAAGATGGCATTGATCCCTGACAACTGATTGAAAGCGGCAATCGCCAGGGCGAGAAGGACAAGCCGCATATAACGGGGGCAAAACAGTGGCTCATTGCCATTCGTTCGCTCTAGTCCGCTACGAATTTCGCTAACCAGCTCCTGCGCTTCCTGGGGAGGAACCCCTAGTTTGACAAACACATCGACGGCCTCTTGGTCTCGCCCGCAAACCACCAACCAGCGAGGGCTTTGCGGCGTGAGGTAGAGCAACAACCAAAATACTGCCGCGGGAAAGGCCTCAACGCCCAGCATCCACCGCCATTCGAGGTCTCCCAGGTTGAATAGCGTCACGCAAAAGTTCGAAAAGAAAGCCAACAGGATACCAAACACAATGTTGAATTGAACAATAGCCACCAGCCGTCCCCGCCACTGCGGTGGAGAGATTTCGGCAATATACATGGGAGCCACGACCGACGCCCCTCCCACCGCCAGTCCACCAATGAACCGAAAGAACACCAGCGAGTACCAATCCCAAGCCAAGGCACTCCCCACTGCCGAGACAAAATAGAGAATTGCGATGACGATGAGGGTCAAACGCCGTCCCCATCTATCGGCCGGGTAACTAGCCACCAGCGAGCCGATGACCGTGCCGATGAGGGCACTGGCCACGGTAAAGCCGTGCCAAAAGCCAGATAGATGAAACAATCGCTGAAGTGCCTTCTCCGTGCCGGAAATCACCGCCGTGTCAAAGCCGAAAAGCAACCCACCCAGCGAGGTCACGATAACGCACAACAGAAGATAGCGGTTAAGTTTCATTGGTCAGCTCCGCCTGGCTACTCACGAAACGGCCATTGACGCACGATAGCTTACAGCCTATCCGACGCCCTCCCCTCTCCCGTTGGACGGGAGAGGGGCCGGGGGTGAGGGTGGCTCGAATCGCTGCCGGTTTTCTCCATCGATTCCGACGTTCGCTTGCCCTCACCCCAACCCTCTCCCGGAGGGAGAGGGGAGACTCTTCGGGATAGACTCTAAATACGAAGAAACACCGCACGCGTCACCCACCAGACAACGCAAGCCCGCGTGTCCGTCCCCTGCGTCCAGCCCGCCATGGCTGGGTCATAATTCCCCCAAAGATAACAGGGTCCACCCCAGACATCAACGCGAGGGCCTACCCACCGTTACGCATTCACTGACGAAGCTCACGAAGGCCGAAGAAGCCTCAAGCCTACAAATTGCCATATCCTCGGAACACGTGACCTTAGGTTTACAAGATCCCTCTCTCCAGCTCATCCGCCAACAAATCACCTATGTTCGCCCGAAGCATCGTAAAGCCCCCTGTGGTTGCCCCGTTTGGCGCAGGGAGGGTCGCCGTCCCCGGCGGCCAAATCACCGGGCAACACGGACGCCCGTGGGAAACAACCGATCAACACGGTGATCGAAAATACCACGGCCAAGATGCCTGTGCCACGCACAGGGCGCAGGGCAGGCACAGGGGCCTGCCCCTACGGTTTTGTTGCGGCGCACGTAGGGGCACCCCCCCGTGGTCGCCCCGCTTGGCGCAGGGAGGGTCGCCGTCGTCGGCGACCAAATCACCTTTGCTCTTGACTTTTCGCTGTTTGTCAAATCAAAAGGATGTCTTATAATCAACTTCGATGGGACGGAACGGTGGAAATCGTACGGTTACAGCAAGGGAGGGATCCCAATGGCCATCACGGAAGTCGATCTATCCGGCCGAAATCGCGCCAGGCGGCAAGATTGTGAAACACCCATAACAGTCACATGTCGTGTCGCCCAGGACACGACTTCGCAACCGTCAGAGGCAAAGACCTATTTGGGAGAGCGGCAAGAGACGGTTGCCAACTTGTCGCAGAAATGCCAAAAACTTTCCGTGATTGTTCCCGTTTATAATGAACGCTGGTCCCTGGCTGAGGTCATTCGCCGCGTTTTAGAGGCCCCTGTAACACTTGAGAAAGAAGTCATCATCGTCGACGACGGATCGACCGACGGTTCTTACGAAGTGGCTCTCGAATTGGCCGCGCAAGATCGCCGAATCCAGGTTATTCGCCATCAGCGAAACGCCGGCAAAGGGGCAGCCCTCCGGGCAGGCATAGAGGCCGTCTCTGGCGACGTCGTTATCATCCAGGACGCCGATTTTGAATACGATCCGACCGATTATCCCACGCTCCTGGAACCGATTCTCCAGGGAAAGGCCGACGCCGTTTATGGCTCCCGTTTTGTCGGCCATTGTCGCCGCGTCCTTTTCTTTTGGCACACCTTGGCGAACAAGTTTCTAACCCTTGTTTCCAATATGGTCAACGACCTCAACTTGACCGACATGGAGACGGGCTACAAGGCGATCAGGACGGATGTCCTTCGCAGCCTGCGATTGACGGCCAATACCTTTACCATTGAGCCTGAGCTGACGTGCCGTCTCGCCCAGTGTGGGGCGAGGATCTACGAAGTGCCTATTTCCTATACAGGTCGAACATACGAAGAGGGGAAAAAGATTCGTGCTTGGGACGGCCTTAAGGCCCTGGCCGCCATCTTCTATTACCGCTTCATCGACACCCAGTACACCCATGATGAAGCCCTGGCGACACTTCAGTCCGTGAAAAAGGCCAAGGCGTATCAACGGTGGCTCATTGATATGGTCCGCCCATTTCTTGGGAAGCGAATCCTGGAGGCCGGGGCCGGGATCGGCAATTTATCAACACTCCTTCTCAATGCCGAACGGTTGATCCTGGTAGATCGGAACCCTCGCTATTGCGAAATACTCCGGCAACGATTCTCCGGTCGGGCGAACATCTCCGTCGAGCTCGCGGACTTGGCCGACATTGAACTGTATCAACACCATCGCCTAGACGGGCTAGACACCGTCTTTTGCGCAAATGTTCTGGAGCATATTGCTGACGATCAACGGGTCTTGTCGCACTTCTACCAGGTTCTTGAGGAAGGCGGACGGTGCATCTTGATCGTACCCGCCGGACCAAAGCTCTTCGGCTCCCTGGACGAGGCTGTGGGGCACTTCCGCCGATACAGCGAACACGATTTGGTGCAAAAAGTCCGCGCGGCGGGGTTTGAGGTCGTCCACTGCCGACGGTTCAACCGATTGGGGAGCCTCGCGTGGTTTATTTCATCCAGGGTTTTGCGACGGCGAACCTTAAGCCCTCACGCGATGAAGTGGTTTTCCCGCCTCGTTCCCCTGGCCAAACTGCTGGATTGGCTACTTCCCGTACGGGGAATGTCGCTGGTTGTTGTCGGCCAAAAGCCACGTCAACAAAGGTCGAAACTGGCGGCATAAAGCAGATGCCCTATCATGGTGAATGTTAGTCCTTGTCATGGCAAACGTAATGATCCACGCTGACAAAGGACAAAAGAGGATGAGGCTTTCCCTTGGGCTATGCGTCCTCGGTGGTGTTTTGGTGAGTGCTTCCGGCGCGACGCTGGTTCTCGCGGCGCTGAAAATAACGGGCATGGTCCCTTCACTCGGTGGTGTCGCGCTGCCCCATCGCGTGGGTTGGCCGATGCTGACCCTCCTGGTCGGAATGGGCTTGCTTGCCGCCGGCTGGCCTTCGCCGAAAAGTCCCCTACTTCAACGTTGGCAAGACTTCATTCGGTCCTTTTCTCAACTATGGAATCACGGGAATCTAATTTGGCGGATTGTAATCACCGCTCTAATAGGGCATTTGGCGATTTCCTTGGCCTATTTTCTCGGAGCGCCGGTGGACTTACACGAAACTTTTGTGGAACGGGCAAATCTCCAGGGAACGCTCCTCAGCATTCGCGCGGGACAGCGCTACGTTCACTGGGAGTTCCTGGCACGCTTATGGAAGGAGACAATACCTCCACGGGCCGCCGTGGCCTACCGAGGACATTGGGAAGGACCACTCGTCGCTTACGAGCTTTACCCCCGCAGGTTGTATTTGCTCCCCGAAGATGGGCGCCGCCTCGCTGCCAATTGGCACAACCACCGCTGGCTCGCCGAGAAAACCAAGGGAAAATCCTTGGCCGATCGATCCACGGATGAGTTTTGGACCCAGCGGACAATATGGCCCAGTCTCGACCTCGAGACGTTCATCCAGCAGCGCCACATCGAGTTCCTGTTGACATTCGACGAAGCAGACGAAAAGGGCTGCTCATTACAAGCAATGCCGGATTCTTTACGTCAGGAAGGCTTGAAAAAGGACTCGACGCCGCCCCTATCATCCCCCCAATGACTCAAGTAGTTCTCACGGCAACTTATTTCGGTTTTCTTCTGGTCATCTGGCTCGCCGGCCGGATGTGGTTGCGACTATTTTCCTCTCTTTTTTCGCAATGTCCCCGCGATGACCAACCCGGTAACGCAGAAGCATTCCTCGTTGGAAGTGCCATGCTAGGGCTGGCCAGTTACCTCGTGATCGCCATCTTCGGTCGGATGCCACCGCTGGGCTACTGTTTACTCGTGGCGGTTCACTGCGCAATGGCTCTCGTTGGATGGTGTGTCGCCCGAAGGCCTGCCGGTCCCCAATGGAAACGAGGTTTAAAGACCGCGTTTTTCATTTGGGCAGTCATCCTGGGCCTTTACGCGGCCCAATTGCCGTTGACCGGCTACGATGCCCGGGCCATTTATGGGCTTAAGGCCAAAATAGTGGCAGATGGGGCCAATCTTTGGGGCCCAGACTTCCGCGATCCCTATCGGCTACACTTTGGCAGTAACTATCCCCTGCTAATCCCCATTCTAGAAAGCTTCCTTTTTCGTTTTCGCATGATCTTAAGCGGTGGCGATCCATGGGGCGACGTGGGTCTGCCGCTAATCTTCTATGGATTCATCGTGGCGGGGACACTACTCGTGACCAAGGTCACAGAGCGGCTGGCACCAGGTTGGGGGATTTTCAGCGGCGTGATCTGGGCCATAACTCCCATGGTCTGGCGATGGACGGAAGGGGCAGGGCTCTCCGGATCGGCCGATCTTCCTTTCGCCGTTTTCTTGGCCGCAGGCGTCTTCCATCTCGTTGAGGGCTGGTCCTCACAAGATCGTTTCTCACTACTCTTGGCCGGGATCTTTTTCGGGGCCACAATCTTGATCAAACAAGAAGGCCTCATCGGCCTAGGACTTGGAACAGTCACGATCTTTGTGGACCAAATCTTGTGGCAACGATCGCGTCAGAAGGACAACACTCCTATGGTGCCCAATCGTGGTCCAAGCAAACTCGCTTCTTTTGGTGTCTTTCTTGTGATACTGATTCCGTTTCTTCTTTTCCACCGGCTGGTCCACGCGGAGATGCCCCAGCAAATCTACATGCGATCGTATGCCGCCGCTCTCTCTTGGGAGTGGTTGCAACAAATCACGGATCGACCCGCAACCATTTTGTCTTTTGCAATGAAAGAACTGATCAACAACCATTGGGGACTAGCCTGGCCGGCTTTGGTTGTGGCACTTTTGTTGAAAAGGGACCGCCCTCTTTCGCCCACTGTGCGGAGAATCCGCTTGTTTGTGCTCCTTCTAATGGCAGCTTATACCGGCATCTTCGCAGTGACACCTTTCCCTCTACTGTATCACCTGCACACCGCCTATGCACGATTGATGCTTCACGCCCTGCCCTTGGCCATTGTGGTATTGGTGGAGCAATTGGCTGCCAGTCTGGACTTTACCCACTTTGGACACGGCAACACGCCGGAAAGCACCAGGTGATGCGGAAATTCTTCGCTCGCGCAACAGTAAACAAATCCGGCAACTACGTGCGGCTTGAACAGTCGAGGGCACAGGATTTTAGATGCAGCTCGCTGCCAAACCACAAAATAGCTGAGAGCCTATCGGAAAATTCCCTCTCCCTCTGGGAGAGGGTTGGGGTGAGGGCAAGCAATGGTTGGAGTGGATAAAAAAACCAGCGGCGATTCGAGCTACCCTCACCCCCGACCCCTCTCCCGCCGAGCGGGAGAGGGGACGTCGTGGGATAAGCTCTAAGGTGTACCTTTTGCCGCAGAGCTGCGTGCTCGAAGCCACCCGCCCAAGCTTCACCCGAAAAGTGTGTAGCGCCGCAAAAAAGCGGGTAAAGTCCAGCGTTCAACCTCTTGTCAACCAAAATCTGCCGAATTATATTCGCAATCGGAGAATTCTCTTATCGAGACGCTCGCCGCATGCCACGCCCTGGGCGGGGACTTTTCGGGGCGGCACGGGGCTGCTGTGCGGCCGAGGGGCCCTACGGGGAGTCCTGGGGGATCGGTCATGGCACCGACGCTGGAGCGGTTTGCGGCCGCGGTGGTGGCCAGTGGTTTGATGTCGGTTAGTGCTGCTCCATTCCATGCCACCCTGGCCGAATTTCGAATCTGAAAATGCGGCAGCGGTTGGACATGGTTTGTCCAACCCCGGGCGCATAATGCCCAATAGGCAGTCAAACCGTCATGGTTGTGTTGAACGGAGAACGCCACAATGAGCGATGCTCAGACGCCTCAAACGTTCGACCCGTATTACACTTGGTTCGGAATCCCGCCGACTGAACGACCGATTTCCTATTACCGTTTACTTGGCCTCTCGCCATTGGAATCAAATGAGGCAGCCATTGAAGCGGCAGCGGATCAGCGCCTGGCTTATCTTCGCACCAAGACGCTTGGCGCTCATGCTATGTTCGCCGAAAGACTTATAAGCGAAGTGATCCAAGCACGGCTTGTCTTGCTCGACCCAGTGAAAAAACAGGCCTACGACGCCGCCCTCTCACGTAGCCTGCAGGAAAGGCCTGTTATATCCCAGGAACAGACACCAGATAGCCAACTTAGACAGCCGCAGGTGGCTGTCACGCTCGGTATGGAATCATACACACCGGGAGACACGCACCGCTTCCGCAAGAAAAGTCGATTCTCAAAGGAACAGTGGATTAAGGCCTTAGCTCTCAGCATATCGTTCTGCTTTGTCCTAGTGGCTGTGGGATTATGGTTTTCCTACAAAAAGATTGGCCGCCAGCAAGATCCGAATTCTTCTCCGAAACAGGAAGAGCTCGCTGGTGGGCCAGCTGCACCACGGGCAAACGAGGGTTCATCTAAGGAAGTCCCGGAACAGATCCAGG
>JAKPII010000031.1 GCA_029549885.1 Planctomycetota bacterium
GACTACGGCGTAGACGGTCAGTTGGGGCTAGAGTCTACGCCTGATGAATACGTCGAAAAGATGGTCGAGGTATTTCGGGAGGTCCGGCGGGTTCTCCGCGATGACGGAACGCTATGGCTGAATCTTGGAGATAGCTACGCCGGGAGCGGCAAAGGAGCATGGGACAACAAGGAAGTGCAAAAGGAAGTATACGTTCCGGACAAAGACAGCCCACAATGCAAATTAAAAAAAGTGCCACAAGGGTTAAAACCCAAAGACCTTGTAGGCATCCCGTGGATGGTAGCCTTTGCTCTTCGTGCTGATGGTTGGTATCTAAGGAGCGACATTGTTTGGCATAAACCCAATGCACTACCAGAAAGTGTGAAAGATAGACCCACAAAAGCGCATGAGTACATTTTCCTTTTAAGCAAGTCGCCGAAATATTACTACGACTACGAAGCCATAAAGGAACCAGCGGTATCCGAAGTGCGCCGCGTGAGTTGCGACCCGAACTCACACGCCAACACCAGCCATCCAGGGACAGCAAGGAAACAAGACTTGGTGGGGAACAGACGGTATACGGGGTTCAACGCACGGTGGAAAAATAGACCAGCACAGGGGAGAAACAAGCGTTCTGTGTGGACTGTTCCAACGCAACCATTCCCTGAAGCTCATTTTGCAGTTTACCCGCCAGCCTTGATTACACCCTGTATCCTGGCCGGGTGCCCGGTTGGAGGAATCGTGCTCGATCCGTTTGCCGGAAGCGGGACAACCCTTCTAGTGGCCATACAGCATCACCGGAAAGCTATTGGCATTGAACTGAACCCCGAATACATTGAGATAGCCAAGCGGCGGTTAAATAGTGTGCAGTTGAAATTGGTAATGGAATAGGGGGTACACTCGGGGAGCCAACACTCCCCATCATATCCTGCCCAATACGGGCAAAAATATGCACCATTCGATGTGAGTAGGTGATAGTATGACGTTTTTTGATTTGTTTGCTGGTATAGGCGGGTTTAGGCTGGCACTCGAACGTGCCGGGCATACATGTGTCGGTTTTTGCGAAATTGACAAATTTGCTAGGCAGACATACAAAGCCAACTTTAACACAGAGGGGGAGGTGGAATGGCATGACATTACAACTGTCACAGACGAAGCTGTTCGACGAATCGGAAGCGTCGACATTATCACCGGAGGATTTCCATGCCAAGCTTTCTCAGTGGCTGGCAAACGAGGAGGCTTTAACGATACAAGAGGCACACTCTTTTTTGAAATTGCTCGTATCGCAAGGATTCTCAAACCCCGTTATCTACTGCTCGAAAACGTCAAAGGCTTACTCAATCACGCCGGGGGGACAACTTTCGCAACCATCCTCAATACGCTGGCAGAATTGGGCTATTGGTGGGAATACCAGGTACTTAACAGCAAGGATTTCGGAGTGCCCCAAAACCGAGAACGGGTGTTCATTGTTGGACATCTTGGAGGAAAACCCGGAAGAAAAGTATTTCCTATCACAGGAACAAGTGGACAAGCTCTTACAGAACTCACGCGGGGACTAGCTGATGCCTATCGAGTGTACGACCCTGCTGGGGTTGCCAGGACGTTGAAGGCAGAAGCTGGTGGCATGGGGACTAAAACTGGATTATATGCGGTAAGAAGTCTAGGCAATATATATCCTTCTGGGGGTCAAAATGGAGAGGTTTATGACCCTAAAGGTTTATCACCAACACTTAGGAGTGGTCAAGGTGTGAAGGGGAGGGGGATAGGTAGCA
>JAKPII010000032.1 GCA_029549885.1 Planctomycetota bacterium
CGATTTTATGGTCGATCCCCTTATGGAAATCTGGGACGCGGCGGCCATCCAGCCGATTATCGAAGAAGCCGGCGGGATCTTCACGGATTGGCGGGGTCAGCCCGTCTTCACCTCCGGCAACGGGATCGGCAGTAATGGCCTCCTCCATAATCAGGTTCTGGACGTGCTCCGCGGAAGAGATAATCAAATGGGATGATTCCTGGGACCGTTCGCTTCCCAGACGTGGGCGCGGATTGCAGCATATCTGGCGGCGTGCTCCCTCCCGTATGAATGGATTGCTAGCCGCCGGCGCAAACGGGCAGGTCGATCGCCGCGGATAAAAAGGCCCCCGCCGTACGGTAGGCTCGGCGCGTTTGTGTTACTCTGGAACGAATCTAACGCGGATGAACCAGGGGCGGTAAATCTCGGGTGTCCGTACCAGACGTCCAAAGTCAAACGAATTCGCAACATAACTGATCACCAACTCATCATCGGCGGCAAGGGCGGGATGGGCCTTGGCGGCATAGTAAAAGGCCTTTTGATCTTCTGGCAGATCGGGCACCCGATAGAGCCGAAGGGCCTCACTCCATGGACCGACAGGAGTCGGTGCCCTCCGCATCATGATCTCCTGCGAAAGGCCGAGCCGGGTATAGACCATGACGTACGCTTGAAGGCAGGGAACATACGACACGGAATACTCCGACGCCACTTCCCTGGCCAGCCTGGTCGCCCGAGAAAAGTCCCTCGTCCAGTTCTCGGCACGGATTATAAAGTCTTGCGGCTGTGCGTTTGGGGGGAGCTGGCTCGGACCACAATAGAATTCCCACTCGTTAATGTGATCTGCCCGACCTTTGGCAACGCGGGCAACGATGGCATGTTTGATGGGAAAAAGCGGCGTCTTTTCCTCTTCGAAGCCATAAAGGTACACGTACTGGGAATTGGCCTCCGCTGGCACACATACGGCCGAACCCATCACCGCCGTCCCTTGATCGTCGCTCCGAAAGTACGGGAGGGCTTGCTGCTGGATGTGCCATTGCGGTGGCGGGTCATCGGGATTGTTCACGGTGAGAAGGGCTTCCCCGATCTGACGGAAGCCGAAAGGCCCACCCATGGGCGTCAGCTCGATATGGGCGGCAAACAGGTGGAGCCGGTCCCCATCCCGAAAGCCGGCCGCCAGCCAGAACAGCCCGCGGTGGTCTTCGGGAACGGCGAAGGAGCGTATCTCGCCATCGGTGGTTTGCCCAAAGTAGAATGCCACGTCAACGGGCGTTCGCCCTTCCAATTGCATAATGGCGATCGAGTTATTGACCATCTTTCGCCGTTGGCGGGTGGTAAACGTGTCGCCGAAGGTGAAGAGCAGCCGGTGCTCGTCGAGAGGGATCGAGAACACGCCGTCGGCCCCTCCCCACTTGTCACTGGCATCAAACCACTTTTCGAGCTCGGGGGCCTTTTCCACAGTGAATTTTGGCACGAAAACGCCCGACAGTTCTATCGCCCAAGTGCGTTGCGTCGCGGGTACAACGAGTGCCAAACACAGGATAATCAGTTCTTGCCGGATCATGCGACGTATTCCTTTCCAAGCAAGCAAGTCGTAATGATTGGACAGCTAAGAGCCTATCCCATGATCTTCCCTCGCCCGTTTAGCGGGAGAGGGGCCGGGGGTGAGGGCGGTTCGAATCGCTGCGGGTGTTCTCAATCGACTCCGACGATCGCTTGCCCTCACCCTAACCCTCTCCCAGAGGGAGAGGGGGACTTTTTGGGATAGACTCTGAATGGCCGAGACCGATTTCCCATTAGTGTGAGGGATGATGGTAGAATCAAGCAAGAGTCATCGTCTCCGGAAATGACATCGCTGGGAAATCCCTTGAGTACGTTGTTCCTTCCCTTGAGGAGATGTAAAAATGGGTGTTCCAACGGCCCCTGATCCCGTGTTGCTTCTCCTGGCCGTCTTCAGTCGGTATGACGAAGCCATCGAATGGGCCCGCCAGCGGATAGTCGAAGAATGGGGACCGATCGCCCTCACGAGTCCGCCCTTCCCCTTCACTCACACAGATTATTACACGCCGACGATGGGGCCTGGTCTCCGGAAGGTCTTTTTCGCGCCGGCGGATTTGATCGACCCCGGCCGGTTGCCGGCGATCAAGATTCAAACCAATGCATGGGAAAGCGAATACGCCGAGATGAAGCGATTTCCGGAACCGCGGCCGGTGAATATCGACCCCGGCTATTTGACGTTGGGCAAATTGGTCCTGGCTTCGACCAAGGACTTTGCCCATCGGATTTACCTTGGCCTGGGCATTTATGGCGAGGTCACCCTGTTTTATCGCCATCACCGCTGGGAACACCACGAATGGACGTTTGCCGATTACCGGCAGCCAGAGTACCACGAGTTCTTCTCCCGCTGCCGGGAGTATCTTCATGAACGTTTGCGGGAGGTGACCGCGCCGTGCCGTGGCTCCTGACTGTCATTCCCTGTTCCCTCCTCATAAGTTGGCTGGGCGGGTTCGTGCTGCGACGTTACGGTCCCAGGTGGGGGCTTGTCGATCGGCCTGGGGCGCGGAAGGTCCACGATCGGCCCATGCCCACCTCGGGTGGAATTGCCATCTGGTTGGGGCTCATCGTGCCGTTGGCCGTGTTGCAGGGAATGCTTTGGCTTACCTTCGACGCCCGCCCGGCCCCGCAGCGGGCACCTGAGGTCATAGCCGGACTGGTCGCGCGCGATTACTTGCCCGAGGAGATTGTCCGCCATTTACCCGGCGTTTGGGCACAAAGCGGTCGGCTTTGGACGGTCTTGGGCGGCGCCACGCTGGTTATGCTCCTGGGATTGGCTGACGACCGTTGGAAACTCCCCTGGTGGCTGCGGCTCGTAGCCGAGTTCATCCTGGCAACGGCCACAGTGGCGGCCGGCTTTCGCCTCACCGTGTTCATTGATATCCCCATTTTGACTTGGATACTTAGTGCCCTGTGGATCGTGGCCCTCATCAACGCCTTTAATATGATCGACAACATGGATGGGCTTTCGGCCGGCGTGGCCGCCATTGCCTGCACGATCCTCGCCGCCGTGATGTTGCTGACGCCCAAAGAGTTAGGCGGCGAGCCACAGTTGTTCGTGGCAGGTTTCTTTCTCCTGGTCTTGGGGGCCTTGCTGGGCTTTTTGTGGCACAATTGGCCCCCTGCGCGACTTTTCATGGGCGATGCCGGCAGTTACCTGATCGGTTATCTCCTGGCCGTCATATCGATGGCGGCAACCTTTGCCGGCGAACACACACCACGCCACGCCGTGTTGGCGCCCCTCTGTGCCCTGGCCGTGCCCATCTACGACCTCGTCACGGTGGTGACCATCCGCCTGCGGGCCGGCGCCAGCCCTTTTGTCGGTGACACGCGGCACTTCTCGCACCGGCTTGTCGAGCTGGGTATGACCAAGGCACAGGCCGTGTTGACCATCTACCTAATGGCGGCTACGTGCGGGCTGGGTGCACTCCTCCTCCATCAGGTGGATACCTTTGGGGCCGTGGTGATCTTGCTCCTGGTGGGCTGCATCGTCAGTTTGATTGCCATCCTGGAGACCACAGGACGACGCGCCCAGCGGCGACGCAACAATAAGACATAACGGCCATCCTGCGAGCCACTATGGCCAACAAGCGCGTTGCCACAATCGCTCCCAACCGACCGGATAGTTCCCGTCTTTCGCGGTCGGACCCGCAGCGCTGACGATTGTCCGCCGGTGGATTATTCCTTCGGCTTGGGCACGAAGGGTACCGACCAGCCGGGACTTTTGCGGACAAACTTCTGGACCCGTTTGCCAATAATGTCGCAAGCGTAAATGTTCCCTTGCGAATCTAGGGCGATGCCGTGGACCCAATTCAGTTCGCCGGGCTGTTCCTGCCCATCAATTCCCTTCGGCACGGTCCAAAGTTGCCGCACCCGACCCGTGGGATCAAACCGCATGAAAAGTTGGTCCTTGGGCGGACAGCTTAAAACCTCGTCGGTTTCCCGCCACGGCATAGGCGAACAACCGCAGACCCAGATTTGATCGTCGGCGGTGATCCAAAATCCCCAGGGAACCACGAGGTCTTGCCACGCATCAAGGAGTTTTCCAGACTGGTCAAAAACCTGTACCCGCGCGTTATTCCGATCGGCAATATAAACACGCCCCTTGGAATCCACCACGACGGCGTGCGGCAGATTGAACTCGCCCGGTTTAACGCCTAACGTTCCCCATTCGCCGACATAGCGTCCCTGATCATCGAAGTGGACCACGCGGGCATTGCCGTAACCGTCCGTCACAAAGACATGTCCTTGGGGCGTGATGGCCATGTCGGTGGGCTTGTAGAAGTGGGATTGATCGCAGCCGGGTTCGCCGGGCGTCCCCAAGATGCGAAGAATCTTGCCGGTTTGATCCAATTCAAAAACGGCGTGATTGCCCACATCACAAAGCCACACATGGCCGCGGTGGTCGATTTTGATGCCATGGGCCAGCATCTTTTCCAAATACTTGCCGAAGACCTGCTCTCCCCAGGTAAAGAGAAGCTTTCCCGTAGCGGCGTCATACACATGGACCGGCGGCACGGCGCGGGTATAAACCCAAACACGGTCCTGGTTGTCCACAAAAACGGAAGGCGTCTGGCCCCAAACAAGTTCGGCCGGACGTTGCGGCCAGGTTGGATCCACCTCGTAACAGACGGAAAGGGTGATCCGTGGATAGGGCACCTGCTGGGCAAGGTTGGGAACGTTTTGTTCCCGTGATGCCATCTCCTCGGCGACCGTAAGAGTCGTGACAAATACTGCCCAAGTTGCCGCGGCACAAGCCGCCCACACGCATGCCATCGGTAACCCTCGCACTCTCAAGACAGATGTTGCTTTCATGAGCGTCACTCCTGATAGGATTTTGAACACGCGGGAAATCTCAGCCCACTATTGTGTCGAGGCAATGAGGGAAAGTAAAGCGCAGCAGAGAAAAGGTCACGCGCCCCCGTGGCGGTCATCCCCATTGGTGACCCAAAGTCGTTCCCCGCCAGAACGGTGTGTGACCCGGCGAATTATTCCGCTCACACGGACATGGCCCCTAAATGGAAAGAGGAAACACGGGTCGCAGAGGCAAACCTGGTGTCGCCCATAGGTGCCGGCGGGTTTGCGCAAGGCTTACAGCCCCAATTCGCGTTTGATTCGCTCTACGTCTCCCACCACACGGGTTAACGTCTCCTTGAGGGCTGCGATCTCACTCCGGAGGGCATCGATCTCATGCGCCTGCGGGGGCGGAGACGTTTCCGCGGACCGGCCCACTGTGTCGCCACCTGCTCGCGCCATCGTCGCCGTGGCGGCCGGAGCCGACAACGAAGATGACGGCGGCTCAGAATCGGCAAAGGCAGTGTCCGTCACGGCCAGTGCTGCGTACCGCTGCTTCAGCCGAGCCAACTCGGGCTCCGGATAGAGATTGTGGGCTACGGTGTGACCTCGCCCGGGCGGTGTCAGATGCACAATGAGCCCCTTTTTCGTCAGGCGATCCAGGTGCTGTCTCAAGGTGGGTAAATCAGGAATGGGGTCCATCCGCGACACATGGGCACGCAGTTCCCCTTCCGTTTGTGGACCTCTTAGAAGGAGCTCGGCCATGATGGAAAGTTCTTCTTTTTCCACATTGAGCCACTCGTAAAGATAATGGCGATACTTATCGACACGACCCAGGCCTTGGACCCGGCCGACAGCCCCCATTTGCCGGAGGTTTTCCAGGGCACGATCGACAACCTCCTCGTTCAACTCCATAACAGGATCACGATTACTTTTTTGATTGCAGCCTGTCACGATGGCATTGAGTGTCATGGGATAAGCCGACGGGGTCGTCTTGGCCTTTTCGACGAGCACTCCGAGGATACGGCGTTCGATGGGAGGCAGGGGGCGCCACCGCCGTTCCGCCTCTTGCGATATGTGAGTCGGTTGCTCGATGCTATGGTTTTCCTCCATCATCAGCGATATCCTTTTCTCACAATCACTTGGGTTTCAAGGGACTTTGCGAGAGGACAAATTTCATCCGCCCAATGCTACCGCCAAAATCGACGGTGGCCTTCCGCGATTCCCCGGAACCACTCAGGGCCACAATTCGGCCGACGCCGTACCGGGGATGCACAACACGCATGTCGAGTACGAAGTCATCCGGCGTGAGTGGTCCCCGGCGTGAAGCCGAAGTCGATGGGGTTCGCGGCGGGATGGCCGACGTTGACGAACCACTTTGCGACCGGTTGCCATTCTCAAACCGTGAGGAGACGACGCGTGCCCACGAGCCGGTTGCCGTCTCAAAAGTCGAGACTCGCCCCACCGCCCGGGGCGACTGTACAATCTCCAATTCGGATCGCGGCAGTTCCATGAGGAATTGGCTGGGAATGGTCAACTGCCGTTGGCCACGGAAATCGCGGTACTCGGCCAGGCTGATTTGCAACTCTTCCTTGGCCCGCGTGATTCCCACGAACATGAGTCGTCGTTCTTCTTCCAGTTCGTCATCGTTATTGCGGCTGCGTTCGTGCGGCAGAATTCCCTGTTCCACGGCGACGAGATAGACCACGGGAAACTCCAGTCCTTTGGAGGCATGCAGGGTCATCAGCGTCACGCGGTCGGATCGGTCATCCATTTTATCGGTGTCGCTGACCAGGGCCGTTTCTTCGAGAAAGCGTTCCAAATTGGCCTCCTCTTGGTGGCGTTCGTCAAACTGGCGAGCGGCGGTGAGGAGTTCCTCAATGTTGGCCAGGCGCTCAAGGTCTTCCTCGCGTGAGGATTTCTCCAACATCGCGCGGTAGCCCGACTCCGTCATGACCAGACCGAGCAATTCTTCCACTGGGCCATCGGCGGCTGCTGCAAGACGATCCATCATATTGACAAAGCCGCGAAAGGCCCCCACGGTCCGGGTGCTGAACTCGCCGATCCGATCTGCCAGGCGAGCGGCCTCTAGCAAGGATAACCGCTGCTCGGCGGCAAATTGTCGTAGCCGCTTGACGCTCGTCTCACCGATCGACCGCGGCGGTGTGTTGATGATCCGCAAAAAGGCCACGTCATCCCGCGGATTATTAATCAATTGGAGATAGGCAATGATGTCCTTGATCTCTTTCCGCTGGAAGAATTCCACACCGTTGACAATCTGATAGGGGATACCGAATTCTCGAAAGGCAATTTCAAAGCTCCGGGACAGGGCATTGATCCGGTAAAACAGCGCAAAATCCCGGTAACGGCGCTGACCTGTTGCCACAGCCTGGGCAATCTGTCGGGCGATATCGCGGGCTTCATCCTCCTGATTGGCGTAGGTCATTAGGCGGACGGGGCGACCTTCCGCATTTTCGGTGAAAAGGTCCTTTTCCTTGCGTTTAACGTTGTGAGCGATAAGCCGTGCGGCGACTGCCAAGATCCGCTTTGTGCTGCGATAGTTCTGCTCGAGCCGCACCACGCGCACGTTGGGGAAATCCTTCTCGAATTCGAGAATGTTGTTCAGATTGGCACCGCGCCAGCCGTAAATCGATTGGTCGGGATCGCCCGTCACGGCTAGGTTAGGATGATCGACGGAGATGGCCCGCGCAATGGCATATTGCACCAGATTTGTGTCCTGATACTCATCGACCATGACGAAGCGGTAGCGATCGTCGAGTCGCTTACGGATTTCCGGATGCTGACGAAGGAGGATGGCCAGATGCATCAACAGGTCGTCAAAGTCCACGGCATTGGACTGGATGAGCCGCTGTTGATAAAGCGGATAGATCCGTCGCACGAGCTCACCGAGAGGCGAACCTTCTCGCGGCAGGTAGTCCGTTGGTAAGATGAGGGCACTCTTGGCCGTGCTGATGGCGTGGGCCACCGATTCCACGGAATAGCTTCCCAGGTCAATATTGGCGTCGTTGATGACGGCCTTGAGAGCGCGAAGACTATTTTCCTTGTCGTAAATCGTGAAATTGGGTTCCAGGCCGACAAATTGGGCGTACTGACGGAGCGTTTGCGCGGCGAAGCGGTGAAATGTCCCGAGCCACACGCGGGCACCGGGGACAAGGGCCTCCACGCGGGAGCGCATTTCGTCGGCGGCTTTGTTGGTAAAGGTTAGCCCCAGGATGTTTTTGTCGGGGATTCCCAGCCGCAACAAATAGGCGATGCGGAAGGTTACGACGCGCGTTTTGCCGCTGCCTGGTCCGGCCAAGATGAGGAGCGGCCCCTCGACATGGGTTACTGCCTCTCGCTGGGCCGGCGTCAGTTTGCCCAACAAATCTTCGTGCATGTGGCGACCTTCCTTGAGAAGATTTTATCCTTTCCGGAATCGTGGACGATCCCGGTGCCCAATGTTTTCCCAGCCCGGAAGCTGTCGGGCCAAATCACGCGAGCCGATGACGATTCTCTTCGAAGAATTCGAGCATGAAATCGCGGAGGGCGACCACCCCTTCCCGCGGCATCGCGTTGTAAATGGATGCCCGACAACCACCCACCGACCGGTGCCCCTGCAAATTGTAGAGGTTGCGGGCTTCGGCCTGTTTGAGGAATTCCTTTTCCAATTCCTGGGTGGGAAGGCGGAAAGCGATGTTCATCGTGGAACGGCTTCCCGGTGCGGCGTGGACCTGATAGAACCCCCCGCAGCGGTCAATGACGTCATAAATCAGATTGGCCTTTTCCTCGTTATAGTCTGCCACCCGCTTCAGATCCCCAAATTCGCGGATTAGCCAGTCGGTCACCAGCTTGACCATATACACGGCGAAAACCGGCGGCGTATTGAGCAGCGACTTCTCCGCGGCGAATTTCTTGTAACTTAGCATCGAGGGGAGGTCATCCGGGCAGGCTTCGACAAAGTCCTTACGGATGATAACGACCGTCACGCCCGCGGGCCCGAGGTTCTTCTGCGCGCAAGCGTAGAGAATTCCATAACGCGACATATCCACGGGACGACTGAGCAACTCCGAGGAGGCATCGCACACCAGGGGGATTCCGCCGGTTTCCGGTTCCCGCGGAAAACGAACGCCACCGATGGTTTCGTTGGAGCAAATATAAACGTAGGCCGACTGCGGCTTGATATCCAATTGATCGTCGCTGGGCACACGGTCGTAATTGGTGGCCTTGCCATCCCATGCCACGTGGACCTGACCTACCAGTTGGGCCTCTTGGCAGGCAAGTTTACTCCAGGACCCCGTGACAACATACGACGCAGGACGGTCCTTGCCGCGGAGAAAATTCATGGGGATCATCCCGAATTGCAATCGGGCACCGCCCTGCATAAACAGGACCTCGAAATCATCGGGAATATTCAGCAAACGACGGAGATTCTCCTCGGCCGCCTCGATAATCCCCTTGAAGGTCGCCGAACGATGGCTGATTTCCAAGATGGACATCCCTACACCGGGAAGGGCAAGGAGGTCACGCTGTGCTTCCTCCAGTGCCGGCAAAGGGAGCATGGCTGGGCCAGGGGAAAAGTTATAGACTCGTTTCACCATCACGTCTCTCCTCGATCATTGAACATTTATGTCTGGGATGCAGCCTGATCGTGTGTAAATCGAATTAGACAAATCTTGCCCGGACCAGGTTCTCCTTGCATGACGACGCGCCACAGAGAGTAACTTCACGTCACAATTGTGTCAAATAAAGGGCACGCCAAATCTGAGCGCTTCTTCAAAGCGTAACCTCCCCCACGGGTTTGGACAATTGGGGGACGTAAGGCCGATGCCACTTCGAAGAGAAAGATGGTGAACGCGCAGCGAACATACCACACCACCAGCTTGCACCGGCGGCTGTACGAATGAACCAGCCCACGCAGTGAAAGCCGTGTCACGCCTTGGAGGGCAGATCAACCTCCACGGGGTGTGTCATGTCTTCTTGTCGGTGGTGGAAGCGGCCGGGGACGTGGACGATGGCGATGCACCTTCCTGCTCGGAGGCTTCCTTCTGGAGGATCGGCACGACCTTTTGGCTGAATTCCTGGAGTGGGTAATCCTGGGGCAGAGATTCGCCCAATCTTGCCAGGACTTGACGGTATCGCAGATCAAGCTCTGCCAGTTCCATCGCCGTCCGGCGATCGGATAAGCGTATGAGGTGCGGGAATTTTTTAAGCACGGTAGCCGCCAAAGGCACGGCTTGTTCAAGCTGCTGACGTGCCGCTGCCAATTGCTGCGGACCTGTGCCCTGCATCAGGAGGTACTCCGCCTGCGTGACGGACCGCTTGATCGCCCGCATTTCTGGCGTGTGCAGACACTGCAACCGGATCAGCTCTGCCAGTTCGAAATTCCGCGGGAACACGTCTCCCAATTTGGCCAGAAGATCATCGTAGGCTTCAATCACGGCCATGATGTCATTCAAGGTGGCTCGATCGGCAAGGAGCTTCAGGCACTTGATGAACTCCATCATGCCGCGGTATTGCTTGATGGCATCTTCGAGGTCGGCGCGGGCCGCCGTGAAGTCATTTTTGCTGATGGCTTTCCGGGCGGAAGCGAGCTTATCCTGGGCCGCCTGGTACTCAGGACGCCGACGCACGCGCCGCCGGATGATGTCCGAAAGGGCAAAATCTTCGGGGAAGATGGCGTCCAACTGGTCGAGGACCTTCATGTAGCGATCCACGAATTCCACCAGATCGTTAATCGTGTGATCGTCATATTGGATGTCAGGATTCTTTTCGATGACTTCCCGCCACTTCTTGGCTGCCTCAAAGAACAGCTCCATGGCCGTCACGTGGTCGTTGTTGTAATAGGCCTGCTCAGAACGATACATGAGTTCCCGTGCGGCCACGGCCTCGGGCTGTTGTTCAACCTCGGCATGGCGTTTCCAGTAATCGTAATTGACGATCTGTTGGTTATGAGCAATGATGTCGGCCTGCCGTTCTAAGGCCATCGCCTTGCGGGCAAGCTCGAGGGCCTGCCGCCGCGCTTTGGGGTCGGAAATCCGCCGCGCCACCTGTTCATGTGTCAGCTTCATTTTGATGCTAGCCGAGAACGCCAACTCCGCCTGCCCTACCGTTCGATCGTGTTCCGGGGTGTCGTACGCCTCGCGCTCCTCGGGAGTCAATTCACGACGTCGCTCCTCCAACAGCTTGTTGCGGAGGCCAGGCTCCAATTCCTCGATCTTCTTGGCCAGCTCAGCCGCTTGAGTCCTGAGAATGTCCTCTTCGTACAGCCGAATGATGGGATAATCATCGAAGCCGCTCGGCAGCTCTCGGTGGCCGAACTCGTTGACGAATTCATGCCACGCCGTTTGCCATGCCGCGATGGCGGTATCGCCAAAGGTCCCCTCTTTCTCAATGGCTTCCGCGTAGTTCATCTGGCACATGGGGCGGTGCGAATGGAAGACCAGCGGCGTGGTCCGCAAAATGGCCCCTTGATCGACCAGGCGCTCGGCTTCGGCATACCAATCTTTCCCCACTAACCAGTTGTCCCGCGGCGGCCGTCCTCCGTGGATATCGAAGGGGTCTGTGGGGTCCATGAACATGCGGCGGAATTGCTTGCTTTCATCCGCCCGGCCAATCTTCTGGCTATAAAACCAGCCAACGTCACCATACAAGATGGGCTCGCGTTCGTTATAACGGACACCCTCCTTGAGGAAATTGATCCCGCGGATGACCCAGCGGAAGCGTTCCCGATAGTCGTCGAACTCAACCGAGACGTTGTAAGACAGATTCCAGCCCTGATGTCGCCAAACAGTGATGAAGTGGGGCTCAAGTTTGACCATCTGCTCCAACGTGGCCGAGAGATGCGACCAGTCCTTGCGGCGTTTGTAATCCTCGGCCTTCATCCATAAGATGTGCACGGCAACGCCGCGCATGCCCAGCGTGGCCAACTTGATGGCCTCGCCACCGGGATCAAGCTGTCCCAATTGGGTGGGCGTGAGGCCCTCTAGCTCGCGGACTTGGGCCAGCACGCCACCGGGACTGGCCTTTTGCGGGTCGCGCGACGGTGCAGCGGGTGTGCCCAGATAGGCCAGAACACCCAGCAAAACCGCCATGATAATCAAGTAAATGATCTTTCGGATAAATAGCTGACGCGACGTCATGCCGCCACCTCACGAGATCGCAGGAAGAAGTGGCCAACAATCACCAGGGGGATCAAATACCCCACGACCGTGATCGCATTGACTGCCAGGAGACTCAAACTGACGTCATACCCGTAAGAAACAAAGTTGATCAGGCTTAACCGCTCCATCGGCGGAATGATCTGGGCCATCAGGTCCATCCATAGGAGGAAAACAACGTCCACTGCCCGAGCAATGACAGTCCCGGCGGTCTGGGGCAAATCCGTCATCACCCCCTCTTGAAGAACTAATCGAATCAATGACTCAAGTGGTCCTCCCCGCCAAGGGGTTTCCACTTCCGGATAAAGTTCCCCGGTGACAATCTGCACCATGAACTGATGAGCCATCCCGGCAATCATCACCCCCAAGGTGGAGACCAGTGTGACCGGTGTTCCCAAGAAGGTGCTTAAAGTGACGCCAAAGCCCACGAGGACGACCATTTGCAACCAGATGCCCAAATAGCCCTTAAAGAGGTTGGCAAAAAACGAACGGTTTCCCGCTCGAATATACAAGTCGGGCTTGGCCATCCCAAAATACTGGCCACTTTCTAGGCACTGGAGCCACACCTCCACCTTGCCATCGACGACAAAGTCTTTGAACAAGTCGAACTCCGTCCGGGAAAGGAGTTCCGGATTGAGCGGTTGGGCTGGGCTATACTGGATGGAACCATCGGGCGCTTTCGCCCGCCGCTGAACAAATCGCACGCTGGAAAACTTGCGGATCGTTTTGGGGATTTGTAACTCGAGGATGCTGAACTCCTTCGACTCAAAGACCTGGAGTTCGACAGTCAGTCCGTTTTCTGGGTTGCGAATTAACAGACTGCCCAAGATTCCCCGCTCGATGTCGCCTTTGTGGGTACGAAAAACACCGATGTTCATTTCCACGGGGATGGTGTCACCAGGGAAGTCCTCAGGACGAAGATTCTCAAACGTCCAGATGCCCGCCGCTTCGGTGCCGCCTTCGATATAGCTGCGGTAAATCCACTCATCGCCCACGCTGATGCCTTTTTCCGTATCAAGGCCACCGCGATCGCGGAACGTCAGTTTTTTGGCATAAACCGGCACACGGGCAACGAGTTGACCTTCAGGACCACCTAGAACATACGAGGTCTTACCATCAGCCGACCGAACCACGGTCACGTTGTGGTAGTGGCCACGCTCCCGATCGACCCGGGGATTACCGTTGGCATCCACAAAAAAGCGATGGCGGTGTTGCCAGGTGGAAGCCGTCCATCCTTGCAAGGCTGTGGCCGTGGTGCCGTCGGGCAGCGTCACCGGCTCCCCAAGAGGCCGCAATTCATCCACGTTGACCTGATGCGTATGATAAAGGCCCCGCACCACGAAGGGGTAACTGACAATCCACATGATGCCGAGCAGGATACTTCCCACCACGATGAACCCCAACACCTGCCCGGTGACGATCTCAACTGTTCGGACCGGCTTGGTAAGAACCGTGTAAATCGTCTTGTTTTGGATGTCACTGGGAAGCCGGAATGCGGTGAGGAAGACCATCAACAAAAGGACCAAGTAATTGGTCGTGCCCAACACGAAGTTGAGATAAAGTCGGTGCGGCTCGGTGCTGGCGGGATCGAGGAACCATCCCGCAAACAGCAGCCCGAGGAGGAAAATCAAAACGACCACCGTCACCCGCCGCCCCAGGGCCTCTTTGACAGTTAACCAGGCCAGCGCACCGATGCGTCGCCCGTTGACCCGGACAAGATCGAGAAAGCCCCCCACCAACAAATCCCCGAATCGCCGCCAACCGTGCCTACGGTAAAGAAGGAGGCACCACAAAAGGCCGACGAAGCAGCACAGAGTCAACAACCCGAGCCCAGCTAACAACCATCGTTCAAGGGCCGGGAGAATCCATGTGGAGAATTCTGGGAGATCAGTTTCGATCGGCATGCCCGTCACCTCGACCATGTACCCGAAGTCCCGGATGCTCTTCGCTCTCGCGAATGATTCGCAAGAAGAGATCCTCCAACGTCGTCGTAGGATTGCCCCAGGCCAGTACCTCTAAGCCGTGTTTCCTCAAGACAGCCTTGACCTCCTGCTCGGCGTCGGGTGACATTCGCGGTACGCGTATTTCCGTAATGTCCTTCAGGGCCAAGAGTTGATCGACCCGCCCCAGTTCCTTGAGTTCTCCCTGATAAAGGATCCCGATCCGGTCACAGACGTCTTGCACGTCTGCCAACAGGTGGCTGCACATGACAATCGTCTTGCCTTGGTCGCGCAGGCGAAGGATAAGATCCTTCATCTCCCGCGTCCCGATTGGGTCAAGCCCGGAGGTCGGCTCGTCCAGTAGGATCAAATCGGGATCATTGATGAGGGCTTGGGCCAGGCCGATGCGGCGTGTCATCCCTTTCGAGTATTCCTTGAGCGGACGCCGCTTGGCCCAAGTCAGGCCCACCATTTCGATGAGGTCCGCCACCCGTTGCCGCCGCACCGATCGAGGCATGCTGAAGAGCCGGGCATAAAAGTCCAGGGTCTCCTCAGCATTTAAGAAACGGTAAAGGTACGACTCTTCAGGCAGGTAGCCAATGCGTTCGTTTTTGGACACGTCGGTGGCTGGCCGTCCAAAAACGTAAACCTCCCCCGATGTAGGGAAAAGCAGGCCGAGCAGCAATTTCATCGTGGTGGTCTTGCCCGACCCATTGGGTCCCAATAGGCCAAACACCTCACCGCGAAAAATCTGCAAGTCAAGGGCCTTCAGGGCCTGGACCTTAGTCCGTCCCCAAAAGTCCCGATAGACCTTGGAGAGCGTCCTCGTCTCGATCACAACCTCCGGGGCCGACTTGGTCGTTCCCGTCTCAACTGTGGCTACAGAGACTTGCTTCTCGCTCATGAGTTGTAACCTTCGATCCGATAAGATCTTTCCCTTGCCGACTGTGGCGCTTTACGCATGACCTTGGACGGCTGTTCAAAGGTTCGTACGCAAGCCTTTCAGATCGCCGCTTCCCTCCTGGAATGATCTAGAATAAACCAGTAGAGTGTCCAATATCCCCCTTTAGGTGGAGTACTAAGGTCGCAAAACAGTCGCTGGCGGGCTCGTGGGCCCTTTGGTGACGTTTTTTGCCCCTGACGTTTTCTTCCACTATAAACCGACGGCAAAAAGTCGGCAATTAATTGGCGTACGTAGCCCCTGCCGGAGGACCGTTGGTCCCGGGTGTCAGACGAATTGGTGCGGTGTTGACGGCCGCTATGTCGATCTACCGCCAAGGATCAGGTCGCGGAGACGCTGGGGCGACAGTTCAAACAGGGACGTGACAATGAGGTCGGCTTGGGCAAGCATTTCGCGCGTTCGGCCGGTACTGGCAAAACCCACGGCCTTCATCCCCGCACGATGGGCGGCCTCGACCCCTGGGGGTGCGTCTTCTACCACGGCGCACCACCGCGGCGGCACGTGGAGTCTCTCCGCTGCCAGCAGGAACACCTGCGGATCGGGCTTTCCCCGGGTGACATCTTTGCCCGTAATAATTGCCCCAAAGATGTTTGACCGACCGAGTTTTTCTACCGTCAGGGCAACGTTTTCCGGGGGACCTGACGAGCCAATCGCCACTCGGAATCCCTCCCTGTGGAGGGCATCGAGTAGTTCCGTTGCGCCCGGCATGATGGGAAAGTTATCGCGGATCAAATCCCGAAAGGCAGCCTCCTTTCGCTCGTCCAGCTCGCGAATCCGCTCTTCTCCAGGGGTCTTGTCACCCCAGAGGGCGGCGATGATCTCGCGGCTAGTGCGGCCAAACGTGCGGGAAAACTGTTCCTCGGTGATTTCCAATCCCTCTTCGGCCGCGACAATCCGCCAACTCTCAAAATGGGCCCAATAGGAGTCGATCAAAACGCCATCCATATCAAAAATGACGGCCAACTGGGGGTCCGTGCCGAGTGCCATCATGGGGAACTCCCTCGCCTGCGAAACAATGTCAATCAATAGCCGGTTTAATCCTGCCCACGGAAATTGCCACCTATATCAGTGAACGAACCGTCTATTGTGAAGCAAGTAGGCAAGAAAACAAAGCGACCCCGGCCGACGCGTTGGGGCCGCACCTTTCTGGTCGGGAGCAAGCAAGGTTCACCGACGCTTACGAGGACCGAGGAGATGACGCATGTGCGTCCACATTTGATGGAACATGGCGACAAGAAAAAGGGGCAACCCGCGGGTTGCCCCTGCGGATCATAGGGGCGTTCTCTCGCTCACCCCATCGGGCGAAGCGATCGCATCAACGCCTCATTTGTAAACTTTGGAGAAGTACTCCGTGCTGGCCTTCGGGTCCGGCTTGATGGTGGGATCGCCCTCATGCCAATTGGCCGGACAGACCTCACCATGTTGTTCGTAGAATTGCCACGCCTTGACAATCCGCAGGGCTTCGTCAACACTCCGCCCCAGAGGCAGGTCGTTGACTACCTCATGCCGGACAATGCCGTCTTTGTCGATAAAGAACAGGCCTCGCAGGGCGATGCCGTTGGGAAGCAAAACCCCGTAGGCTTCCGAAATCTTCTTGTCCAAGTCGGCAATTAAGGGATATTTGACCTCGCCAATGCCGCCGGCCTTTCGCGGCGTATTCCGCCAGGCAAGGTGGGTGTAATGACTGTCGATGGAGCAGCCAAGGATCTGGACGCCTAACTTTTCGAACTCATCGGCTCGGTCGGAAAACGCGATGATTTCCGTGGGGCACACAAAGGTGAAGTCCAACGGCCAGAAAAACAACAGGACGTACTTGCCACGATAGTCCTGGAGCGAAATTTCCTTAAACGAACCATCGGGCATGACGGCCGTGGCCTTAAAATTGGGTGCTTCCCGGGAGACTAACACAGACATTCCTAGAAACCTCCTATTCCGTAAGTAGTTGCTGAAGAAACGACCAACGTTCCACCCGACGTCCCACGACACACACCGTCGGGTATCAAAGAATTAGCGCAGTTAGCAATCATAAGTCAAGAACTCGATTATCTTTCCCCGTGCAACCGCCTGATTGGTGATACATTTTCCGTTGATGAAATTGCGTAAATTCAATCCCTAGCGGCAATTGCGAAAAGAGATCAGCCAGCGCCGCGCACAAAAAACCGCCGTATGCCGGATCGACAACACGGCGGACATTTTGCGAACCATGTTGGCAAACTCCCCGAGGAGCCGGCCGAGGATACAAACTCACCCCGGCACCCGGAAGTGCTGCGCGTCACTCGGACGGGTGCGTTTCACCTGGCCGATGGGACCGAGTGACAAACTTTCCATCTAAAGGCTATCCCAAAAGACCCCTCTCCCCCCGGGAGAGGGTTGGGGTGAGGGCAAGCGATCGTCGGAATCGATTGAGAAAACCGGCGGCGGTTCGAAGCACCCTTACCCCCGACCCCTCTCCCGCCGAACAGGCGAGAGGAGATTATGGGATAGGCTCTTAGATTAACGATCTCAACAAATCGAGGGGACCCAGCCGAGCCGGCGGGCCAAGTTGCGCGTCCTTGGGGCCGCTGCCGCGATCACGGCACGCCTGGACTAGCGGCCGGGTTCTTGGCCAACTGTGCGGACCGCGAACGATCGCTAGAAAGGACCTGCCGCAACAAGGCCGAGAAGTCCTCATAGGCCACCTGGTCCGGGGGACCAGGGGCATGCTGGAGGATGGCGTGATGGGTCTTCTTTGTCAACGAAAGGAGCGTCGAACTGACCGTGCCGAAATTGCCACGGGTAAAGACAACCCCCCAACGTCCCTCGGCGTCGCACCGGCGGGCAAACGTGCGGCTGGCCACGGCCAAGAAGGCCACGGCGGAGTCCAGTTTTTGAAGCGTCAACAGTCGCCGGGCGAAGGCCTGTCGGGGGTCATTGGGATCATCAAGGTCGCCGTTGGTCAAAAGGTGTAGTCCCGGAGGGATTTCCACAATCTTGACCTCGTCGCCGCCATAGACCACCGCCGCATAGTTGGCGTCGGCGCACACGTAATTGGCCCCCATGTAGTTGTCGGTGAGCAATTCTTCCATGGCATACCGGGCCGCATCACGCGCGTTATTAAAACCGAGAAGCTTGCGGCAGAGGATTCCCCGGGAGATCGGCTCAAGAGGCACCCGCCGTTTGGGTCGATTGGCGACGGCCACAAAAAGACCATGCTGGTTGACCCCAAACCAGGTCCCTCCGGCCTTTCGATCAATGGGGCAGACCACCCGCGGCCGACCCGACTGGATCCGCGGCACCGAACTTGGCCGATCCAGGGCCTCCTCCCGGTTATATGCCACCAAAATCGGGGCATCTTTGGCGACTTGGTACTGCAAAGCCAGAATACACATAGTTCGTACGCTCGCTTCCTTCTCGAAAACCTAACCACCCAACAACAAACTCACACCCTGGGCAACTGTGGCGACAAAACACGCCATTACCCCGCCACATGCCACCGTTGGGAATTGTCGAGAATAACCACCCTCTGCGATTGTCTCACGGGCGAATCCACCCCCTAGCACGTTCCTACCCCCTAAGTACAGCCGTCTTCCACAGGACAAAAGTCCTTATCCGGGGTGGGTTGGGACGCACCATGAGACCGAATCACTGTAGATACACGCGATGCTTATTGTTATTATTATCGCCAGACAATCCCCGGTTCGCGCAGGGCCACAAAGAATTCTCTTGGGAAAACCAAACAGCCTTGTGCCCAGAGACCGATGATCGCGTGATCCGCACCCTGGGCGGGAAATGCCGCCACGGAGGTGCACATTCCAATAAATCTAAGATAACGACCAAAATTACGATGATAACCCCTCTTTATGGTGGAAGGCAATCAATTTCTGGCGTGTCGCCTCTAAAGGTGGGTCAATCGGCTCTTGGCGACGGGGGTTACGCCCTTACACAGGGGTAAAAGATGCGTGCGACGAGCATCACGCGCCGCCCGCTCTGCCACGAGCCATGGTCAAAAATAAAGACCCTGGCGGTTAGCGGCGCATTGCCAGGGCCCGCGACGGCGTTCATGTCTCATTCAAGAGGACGGCGGTCTTTCCGTCATTCCTGGGACGGCGAGGGTGACCCTTCGCCGCCGGAGACACCGGCGACTTCCGGCTGCTGCTCACCGGATGTCTCACCTTCCGACGACAAGTCCGGCTGGCCGACGACACCCTCGAAGACCAGTTGTTTCTTCCCGCCGACGTCCTTCACCTTGACGACGATAGTGTCTTTGCCCTCAAACTCACCTTTGAGGAGTTCCTCGGCAAGCGGGTCCTCGATGTAGTTCTCGATCGCCCGACGCAGCGGACGTGCACCGAAATCAAGGTTCGTACCGCGCTTGATGATCAGCTTCTTGGCCTCTTCAGTGAGGACCAGCGACAAACCTCGCTCGGCCAACCGTGAGCGGACCTTTCCGAGCTCCAGTTCGACCACGTCGAAGAGGTCTTTCTGCGTAAGGTGACGGAAGACGATGATGTCATCGACGCGGTTGAGGAATTCTGGCCGGAAGACCTTTTCGATCTGCTCGATGACCCGTCGCTTCATGTTTTCGTAGCTGGTGTCATCGTCCGGCTTCTGGAAGCCGAAGGCGGCCTCGTTCTTGATGGCCTCGGCGCCCGCATTGGTCGTCATGATGAGGATCGTGTTGCGGAAGTCCACATTGCGACCAAAGCTGTCGGTCAGGCGGCCTTCTTCCATGACCTGGAGCAGCATATTGAAGACGTCCGGATGGGCCTTCTCGATCTCATCGAGGAGGATCACCGAGTACGGACGCCGCCGGATCTTCTCCGTGAGTTGTCCGCCTTCTTCGTAGCCCACATAGCCAGGCGGGGCCCCGATGAGGCGGCTGACGTTGTGTTTCTCCATGTACTCGCTCATGTCGATTTGGATAAGGGCGTCCTCATCGCCGAACATGAACTCGGCGAGGGCCTTGGCCAGCAAGGTCTTCCCCACGCCCGTAGGCCCGGCAAAGATGAAGCACCCGACGGGCCGCTTGGGGTCTTTCAGACCGCTTCGGCTACGGCGGACCGCCTTGCAAATGGACTTGATGGCCTCATCCTGGCTGATGACGCGCTTGTGCAGCTCCTCCTCCATCTTAAGCAGGCGGATGGAATCCTCCGTCGTCATCCGCGTGAGGGGGATGCCCGTCATCTTCGAGACCACCTCGGCCACGACTTCGGCATCCACAATGCCGTCCACGGAGGCCGAGCGCTCCCGCCACTCATGCATCATGTTGGCTTTCTTCTTTTTGAGCTTATCGGCCTGATCGCGGAGCTTGGCGGCCTTTTCGAAGTCTTGATTGGCCACGGCCTCCTCTTTTTCCTTATTCAGCCGCTCGATTTCCTCATCGATTTCTTTGAGGTCGGGCGGTCGGGTGAGGGATTTCAGGTGCACCCTCGCACCGGCCTCGTCGATCACGTCAATGGCCTTGTCGGGCAGACACCGGCCAGTGATGTAGCGGCTGGAAAGCTCCACCGCCGTCGTAATGGCATCGTCCGTGATCTGCACGTGGTGATGCTTTTCGTACCGGTCACGCAAGCCCTTGAGAATGGCGATTGTCTCCTCTTTGGTGTTCGGCTCCACCATGACCACCTGGAACCGCCGATCGAGGGCGCTGTCCTTCTCGATGTATTTGCGGTATTCGTCGAGCGTCGTGGCACCGATGCACTGGATTTCACCACGGGCCAAGGCCGGCTTGAGAACGTTCGAGGCGTCAATGGCGCCTTCCGCGCCACCGGCACCGACCAGCGTGTGCAACTCGTCGATGAAGAGGATCACGTTCCCAGCGCGACGCACTTCATTCATGACGGCCTTGATCCGCTCCTCGAATTGACCGCGGTACTTTGTCCCGGCAACCATCATGGCCAGGTCCAAGACCACGACCCGCTTATCGAGCAGGATTTCGGGGACGTCACCTTTCACGATCCGTTGGGCAAAGCCCTCGACGATGGCCGTCTTACCGACGCCCGCCTCACCCAGCAGGACAGGATTATTCTTCGTCCGCCGGCAGAGAATCTGCATTGTGCGCTCAATTTCCTTTTCCCGCCCAATGACGGGGTCGAGCTTGCCTTGGCGTGCCAGTTCGGTCAAGTCGCGACCGAAGCTATCCAAGGCGGGTGTTCGGGAACGACTTGCCCGCGCCGACGGTTCGCCCGTTCCTTCATCCTGACCCAACCCTGCGTTGCGATCGGGAGTCTCGGCGGCCTCACTGCCGTGACCGAGGAGGTTGAGGACCTCTTCCCGGACCTCTTCCAACTTCAACCCGAGATTCATGAGGACCTGGGCGGCGACACCTTCTTGCTCGCGGAGCAACCCTAAGAGGAGGTGTTCCGTGCCGATGTAGTTGTGATTGAGGTTTCGCGCCTCTTCCGTGGCGTACTCGATCACCTTGCGGGCCCGCGGCGTCAGCGGCAGACGGCCCATGGTGACCATATCCGGTCCTGTTTGCACAAGTTTTTCCACCTCAAGGCGGATCTTTTTCAGATCCACGTCGAGATTGCGCAGGACGTTCGCAGCGACACCACTGCCTTCCTTGATGAGACCGAGCAAGATGTGCTCCGTCCCCACGTATTCGTGGTTGAAGCGCTGCGCCTCCTGGTTGGCCAACTGCATGACCTTTCGGGCACGATCGGTGAATCTTTCGAACGCCATAATCTCTCAAAACTCCTTAACTCAAATGATGCGAAGGCTTCGCCAACTTACCACTGGGACGACAACCTCGCTTGTGTTTCTTTTAAATCCCCTTCCCGCACTTGGGCAGGACACCCCTGCACCAAGTTGCTGTCAACTTGTCAGGTGGGCTGACCCACCCAGAACATTGTTGCAACTCCCGTACCATCAAAACTTGTTTTGGCCCGGGATAACCCGCCCAAAACCGCACTACGTGATTTTCTACAACCAAAACCTTCGTAAATTTCTACGCACACTGGGCTGATTATGTGCAGGCCGATGCCTGCTTGCCTGCCAAAGTTTACTCCATCCCTCCATTTTGGCAAACTGTCATTGTGGCAGTTCTGCGTAGTCATGATGACAGCGCAGGGCTTGTTGGGCTTAGTTCCCATCCTCCGAAGCTTGGCACACCGGGTTCGCCCCGCGGCCAAGTCTTCGGGGCTCCACCGAATTATATCTGATTTCTCGCATCTGTTGTGCTATTCGCACAGAGATTTCTCATATGCCCCCAAAACCCCCGATCACGTTAGGCACCGACCAGACTGGTTTGGCTAAAAGCGTGTCTCAAAATCTCCCCTCTCCCGTTCAGCGGGAGAGGAGTCGGGTTGAGAGTGGCTCGAATCGCTGCCAATTTTCTCAATCTCAATACAATTCTGACGTTCGCTTGCCCTCACCCCAACCCTCTCCCGGAGGGAGAGGGCGACTTTTTTGGGATTGGCTCTAAAAGCGACGCACCTCAGGCGGCCTTGGTGGCCGGCTGGGCCGTCCTCCCTGCCGGCACTCGTTCGGGCAAGGGGACGGTCTTTTGAGAAGAAGGAGGCGGTTCCCCGGCCACCGGTTCTTCTACAGGAGTTTGCTCCTCCTCGGGTTGTGGCGAGGGCTCATCGGCCTTTTCTTCACGAGATTTTTGGATTCGAAGAAGTTCTCGTTCGATGTCCCAAAGCCAGGGGATGGCCAAGTCCAGCCGGGCGAGGTTTCGCAGCAGTTTCTCGGCGGCATCGAATTGTTCCCGACGTCGCCATATTGTGGCCAGAAGTAAAGCTGCCTCGACATCACGAGGACATTCCCGCAGAATTTCCCGCACCAGGGACTCGGCCGCCGCGAGATTTCCCCGGAGATAGGCTTCCGTAGCTGCCGGGAAACGGTCCTCGGCAGGCCGACGGTGCTGTCGTGCCTCTTCTCGGCGGAGGAACTGATACGACCAGGCCACCCCGCTGAGCCAGGCCACCCCTAGGGCGATCCACACAAGCATTCGCTCTTGCGGCGAAAGCCACTCCGGCCAAAGGATGGTTGCCGCCAGGGCCAGGTGGAAGACCACGGCAGCCGCCGCGCTTCCCAGCCAGGCCGTAAGCGTGGGACGAACCCACAGGGCCGCCATCCCGGGCCAAAGAAAAAGAAGCCAGGAGTGTTTGACCATCCGTGACCTTAATTCTTCAACAAGCAGCCGCACGTCAACCGCGGCCGCGGGGACTTTGTTCGCCGCACCATTCCAATTCTGAAGCCAATTCTAGCCCGTCAGCCAGACTGCTTCAATCGCAAACTCGCCCGCAAGCGCTTTTTTCGTCACTCATCCTCACCGTAGCCACGCGCTCACCTTGCTTATCCATAACCGACAATTTTGATCGGACGGCTGCCGTCTGATTGCCGTTTTTAATACAAAGTCAACCGGCGCGAATGGCAAAACGAAAACGGACCCGCTGGGGAGGATCGGCGCAAAAGATCGAGAGTGACACGCCATTGCATCGGCCAAGGTGCTGGTTGATGGCCCGCTCATGTTTCCTATTTCCCGGCCGCGACGGCGCGTGACCGTCCACATAACAAAAGGGGCGGGCACAGAGGCCCGCCCCTACGATGTGGAGGGTCGCTCAAAACCAATACGGAAACGTTTTGTGGGCAGCAGGGCGAAATGAAAACGCCCTAAGCCTTTCAATCAAGGAATCCGACCAATTCCTGGCTGCGGCTTGGTTGCTGGAGCTTTCGCACAGCCTTGGCCTCAATTTGGCGGATACGCTCACGGGTCACCTTGAAGATATGGCCCACTTCTTCCAAGGTGTAGCAGTAGCCATCGCCCAGCCCATAGCGCAACTTGATGATCTCCCGCTCACGGTAGCTGAGGGTCCGCAGCACCTTATTGATCTTTTCCCGGAGCATATCGTGGGTGGCACCATCCAGCGGGCTTTCCGCAGAGGTGTCCGGCAGAAGGTCCCCGAAATGGCTGTCCTCGCTATTTCCCACCGGGCGATCGAGACTGATCGGATAGCGGTTCATGGTGAGAACACGCCGGGTTTCCTCGGTCTTGGCCTCGGCGGCAGCGGCCATCTCTTCCAAGGTGGGTTCATGACCCTTCTCTTGATAGAGCCGTCGCGAAGCGTTGCGGACTTTGGTCATGGTCTCGGCCATGTGGACGGGGATGCGGATGGTCCGGCTTTGGTCGGCCACCGCCCGCGTGATCGCCTGACGAATCCACCACGTGGCATAGGTGCAGAACTTGAACCCGCGGCGATATTCGAACTTATCCACCGCCCGCATGAGACCAGCGTTGCCTTCCTGAATCAAATCGAGGAAGCTCAGGCCGCGATTGCGGTACTTCTTGGCGATGGAAACCACCAGGCGGAGGTTTCCCTCGGACAAGGCCCGCTTCGCTTCCTGGTACTCTGCGTAGATTTTCTTGACGTAGTTGACGCGATTCCGCAGACTCGTCGGGGTCTCCTGCGTCAGCCGGAGGATGTCACGATACTCCTTGATCCACGGTTTGCGTTCTTCGAGTGGTCGTCCAGCGTTGGCGTGCTCTTGGATACGGGCCTTCAGCTCATCGACCCGACGGCTGAACTCCTCCAAGGCCTTGATCATCGGCTCAAGGCGCTGGGTGCGGAGGCCCAACTCTTCTGCCAAACGCCCGGCCCGACGTCGGGAACGTCCCAGACGCCGCCACGCCGCCCGGCGTTCTTCCATCGGCTTTGACTTGCTCAAGGCCGTGAGATAGTCCTGCCGGTTTCGCTTAAGAATGGCTTGAAGCGTCCTCAGGTTGTGCGGCAAACGGCCGAGGATTTGCTCCTTTTCCAAATGATCAGTGACCGACACCTGAACGGTCCGATCGAAGGGCAATTTCCCTTCATCCACCCGAGCCAGAGTCCGCACGGCCTGCTGAAGGACGTAGTCGCATTCCATCAGCTTGCGACGAAACTTGGCTCGCGTGATTTCGATCTTCTTCGCCAGTGCGATCTCCTCCTGACGCGAGAGCAAGGGGATTTCGCCCATTTGCGTCAGGTACATGCGGACGGGATCATCGGACCAGGACTCCTCCTCGTCGGCCGTGAGGATCGTATCTTCCTCAGACTCCTCCAGATTGGCGGCGGCTTGATACGCCTCTTCGCTGATGGCCTCCTCGTCCTCGGCCAATTCATCATCGGCGTAGGATTCGGCCATCTCCAGCAAGCCCCTTCCCTGGAACTCCAGTTCCTCCTCGTCCTCCATCGATCGCAATTCGAGTTCGTCAAACAGATGATCGGCTTCGTACAAGGCCATACTCCTCTAGAAAATCACCGACACGCCCGAAACAGTTAGGTTTACTCCCATCACCACTACGACCGGTTGAGCGACTGGGGCCGCCCCGGACGACCAAAGGGGGGTCGTTTTTCCACCCAATGGCGCCACATAGTTACGAGAAGGATCGTGCGTTTTCGTTCAGGACACCAAACAGAGTATTGGCTACTCAAACCTTCCCCACCACCTTCAAACGGCAACTCCGCCGATGCACCATCATCGTCAACGTAGGACGGAGACATCAGACCGCGGATGAGCGGGGCAAAGCCTCCCAAATGTTCCCGAATCGCCAAAACGCACACGATCCAACGGTAACGACAGGAACGGCCGTGCCCCAAAGTGATCTTTAAGGCGGGATGCTTTTAGCAATTCGTTACCCGCGCGCCTCTTCGACCGAGGCTGGGTTCGCATGGGGCCCGTCGTTTAATTCTACCCAAAGAATCGCCAATGTCCAGCGGAAAAACGCGAGAACATCGTCACCCACCGGAAACGGCAGCCATCCTTGGGCGTTGCGACCGGCGGACTTTCTGTCCTTTTGCCATTCCGCCTATCTTCTGCCGATTTCCTCCTGCGTCATCTTGCCGAGTGCGGCCCGGCAGAATCCTCTCCCCCTGTCGGTTTTATTCCCTATTTATCTGATTATCGCTTCTCCCCCCTTTAAGGTTCATACGTCCGCACGGCACAGTTTCTCACATCTTCGAGAGAGCAGGCCACTTCCGATCAAGCGTGGCCAATTCGTGTACCCTACCGCTTAGGCCGTTCAATCAAACGCCAGCCAATCCGGGCTGCCAGGGCGAAGGTCCTTCGGCCGCTGGTTCGGGTCGATCTTCGGTCCCTCCTGCGTCGTGCCCAGGTAACGAGCCGGTCCCGTGCTGGCGGACTGCCGGTGCATCGCGGCCACGCCCTGGGTCAACTGAATCGTCCGCTTTCGCCCTAGCAGCGGCACCGCGCGATCGCGGATAAACTCCTGAAACTCCGGGGATTTGAGCACCGCAGCCATCCGACCAAGCGGAGCAAACATCCGCTTGGGGGGCAGCACCCAAATCTCGGGCGGATCAATCAACCGCTCCACCTGGATCCGCACGCGCCGAAATATGGTGCTCGGGATGTGGGAACCCACCGGGATCAAGACGATCGGGCCTGCCACGTTCCGCCCCAGCCACGCCCAGCTTTGAGCAGGCACCTGGTCGAATCGCCGCCCAAACGCCACCGCCGGCTGGATCTTGTGGGATCGCAAAACCAAGGCATCAAGGATCTTCTCCACAACGTAAACGGGAACAGGGTCAACTGTAGAAAGACACTCGGCCCCATAAACGGCGACGCGTTCCTGCCACGGGCGACGGTACAAAAGGGTCCGTTGAGTTGGCTCGACGGGTCGTGCCCAAAGCGTCACCAGTTTCCCGCGACCATCCCGGATCGGCCCAAGAAGGACACGACTTAACCGGGCATCACTGAGCCAATATTCGATGTCCTCAACAGAACCCATCTGGCGATCCTGGTAGATATCTCGGGCCTTGCTCGCATCGTTCAGAACGCCAATGGGTAAATCGGCGATGCCCGACCAGGCTAGGCCCTGCATCTGGAGATATGCCCGCGCGGCTAGGGCCTCGGGGGTTTGCTGTTGCAAAAGGGCCTCGTGACAAAAAGAGACTAACCACTCAGCGGTGGCGACAACGCCGGGCGGAAGCTCCTCTTGATTCTCCGGTGAACCGGCTTGCGCCACCGAGGGGCTTCCAGATGCTAAAGCGTCTGGCCCCGGTGCCGGAGCTGAACCGCCTTGGTCTTCATTGGCGTGTCGGCGCATCTGCCGCGCAGTCATAGAGAAAAGCCCTCCTCCTGGTAGTCGCTATCGGACAACACCCAGGCCAAAGACAGCCGAGGAGTCAACGCCATTTTAGCAATCGAATGGCGGACAAGACACGGGTGTTCGTCCGGGAGGTCGCCCATCCCGGGAAGGCCAGATGGGGCAAACGCCAAACTGGTGCGCAGCTTGCTATTTTCGAGTTTTTTGGAAAGCGCGAACGCTGTTACTCCGTGCTAGCGCACGCAAAGGACCGGAACATTCTGGCTCTGGGAGTAAGTAGGTCCTTGCGGTCCGATCTGCCGATCAGCAAGGACGATGGTCGTTTCGTTCGTTTTACCCGAGCGGTCCTTCGATAAGAGCCTATCCCAAAAAGTCCCCCTCTCCCTCCGGGAGAGGGTTGGGGTGAGGGCAAGCGAACGTCGCAATCGATTGAGAAAACCGCGAGCAATTCGAGGCACCCTCACCCCCGACCCCTCTCCCGCCGAACGGGCGAGGGAAGACTACGGGGTAGACCCTAAGCCGGGACGAAAATAAAACGCCCACCATCAGAAAACGGCGGGCGAATTGGTCTTTCTGCCACGACCTAATGGGACGCTGTGTCCAGGACCCACACAAGATCGCCGGCTCTTGGCATCTGGTTGTTCACGCGTTAGGCCGCGGGGGCATAGGCCGCACACGCTTTTGGATGTCTGTCTCCAGCACGCCGAAAGTGGCCTCGTGCCGCTGGATGGTCAGTTGTAAAGCGTGGAGCATCCGCTTGGCGGTGTAAAAGTTCATCACGATCCGCTGGCTCACCGCGATGGGCTGAGACGGGATGCCAATCGGTTGCGGGTTGAGGCCAAAGTCGATGATGACCTCCTCCGGTGTCCCCGTAACGCGACAGAAATTGGCGTAGCTGGCGACGATTTTGCTATCGTCGATCTGCACGGTCACGCGAGGCGGTCCCGCGGGTTGCTGGGCCTGAGCCTCTGGGGTCGGCTGTTGAGCCGTCTTTTCCTCTTGTTGCTCGGCACCGGGTTCAGGAAGATTGAAGTCCGACACAGCTCATTCCTTTCGTCAAAAAATTCCCTCAAACACGACCTATCCATAGGGTGCGACCAACCGCTGGCCGACCCTTGCCTGCATCCCCATCGCTCAAAAAACGTGCTTTGAGCTGCTGGGGCCAAAACGACCAGTTCAGGTGTCAACCCCTAGTGGAATATAGCATACCCAAGAGAATGTGCTGATCACGAAACGACGAAGCGGCCCGGAACCGCTCCAGATCGGCAGTACAGATGAGCCAACTCCGAGATGCTGCACAACCTGCCGATATCATCAATTTGACATAATCATAACGCCATAGCAATGTGGCAGGGTTGCTGAATAAGTGACGCACAACAGCACTCTTGCCCCCCCTTTGGTGGGGTTAAGGTGCGTTATTATAGGGCGATGCCATTGTGTAACCTCTTTGCTGTTTACAGCGGGAGCTATTCTTCCGCAACACTTCCAGAGCAACACTCAGTAGATTACCGGCTCCGCGCGCCGGGTGGAGGGCCCTGCTTTCCCGCGTAGGCTCCACGTCAAGGTAAAGTAACCCACGAATCTTTTTCCGCAGCCAGGCGAACGAGGGAAAAGCTGTCTATCGCCAACCTAGGGGCTTAGACTCGATTCTAACCGTAGGGGCAACCCCCCGTGGTTACCCCCAGAATCCCGGGAGGGACCGCGGGTTGGCAATCGTTGGCGTAGCGTCCGGTTTTCTAGGGCGGGCACGGGGGCCCGGCCCTCAGCTCCTACGGTTGGTGCTCGATCCAACCCGCTCCACTTGTCATCGCAGGGGGATTCAGTATATTGAGTGTTTTCCCTGCCATCGTCTGTTTGCCAGAGGACAAGAGGACAAAAGGAAGAGATAGGCGCGAGATCAGCGCCACCCTTGAATAAGCTGGGACTGATAACGATGAGTCAAAAGTGCGAAATCTGCGGAAAAACGCCAGCGATTGGAAAGCGGGTCACAACAAGGGGTAAAGCCAAGTACCTCGGAGGTGTGGGTACAAAGATCACTGGTATCTCGCCGCGTCAGTTCCGACCGAATCTCCAGCGGATCCGTATCACGGATGAGAATGGTGCCCCACGGCGGGTACGGGTTTGCGTGCAGTGTATTCGCAGTGGGCGGGTTACCAAGCGGATCAAGAACCGCCCGTTTGCACTCCCTGCCGATGCCGCCGCCCTTCTGGCCGCTGCCCGGGAAAAGAAAGCCCAGAAAAAGGGCAAGAAATCGTAGGCGAGCGGTGTTCGCCGCTTCTGAAAAGAACCGGGGTGTCTGATCTAGCCCGGATTGGCTAGTTTTTTCTGGGCTGATATGTACAAGTGAACATCTCTCTCGTTCTCCGCATCGCGGAAACATAGCTTGTCGCGAAAGCAGCGTTTGCTTGGCGACTGCCGCGGTTTCCTTCTCAGATAGTCGCCTTTAGGCCTCCGCTTTTTCCATCGCGGTGTTGAAGGAAGCGTGACGTGCCCTCTCGGCCGGCCACGCCGCTGGGTTCATCCGTTCCGGGCGGATCGTCAAAGTGGGCTGGGCCTCTAGGGGATTGCCTACCACTGAGTCGTTTGCGGTGGCTGCCCGAGGGGCATATAATAGACCGCCGTCGGAAGGAAATCGGCGGTCCTGCCGAAGTCAGCCGCTCGGTGGGGGTTGTGTCTGCAAGGTGAGCCTGTGCAAACCAAGGGAGGACTTTCCATGGTGTGGCGATGGTCGTTGGTCGAATGGGTAACCCTAGTGATGGCGTGCGCGGGGCTTTCGAGCGTGGTCTGTCATGCGGAGGAAAGGCCGTATCGGCGAATTTCGCTGGCGACGTATCAAGACAAAATGGAGGCAGCCTGGATTGGCCAAATGGTCGGTGTGGGGTGGGGTGGCCCCACAGAATTTCGCGCGGTGGGGCGGATCCTGCGGGAGGACGAGCTCCCGGCGTGGAAGCCCGAAATGGTCAACCAGTTCAATCAGGATGATTTGTATGTCGAGATGACCTTTTTGCGAACTCTGGAAGAGTACGGCTGGGAGGTGGACATTCGGCAGGCGGGGATCGATTTTGCCAACAGTCGCTATCGGCTGTGGCATGCCAATCGGGCGGGACGGGACAATCTCCGATCGGGCATTGCCCCGCCAGATTCTGGCCATCCTCAGTTCAATAAGCATGCGGACGACATCGACTATCAGATTGAGGCCGATTTTTCGGGCATCATCGCCCCGGGATTGCCCAACACGGTGATTAAGCTGGGCAATATCTTCGGACGGCTGATGAACTACGGGGATGGGCTGTACGGCGGGCAATTTGTGGGCGGAATGTATGCGGAGGCCTTTTTTGAAAATGACCCCTTAAAGATCGTCGAGGCCGGTCTGCGGTGCATCCCCGCGGAAAGCCAATATGCCGAGTGTATCCGCGATGTCATCGCCTGGTGGAAGGAGAATCCGCAAGATTGGCAGGCCACTTGGCAGAAGATCGAGGAGAAATATAATCGCAATCCGCGATACCGGCGTGCGTCCTGCATGAAGGAATTGGGGAACATCGACGCCAAGATCAATGGTGCCTACATCGTGATGGGGTTGCTTTTTGGAAAGGGCGATATTGACCAAACGGTGATCATTTCCACCCGGTGTGGTCAGGATTCCGATTGCAATCCCTCGAACGCGGCGGGAATTCTCTTTACCACGATCGGGGCCAAGCAACTGCCTGAACGGTTTACGAGCAAGCTCAATCGCGAGGCGGTGTTCAGTCATACGGCATACAATTTCGACCGGTTGGTTGAGGTCTGCACCAAACTGGCGCGAGAGGCCGTCCAGCGGGCGGGAGGAAAGATCGAAAAGGATGATCAAGGCCAAGAGGTCTGGCTGATTCCCGTGGAAGAGCCAGTGCCAAACGCCCTCGAGCAGTGCTGGGAGCCGGGCCCGGTCGCCAACAGCCGTTTCACACCGGAGGAGCAACAAAAGATTCTCTATCCACCGGGTGAACAATGAGAGGAACTAGTTGGTTCCGCGGCAGGGCAGCGGCCGACGAAAAATAAATCTAGCGAAACCGTTGAGTCGATAATGAAGGTAGCCGGAACTAGGTTGCGCCCGTCCGTCCTCGGATATCGGGGCTGGGGGATGGCTGGCGCAATCGGGACAGCCGTCACAAACGATTCAGTCGCCGAGAAAGCGCACCAAAGAAAAGTTTTGTTAAACTTGTGTAAAGGGCGGAAGCTGTCTTGACACGGTGGGGCCTTACGATATGATTGTAGTGGTAAGGCTCTAAGCGTCGGGTAGCCATTGGGAAATCAGGGGTTTCTGAAATTTTTCCCTCTCTCTTTGTGAGAAACACGGCTGAAGCGCCGTAGGCGTTTCTCAAGAACTTGAGCGATCGAGGCGGCTCGACAAAGACAGCTCGGTGTTGATTCGTTCATTTCGCTGGGCGACTTCCGGTCGATCAACACATCGCTGCGAACGACGAAACGCACAACGCGGCTACCGGTGGGCTTACAAGAATCGTTATTGGATTTGGTGAAAGCAGCTATCAAGCGCTTGGTCTGACGAGACCGTCAATGGCGTTGCGTGCTCATTCCTTTTAAGAGAGCCTTTCGCCGACGGTAGTGGGGGCCTTTCTTGATGATTTCGTCGGCATGAGGCTGCGCTAAAAGGAAAACGATTTTCTTGGCAGACATGCGTCAGTTGCTCTTTTAACAAGCTTTGTAGGGGAGAAAAATCCTTTTTCTTTCGGTGATTCAATGGGTCGAAAACGGCGTAACGGTGCTATGCGGTCGAAGAACGGACAAAATGGCTCTGCCGCTGAGGTAAATGCTTCTCGCAACGGCGGTTCGGCATCGCAAGACACCAAGACTACGGTCACTGCGGTAGAAACGCTTGACAGCACGGAACTCCACGAGGGTGGTGGCGTGCTGGAACTCCATCCCAGTGGCTACGGGTTCCTTCGTGATCCGGCAGCCAACTACGAGCGGCGGATGAGTGATCCCTTCGTGCCGGGTAGCATGATTGAGAAGTATGGGCTCCGGCAAGGGGTCTATATTCGAGGTCTGGTCCAGCCGGGCAAGAAGGGACAGGGACCACGACTCCGCGAGATTCACGACGTGGATGGCCTACCCCCGCAGGAATATGTCAACGTCAAGAACTTCGATGAGTTAACGCCCATCAATCCCGAGGAGTGGCTGCGACTGGAGACGGGACCGGAACCGCTCACCACCCGCGTGATGGACCTTCTCACGCCAATTGGTAAGGGGCAAAGGGCCTTGATCGTGGCCCCCCCGCGAACCGGCAAAACGGTGCTCTTGCAGCACATCAGTCAGGCCATCGCCACGAATTATCCCGAAATGAAGTTGATCATCTTGCTGATCGACGAACGCCCCGAGGAGGTGACCGATTTCCGTCGGGTGTGCAAAAACGCGGAAGTTGTGGCCAGCAGCCTGGATTGCGAAATCGAAAGCCACGTGCGACTGTCTCAGTTAATTGTGGAGCGGTGCCGCCGTTTGGCAGAAATGGGGAAGGATGTCTTCCTGCTCATGGATTCGATCACGCGGTTGGCCCGAGCGTTCAACAAATGGGTAGGAAACACCGGTCGGACGATGACCGGTGGTATTGACGTCAAGGCCATGGATGTGCCCAAGAAGTTGTTCGCCACGGCCCGGGCTTTCGAGGAAGGCGGCTCACTGACCATTGTCGCCACGGCCTTGATCGACACGGGTAGCCGCATGGACGAACTGATCTTTCAGGAATTCAAAGGCACGGGCAACATGGAGCTGGTCCTTGATCGCCGGTTGGCGGACCGCCGTATCTGGCCGGCGATTGATATTACCCAATCGGGCACGCGGCGTGAGGAAAAGCTCTTGCCGCCGGATGTGCTGCGGGCCGTTACGATCCTCCGCCGGATGCTGTCCAGCATGAATCCCGTGGATGCCATGGAACAGTTGACGGCCAAGTTGGCCAAGTACAAGTCCAATCGGGAATTCATCGAGCTGATCACGGGTGCGCACGCCAACGTCAGTGATTGATGTGAGGGAAAGTCCTCGACCTGGCATCGAGTCTAGCGTGCATCTCTCGTTCGCAAATACGATCATGACGGCTTCCTGGTGAGGCATCCTTCTCCCGAGTCAGGTGGTGAACGGTTCGCGCCAAGTGTACCATAAATGAGATGGGCCGTTCCCCGGTCGATGGGCGAGAAAAGAGCATGGCCATCTGAGAGTCTGGAAAGGCACAAGCGTCGTAGCACGCACGGGGAGAAGCGACGTATCGAAGCCAACGCGGTCCACGTTGTGTTCGTCTGATCCTATGAGGGCCTATTATGGAACAACATGATCGCCGGAGTATCATTTGTGTCACCATCGCACGGGGCCGTCATCGCCACGTCATAGCGGAGCATCGTCATTTGGCGGAACATGGGGCGAAACTGGTTGAGATTCGGCTGGATTACATTAACGGCCCGGTCAACGTCAAGCGGCTTCTCGCCGAAAGGCCGTGCCCCGTCATCATGACGTGTCGTCGGGAGCGAGATGGCGGTCGGTTCAACGGGGCCGAGCAGCAGCGGCAACTCATCCTGCGGACGGCCATCGCCGAGGGGGTCGATTACATCGACCTGGAAGAGGACATCGCGGCGGAGATCCCACGGTTTGGCCAAACGAAACGGATTATCAGCTACCACAACTTTCGGGAGACCCCGGCGGACTTGCAGGCCCTTCATGAGCGGATGAGCCAGCTCGACCCCGACATCATCAAGATTGCCACGCTGGCTAATCATCCTCAGGACAATCTGCGGATGTTTCGCCTGGTTGCCCAAAGCCGCATCCCCACGGTCGGTATTTGCATGGGGGATATGGGTATCCCGTCGCGGATTCTCGCAGGCAAATTCGGTTCACCGTTCACTTATGCCGCGTTTCACTCGGATCGGGCCATTGCCCCGGGCCAACTCAGCTTTGAGGAGATGACTCAGGTCTATCGCTACGAAGACATTCGGCATGATACGGAAGTCTTCGCCGTGATCGCCGATCCTGTCGGCCACAGCCTCAGCCCGATTATCCACAATGCGGCCTTCCAGAAGTTCGGCATGAACAAGGTCTATATCCCCATTCGTGTGCCGCGGGAGGACCTTTATGAGTTCATCGATCAGGCGCCGCAATGGGGGATTAAGGGGTTGAGCGTGACGATTCCCCACAAGGAAGCCATTCTCGCTAAGCTGACGAAGGCCGACAGCATCGTCCGGGGCATCGGGGCTGCCAATACCGTCATCTTCGAGGGCAAGGAACGATTGGGGTTCAATACCGATTGCCGTGCCGCCATTGAGGCGATCGAGGTAGCCTTGGGAACGCCGGTCGGAGGGCGAAGCCCCATCCACGGCAAGCAAGCCTTGGTCTTGGGGGCAGGCGGGGCTGGTAAGGCGGTGGCGTTTGGGCTGATCCGTGCCGGAGCCACCGTCACATTGACCGACGGCGATGCCGAAAAGGCCCGATTGCTCGCGGAGAAACTCGATTGTGCCTATGTCCCGTGGGATGATCGACATTCTGTGGCTTGTGACATCCTGGCCAATTGCACACCGGTCGGGATGCATCCCAACGTGGATGAATCGCCATTTGATGCCAAGTATTTGCGGAGCCATATGCTTGTCTTCGACGCAGTGTATAATCCCGAAAACACGCTGCTAATTAAGGATGCCCGCGCGCGGAATTGCAAAGTCGTCACCGGCGTCGAGATGTTTGTGCGGCAGGCGTGCATGCAATTCAAGTTGTTTACCGGGCGGGATGGTCCGGCCGATTTGATGCGGGAAGTCCTCAAACGCGCCACCTCCGCCGCAAAATGGTGACGCGGCCTCCGTAGGAACACGTGCCGCAACCGATCGTAGGCTCTCAAGAGCCTATCCCAAAAAGTCGCCCTCTCCCTTCGGGAGAGGGTTAGGGTGAGGGCAAGCGAACGTCGAATCGATTAAGAAAGCCGGCAGCGATTCGAGCTACTCTCAACCCGACCCCTCTCCTGCCGAACGGGCGAGGGGAGATTATCAGATAGGCTTTCAAGCCATGGCTGGCAAGAGCGTGTTGTCAGGCGGCAAGCCGCAGTAAACAAATCTTTCGCAAAGCTCGTCCGATCAGTATGATGGAGACAAGCGGAAAATGAGATTTTGACACACGATGAATCGGCTTTCCTATCTTTGCCCAAGTCATGAACATTGTGCTCATCGGGTATCGCGCCACGGGGAAAAGTACGGTTGCTCGGCTTCTTGCCCAACAATTGGGTTGGCAGTGGGTCGATTTGGATGTGGAGATTGAACGGCAAGCCGGAAAGTCGATCGCCCAAATCTTTGCCGAGGATGGCGAACCCGTCTTTCGAGATTGGGAAAGCCGCGTGGTGGCGGAATTCTGCGGACGCTCCGGTTGGGTCATTGCTGCCGGTGGCGGTGCACCGCTACGCGAGGAGAATCGCAAAGCGATGCGGGCCAACGGGCGAGTGGTGTGGCTGACGGCCTCACCCGAAACGATTCATCGCCGAATGACCACCGATCCAACAACCGGTGCCCGTCGCCCTAATCTCACAAGCCAGGGAGGGATCGCAGAAATCATTGAGCTCCTCAGCAAGCGCGAGCCCATCTACCGGGAGACGGCCGACTGGGTCGTGGATACCGAAGGAAAATCACCGGATGCCGTAGTCCAGGAAATTCTGGAGCACCTCCGACCCGTCATGGATCAGGTGGGAGTCAACCCGTGATGTGGCCTGCCTTGCCAACCTGGATGTGCTGGACCCTTCTGGTAGTTGGAGGTGCCATCTTTGGGGCCGCCGCCAACTGGCTTGCCGATGCCTTGGCTTGGCAACCCCGCCGTATTTCGCCGTTTTTCCCCACGGAGTCCGGAAGTCGCCGCAGACCGATCGAGTATTTGCCGATCCTGGGCTGGCTTTTCCGTACGGGGGATAGTGAGCGCCATGGTCGCTTTTTTTGGATTCGCCCGCTGGCCGTGGAGCTCGTCTGCGCCGTTGCCATACCCCTTTTGTATTGGTGGGAAGTGATTCAAGCGGGATTGGTCCCCTCGGGTGTGCCACGCCCTGCCGATGGTGTTTTGCATGCCATGTTTGCAAGGCACCTTTTGCTGATCTTCTTTATGCTTGTGGCCTCACTCATTGATTGGGACGAAAAACTGATTCCGGATTCCGTAACCATCCCGGGGACCTTGCTCGCCTTAATTCTGGCGGCTAGCCTTTCGACGTCACAGCTTCCCCACGGAATTGTGCACCGGGCGGTTTTCCTCGGTGATGACGTCATGGAATTTGGCAAACCCGAATATAGCTACCTTACGTTTAGTGCGCCCTATGCATGGCCGAAGGCCTTCGGTGGCCAGCCACATGGACATGGCCTTTCGTTAGGTTTGGCCTGCTGGTGGCTATGGTGTTTTGCCCTCATGCCCCGACGTTGGTACCGGCGAAAAGGGTTCTGGAAGAGCCTCAAAATGATGTGTGCGCGGCTCTACCGGTCGCGTGTGACGGGCGGCCTGGTGGTGATGGGACTGATTGGCTCGGCAGGGATTCTTTTCACCTGGATTGTCGGTGGATCGCATTGGCAGGCTCTTTTGTCGGCCTTGGTGGGGATGGCGGCCAGCGCCCTCTTGGCATGGGTCGTCCGCCTGGTGGGTTCCATGGTCCTGGATCGTGAGGCCCTCGGCTTTGGCGATGTGACACTCATGGCGATGCTCGGGGCGTATCTTGGTTGGCAGCCGGGGATTATTTTATTTTTCCTGGCCCCTTTCGCCGGGTTAGTGGTGGCCATCATTATCCTGATCTTGCGACGAGAAACAGAAATCCCCTATGGGCCGTTTTTGTGCCTCGGGGCGCTCGTAACGATCGTCTTCTGGCGACCTATCTGGGGATTTGCCTCCCGAATCTTTGAATTGGGGTTTATCCTCCTCCTGCTCGCGGCGGCTTGCCTGGTTTTGCTGGCCTTGTTGCTATTGGTGATCCGGTTCATTCGGGAAAGACTTTTTGGCGTGTAGTCTCATTCTGCGAAAAGTCGTTGCTCACCATCGAAGGGTGGAGAAATGTGAGCAAATTTATGGGCGCGTTTGGCGAATGCGAAATAAATCGTTGAAAAGATGCTCACTGAGGCGAAAACAACGGGGTGAGCGGTTTTGATGAGCAAAACCCACAAAAGAGGGGTTCGGAAAAAAGTGAAATATTCCGATAAAAGGGAAAGATGCCTCTTGCCTGAAGGCTGTCTTTAGGCTAGAGTTTTAGTTGTCGTGAGAATGGACCGGTGGGCCCCAAGATCGATCCGGGACATTCTTTGGGAGTTCGGATGGTTTTGTGTTAGCTGAGCCACTCCTTGGTCTAACGGCCAACGAGCGGGTTGCTCACGACATGAGACAGTCCGAGTTGTTTTGTGTGTGCGGAGGTAACTCCGCTCGTTACGTTTTTGAGGAGTGGCTTTAATGGCCGAGGGTGTTATTAAGAAGTTGGTCGTGGATCGTGGTTTTGGTTTCATCCAAACCAGCGGCATCCGGAAGTCCGATGTGTTTTTCCACTTTTCCGCAGTGGAAGGTGCCCGCTTTGAAGACCTTCGCGAAGGTCAAAGCGTTGAGTACGAGTTAAGCTCGGACGCACCGAATCCGGGTCGGGGAAAAGGCCCCCGGGCAGTCTCCGTGCGACCTAAGTAGTCCTTAGTCTCCGTGTGAGACGCCGTGAAGCTCATGGCTGGCTTCACATCTTTTTCGGCTGCCCCGTCGCATCCGCTCGTGTAAACTCAGGATCAGTTGGGCAGATGACATCTGGCTTGACGTCGAGCAGTAAGCTGGAGTTTTATCGTCGATAGATGACGAAAACAGGGAGCAAGGGCTCCCTGTTTTTTTTGCGCGCCGGTTTCTCGAAAGGCTTCCCTCACATCGGTACGAACTCCGGGACGACCGGTTCCGCAATGACTCCTGACTCGTAAGCCTTTTGCAGAAAGAGCGCGACCGATTGCCGTCCCGCCTCGCCGAGGTCCCGGGTCCACTCGTTCACATACATACCAACAAAACGATCGGCAAGAGGCCTGTCCAAGTCACGAGCAAAATTTAGGGCATAAGCAAGGGCCTCGTCGCGGTGGGACAACGCGTAGTCGATGCTTTCGCGGAGCAGGTGATGGACATCGGCGATCACCTGCTGTCCAAGGTCGCGGCGGATCGCATTTCCGCCGAGCGGCAACGGCAGTCCGGTTTGTTCCTTCCACCACGCCCCGAGATCGACGATCAGCTTCAGCCCCTGCTGGCCAAAGGTCAGTTGGCCTTCGTGGATTAGCAGTCCAGCACCGATGGGTTGTCCCTGATAGCTACCGCTTGCCACGGCGCGGGGAATCTCATCAAAGGGGACGATCACAAAGGGAAACTCATCTTGCAGGAAGATTCGAAGGGCCAAGAAGGCACTGGTCCAGCGTCCGGGAACGGCGATCGGGGTTTGCCGCAGATCATTCACGTTCATCGACGATCGGGCTACTACGATGGGGCCGTAGCCATCCCCCATGCTTGCCCCGCAGTGGCAAAGGATGTAATGCTTGCGGACAAAGGCGTAGGCATGGAAGCTGATGGCGGTCAATTCCAGTTCGCCTTGGAGCGCCCGGCGATTAAGCGTCTCGATATCAGCCAACTCGTGGGTAAAACGATAGCGCCCTGTCGGAATCTTCTCCTTCGCTAGGGCGAAAAACATGAAGGCGTCATCCGGATCGGGACTATGTCCTACCCGAATCAGTGTGACATCTTTCGGCATCAGGAAATCCTCTCACGCGGCAAGAGGGTGTGGCCTGCTAGGCCTCCCAGGAAAACCCTGTGGCATATTCCTGGGGATAATCGGGGGTGCGGAGGTTTGTCAAGGGCGGGCTGGCGTGAGGGGCGGCCGGGGCGCTGCGGATCGTTTCCTTTGCCGCTACAGAAGCCGCGGCCTCGCTGATCCGGATATCATCCGTTGAAGGCGAGGACCCACCAAGGCGACGGCAGACCTCTTCCCACGTTTCACGCTGGATGTGAAGGACCCGGAGGGCGTCGTCGAGGTACTTCTCTTCGCGGGTCAAACCGGCCTGAACGAGCGCGCGATAGATGAAGGTGTAAATGGCCGCAACTTTCCGTGCGAGGGGAAACTCATCCGAAATCTTGATGCCTGCGAGGATTTCGCTGACGATTTGCTGGGCACGAAGGAGCGACTCAAAGGCCGCGTCATTTTGGTTCTCTCGCCAGAAGTGCCTCGTGCGTTCGGTATAACGGATGGCACCTTCGATGAGCATCAGATGCAGCCGCTGAGGTGGCGCCGTGAGAATCTCGCCTTCGCGGTAGCTATCACCCACTGAAGCAGACATAGGCAGAGTCCCTTCCGGCAAATCTCCAAGGTTATCATGCGGGATTGATGTTGGGTCTAAGTGGCTCCATCAATCTCACTTGGATTTGCGGAGCCAATCATAGGAAATGGGCTGGAGCGCCGACAACGTGTCCAAATTCGCCTTCAACTTGGCGATCGTGTTCTCCAACCGATAGAAATACAGCAAAAGTTGCTGCCGGCGTCGTTGCAGCTTCTCATTCCACCATTTAATCTTCTCAGAGTTATCTTCGTACTTTTGGGAAAGGGCGTTGAGCCGCTGGGAAATGAGCGATACATTTTCACCGGCTAGGCTCTCGCTCAATTTGTCATATTTTTTGGCAAAACCAAACGTGGCGTCGGTGAAAAACTTCTTGACGGCCTCCGGATCCTCAGCGTATTTTGCCTGCAAGGCCGAGCTATCAAAGCTTAGGGTCCCATCTTGATTGATCGAAATGCCGATCTCCGCCAGCGACTGAATCTTCCCGGCACCAGCAAAACGCGAACTGAGGAGGTACGAGACCTCGCTCCCTAACCGGATGGCCGTGGGATCCGAGGCCAGAACCTCGCCTTTTTGCGTCTCCGTGTCGTATTTGGTCAGTTCCTTGTAGCGCTTCCAAAACTTGTTGAAATTATCGACGAATGTCTGCACACTCGCCACGAGATCGGCATCACTCGTTTGAACCTGGACATTGACCGGTGTGTTCGTCCCCTGGAGCACGTCCAGCTCCAATCCCGGCACAATCCCCGAGAAGGTGCTCGTTCGTGAGGAAAGCACCACCGCCCCGGCGGACCCAACGGATCCGAGGGCCAATTGTGCGTCCCGCGCCTGGGTGATCCGCTGGAGGTCGATCCCCAACTGCGAATCATCGAGGACGAGTTGGGCCACATTCCCCCCGCGCTCGCCGACTAAGGATAAGCGATACGGCCGAGTTGATCCATCGTAAAGGATACTCGCCTTGACACCAGCCTTGAGGCCGTTGATCTTCTCCGTAAGGGTGGTCAGTGTATCGTTTTTGTCCAATTCAATGCGGTAGGTCAGGGAACCGTCAATGACGTAATCGCTGTCACCGTTGAAGTCGCGTAGTGTGCTTTCGCGAAGTAGCCCCAAGTCTTTGGCCGTGGTTCCTCCAAGGTCGTTAATCACCAGCTTTCCCGAACCGTTGGCCAAATCCCGAATGAGGATGCCGTCGCCCGTCTCGTTAATGCTGGCGATGACGTTGGCCGCTGTACGATTGATGGCCGCGATCACGTCGCCCACCGTCTGGGCCTGAATCGCTGCCAGATCGATCGTCCCGGTAACACCCTTGCTGTCGGTGACGGTAAAACGCCCGAGGGATACGCCTTGCCCACCGTTCCAATCGGCCAGGCGGGAATTGACGGAAATCACTCGCAGGTGAAGGTCGCCGCTGTCCTTGGAGGATACCGCATCGTTCACAGCGATGTGCAACTTCTCTGCCGATTGGTTGTCGTCAAGGCTCTCGATGATCAGATGACCCGTCCCGCCGCTGGTATCCTGGATCACGATGCCATTGCGGGCCGAATTCACGCTGGCTGTGACGCCGATCTCTGCCGCGTTAATCGCCCGGATGACATCTTCCAGGGTGTCGGCAGTGGAGAGATCGACCACGGCCTGTTGTCCCATGCGGTCGGTCACACGGATGAGTCCCAACGTTCCTATTCCCTGACCGCCGTTGAGTTGGGAAAGGGCCGGTGATTTGAGCGAACCGATCAGCCGCTGACCGGTGATGGTGTCGCCCTCGGCCGCCACATCAAGCCCCAGGTCATGAAGGGCCTGAGAACCGTAGAGGGCCTCCAATTTGAACTCATTAGTTCCTTCTGTAAGATCGCGGAGGACAAGTCGTTTTCCGTCGGCCGACAGCTCCGCTTGAAGCTTACCCGGGGCCGCCGCATTGATGCGAGCGATGATATCTCCCAGCGTCTTCTCTGTTTGTCGCTCTTCACCATTTTCTGGCTTAGGATCAAAGTCGATCGTCCCGGTCGTCCCATCTCGCAATTGGAAGGAAATGTCGGGCAACGTTGAACTGGCGGAAATACCCAGTCCGTCGTTGAGGTCGCTCAAGAGTGTGTCGGTGGTTAGCCAAACGATGTCGCTTCCGTCGGCAGTGGATTCGGCCACGTCGATCCCCGCCAGACCCAAGGAGGCCGCCGCTCGCCCATTGCCCAAGTCCTGCACGCGGAGATTGGAGGCCGTCATCCCCGTGCGGTCGGTTAGGCGAATGTGGTCGCCCACCACCTCGGCCAAGACGTTGATCCGCATGTTCCTATTGATGGCCTCAATCACATCGTCAAGCGTTTGCACGGTGGTCAGGTCGATTTCCGCGGAGGCGCCACTTCGGTCGGTGATGCGGATGACGCCTCGCTCAAAGCCTTGGCCGCCACGAATTGCATCCAAAGCCAATGGTCGATCGATACTTGGGCCATAACGAAAAGATAACACGCCCCCGCCCAGGGGCGTTGTGCTCTCCCGCACGCCGCTTGATAACCACTGCTCGGATTGCGCCGTACGGATCGGTGTGAACACATAGGTACCGACGCTTGGGGTGCCGGTGACACGGACATTCAACGCCGAGGGATTGCTGCTCGTGGCGGACCGCTTGGTGTAAACGGCGTCTTTCAAAAGATTTTTGATGGGGTACTGAGCTGCCAAAAAGAGCACGGAAAGTTCCGTGATGGCCGTCCGCTCGGCATCAATCTTCTTGTTGGCCGACTCGAGGTTGTCCTTTGGGCGGGACTCAATCAACATAAGCTGATTGACGGTCTCCCCAATGGGGACGCCCGTTATCAAGCCGACATTGGTCTGAATCCGGCCCATGCGAAGTCCTCGCGCACAATTTCACCCGTTGGCAAAGTCCGCCTTTTTTGACATCGACCATCACGGCGGCCTGCATTGAGGAAGACCCTTCCCATAAGAAAACCTAGTTCCCACGCTGTTCGTTAAAATGCAAAAGATGGGAAATTCAAAACAGACGACTACGTCCAGCCACCGTTTTTGGTTGAGTTTGCCAATAAAAATGTTTGGAGAATCTGCGGGAACATTGCCGATAAGTCAATCGCGTTCAACACAACGGCTTGCGCCGGCAGGGTCGATTGTGCCGGAGGCAGGGCCCTATCAGATTTGCGGGAACAATCGAGATTGGACCAGTTCGGCTCACAATGGCAAACGTGCTTTACCAACAACAAAGGACGGCCGACATACCCCGGGGATTCACCCGGTTGGGACGGTCCCATTCGGCCCCTTGGATGTTGGATCGCCGGTTATCGGTGGCATTGATTTTGACAGTCCTCGTGTTTCCCGCAGGTTGCTCGCTATTCCAGAAGCCGGAATGGCGGCCCCTTGTTCACAATCCTTTTCCTCAAATCCACAAGATTGCTGTAGCCCCGTTTTTCAATCTTTCGACAGATCCGACTTTGGACGGGCGGAAGGTGGCCATTGCTTACTACAACGAGCTTCAAGAGGTTCCCGGCTTTGAGGTCATCCCTGTGGGGGTGGTCGAACGGGCAATGTTCCAGCACCGCATCAGTCTCAATAATCCCCAAGATGTCCGCCATCTTGCCCAGTTGCTGGGGGCCGATGCCGTCGTGATTGGAGCCGTGACGGAGTATTCCCCCTACTATCCCCCGCGATGTGGGCTTCAGGTGGAATGGTACGCGGCAAACCCCGGCTTTTGCCCCGTTCCACCAGGCTACGGTTTGCCATGGGGAACGAAGGAGGAAAAAGATATCCCCTCCCGGCTGGTCCTGGAGTCACAGCTAGCCTATGCCCGCGAGGCCCTGCGGAACCAGTCGCCCCAAGCTGCGGATGCTTCCGCGACAGATGCCGCTGCGCAGCCGGGCTTCGAAATTCCACAGACAGGGGAGGGAAAAAGCCAGGCTTCGCTCTCGCCCGAGGGGCTCATCCCCAAACTTGCCCAGGCAGGAGATTCTGCTTGCGGAGCGGGCGAAGAGCCCTTCATGAAGCACACACGGGTTTACAACGGGGGCGATAGCCAACTGGTCAAATTGCTTCAGGACTATGCGAAGTTTCGGGACGATGCCCGATTGGGGGGATGGCAGTCATATCTCACAAAAAGCGAAGAGTTTCTCCGGTTTTGCTGCCGGGTTCACATTTGGGAAATGCTAACGGCCAGGGGTGGGGCCGACGAAAGTGAACTAGTTTGGAGCACGACATCCGGCCGATAAAAGGAATAAGGCATTCAATTTGGGTAGAATTGGTGCAGGCAGGAACTCAAGCTCGCAGCTATTGACCGCAGGAGACGCCTGATCGTGAGCCGAGAAATTAACGTCATCGCATTGATCAAAGGCCAGGAGCGGTACATCTTTCTTTACGACGATGATAACCGTCTGGAGATGATCCGCACGCTCGGACGTTATGCGGCCAATCCGGAGTTGAGTTTCAGTTGGTACGATGCCGCGGTTCTCAGTCAGAAAGTTCGTCAAGAGGCCCGACGACGTGCCCTCCAAAACCGCTTTAAGGCCCCGCAACCTGCCGATCCGGAGGACATCTTTTAGCCCGGCAGAGACATTGACGCTGTACCTTCTCGATGAACAATCATCATTACAGAGGACCGCAAGGCTCATCGGGCGAGTTGACGATGCAGACGGCGATGGCGAGGTTTCTCCGATTCCTTGCGGTTGAGAAAAACGCCTCGCCCCTGACGATCAAGAGTTATCGAGAAGACCTCACAGCTCTGCTAGAATACCTGACCGAGGCCTATTAAGGGCGTTGTCCTTCTCCCAGTCAGATTACGACACTCGATCTCCGCGGCTATGTGGCGGCCATGCACGAGGCCAATTACTCCTTTGCCACCGTCGCGAGGCGTCTCGCCAGTCTGAGAAGCTTCTTTCGCTTTGGGATGCGGGAAGGCTGGGTAAAAGACAACCCCGCGAAGCCCCTCCGCAATCCTCGCAAGCCGAGGAATTTGCCCCACGTCCTTTCGACAGAAGAGGTCCGGCGACTCTTGGAGGCCCCGCCCGCCAACGATCCGATGGGCCTACGAGATCGCGCCATCCTGGAAACCCTCTATTCTGCTGGCCTGCGTATTAGCGAACTCGTGGGACTGAACGATTCCGATCTCGATTTGCGGGCGGAAGTGGTCCGCGTCCGAGGAAAAGGGCGCAGGGAGCGGCTGGCCCCGCTGGGCTCCCACGCTGTGCGTGCCATCCGTCGTTGGCTGGCGGTACGGGAGATACACCCCTCGTTTGTGGATAATCCTGACCGACCCCTTTTTGTCAATCGCTTCAAGCTTCGCCTGACAACGCGGAGTGTTGCGCGGATGCTGGAAAAATACCTCATCCAAACCGGCCTCGATCAGCGGACCACGCCCCACTCACTGCGGCACAGCTTCGCTACGCATTTGCTTAACGCAGGGGCCGATATCCGCAGCGTCCAAGAGCTCCTCGGTCACAAAAGCCTAGTGACGACCCAGATTTATACGCATCTAACGACAGCCAACCTGAAAGCCGTCTATGAAAAGGCCCATCCTCGTGCCCGATAGGCAGCATCACTAGCGGTGGGCAATTTTGCGGAGCTTGCCGACTCACTATCCCAGGCCTTTATAAAGCGCAGGCCGCTCTTTGCGCGTTGCGGACGAACATGCCGGGCGAGAGATTACCGCACGCTCCTTGCTGGGAGATAACGTTTTGGTGGTAGGTCTTTTCATTTGTCACTTTTCCGGTGCCAATGAGCGTGACAAGAGCTCCAAACAACGCGGTGTGGGAAGCCCCTTGATCATCGGCAAGTAGCCGCGTAAGAAAAGAGGAAACCGTTTGTCTAGCAACGCGATGACCTGGTGAAGAAGGAGTTTTCCGATGGAATGCAAGAAAGAACGGAACCTGACGATTTGTACCTGTTCCTATGAGCCTTGTTCCCGGAAAGGGATATGTTGCGACTGCCTTCAGTACCACCTTAAGAACCGGCAATTGCCAGGATGTTGCTTCCCCCGCGATGCCGAGGCGACCTATGACCGGTCTTTTGAGCATTTTGCCAAATTGGTCCAGCTTGGCCGCGTTTAGGTAACTCGCCAAGGGCGATCCCCTCTTGTCAACCAGCGAGAGAGGCCATCCCCACAGAGGCAACCCTTGTGGTTGCCCCGTTTTTTTGCCTGACGTGTTCCACGGGATTTGGAGGGGCACGCGCCTTCATGTCCCCCGGCGTACCAATTGTCGATCCGCCTGTATCCCCCCTTTCGGGCAGAGCGACAAAAACCGGTCTTCAAGAAACTTGGAAAATCCCTTATCATCCCCAAAAGTGTGTGTCACCAGGGCAGGGTTGGCATTCGCCAGGGGGATTTGACGTAATCACTGGGATGGGCTGGGTACGATTCTCCCTAATGGGTGGACCTTTGACCGTTGCCATGAGGGGTCAACCTGCTCCGCGACGGTGGCCTTGGTGAGGCTGGCGCGTGCCTTGTGTCCTTTATGTGACGGTCCCCGGAGGTTTAACAATGCATTGACCGGATTGGGGAGACCGGCCATTCCATAGCAGTACCCATGAGGAAATGGGTTAACGACCGCATTTGGTGGAGATTCGGCCCCGCTGCCGGGATGCTTCTTGTCGTGATCTTGGCAGCCGACGGTTGTGTTGCGCCTGCCACCAACACCGCGCCCGGTGCGCCCGTCTTGCCTCCGGCAGATGAGTCTGGCGGATACTACCGCGAAGTTCCCGGGCCCATCCTTGCCGGGGATTGCAGCGAATTCATGGTGACCCCTCAGGAGACGGCTGCCGCCGTTGGCAGCGAAGTCATCCTGGTGGCGAGTGTGCGGGGGCAGGACCAGTTTATGCTGACAAACCAGCGGGTGGAGTGGACGATCACGCCCGGCGGTGTTGGGCATTTTGTCGATTTTAGACGTGGCACCTTCATGGACTATCTTGTTGGGGATTTTACCCGGCCCCGCAAGATCACCGAACATTACGTCATCACCAGCACTTCCCGCGAATACCTGCGGCTGACTCGAGGAACGGTCGCCCCGAATGACGACGTCATCGTTCGCCCGGGGCAGGCTTGGGTCAGCGTCACCAGCCCGGTGGAAGGCACGACGGCCATCAACGTTTACGTGCCATGTGTCCATAGTTGGGATCGGCGGGTCCAGACAGTCTTCATCCACTGGGTTGATGCCCAATGGACGCTCCCCCCGCCCGCCATTGTGCCCGCCGGTTCTCGCCATCAGCTAGCGACCTCGGTGACCCGCCTCCGCGATCGTTCGCCCTGCGCGGGGTGGAAGGTCCGTTACGAGATCATCGGTGGGGTCAGCGCGCTGTTCGCGCCAAACGGAACCACGAGCGTGGAAGTCCCCGTGGATTCCACAGGCCGCGCCACGGCCGAAATCTATCAGGCCCAGCCCTTGGGGGGATCAACCCAGGTCGCGGTGCAGATTATCCGACCGGCCGATGCGCCCGGTGCCGCCGGGAAGCAGTTGACGGTAGGAAGTGGCCAGACGCTCATCACCTGGTCCGCGGCCCAACTTGGGGTCCGTGTCAACGCGCCCACTCAGGTGTCTATCGGCGGGACAACCACGGTCCGGGTGGAAATCAATAATCCGGGCGACCTGCCCGCGGAAAACGTACTTCTTAAGCTCACGCTCCCCAGCGGTGTGTCTCAGCAAAGCACAACTCCCGCCGCCTCCGTCAGCGGGGCGACCCTCAACTGGACGCTCGGGCGTCTCAATCCTCATGAGATGCGAACGGTGGACATCGTTCTCCAATTCAGTCAAGCAGGGACCTATAGCCTCTGCGCCGAGGCACAGGCCGCGGGGAATTTGCAGGCCCAGCACTGTGCAACCATCGCCGCCGGGGCCGGACCCGCCCCGGGGCCTCTCGAATTGCGGGTCCAGGGGCCGGACCGCGCTACCGTAGGCCAGGATGTCACCTACGTCATCGAGATCGTGAATCGTGGGACAACGCCCCTGAGCGGCTTGCTCGTGCGAGACACGTTCGATGCCGGACTGCAACACGCCGTGGGTCAGCGGGCGGTTGAGCGGGACCTGCCGGGAACGCTCCAGCCAGGGGAAACCAAGACGATCGGCGTGCTCTTCCGCGTGGTCCAGCCGGGCAGGTGGTGCCACACGGTGCAAGTCAGCGGGCCGGGCGGGATCATGGCCTCGCAGACCGCCTGCCTCGAAGCCCAGAGCGCGGGAGCGGCCACGACGACGCCGGAAACACCGCCATCCACTCAGCCGGGCGTCGGGGCGCCTTCGACCGGGCTGCCCTCCACGGGGACCACGCCCGGTGCGTTTCCCGGTACAACCACTTTACCCAGCACGCCACAGCCAGCCGTGCCGCAGCCCACTGCACCGGGTCTGCCGGCGCCACCTTTCGGCAGCGAATCGGCCACATCGCCATCATCACCAGGCGGGATCGGTTTTCAGCCTCCAAGTTTTGGCGGTGCACCGCCGTCAACTCCCACCACCACACCTCCGTCACCTTCGGCCATCACGTTGCGATTGAGTGGGCCAACGCTGGTCCGACTGGGCGAATCGGCAACGTTTACCATGGAACTCGTCAACACGGGAAATCAAGCTGTCAGTAACGTGCAATTGCGGTGTAGTTTTGATGTCTCATGGGAACCCCTCCGCGCCAGTGCCGGGTATTTGTTGGAGGGCGAGACCATCGTCTGGACGCTCGCCAGCGTGGAACCGAACCAGACCCTGCGGCGGCAAATTGAACTGCGTGCCGTGAGCGCCTCGCAGCGAGCATGTTGCCGGGCGGAGTTGGTCGAAGGATCGGCCACACTCGCCAGCCAGGAAGCTTGTGCCCGCGTGGAGCCTGGTGCCCCAGCGCCCACACTTCGCGAACGCCCCTCCACGTTGAGCACGTTCGGCCTCGGGAATGGTTCCCAATCATCCGCGGAAGTCGCGCCCGGTGGAATCGCTCCAACACCGGAGCCGTCGAGCGGAGCAAAGGAGACGCCTTCTCACGCAGAGCCGACCCGATCGCCTCCCCAGTCCTCGCTGCCCGTGCTGAAGACGTGGGTTATTGATCGTTACGAGCCCATCACCGTGGGAAAGACAAAGACGGTCACGCTCGTCGTGCAGAATCAAGGGAACAACCCTGTCCACGGCGTGGCCTGCCAGGTGGAAGTTCCCCCAGAGTTCGAAGTTGATCCCGATCAGACGCTCGGACCTGCGGGAAAGGCGACAGTCCAAGGGCGAAAGGTGATTTTTGATCCGACGGATGTGCTGAATCCTACGGAAACGGTCTCTTTCACAGTGGGACTAAGGGCTGCCTCACCTGGGAAGGCTCATTTGACGGCAAAAATCACCTGCGAGGGAATGGAATCGCCAATGATGGTGGAAAGGGTAAACACCATCATTGGGCCATGAAGGGCAGTTGCGATTCTGTGGTACTCCCAACACGCGGAGGGTGGCCGTGCCCCGATTTCGAGTCTTACGACACGACAGTCCGCGGGGACTGCATTATGACCTTCTCTTGGAAACGGCCACACTGTTGGTGACGTTCGCGCTGGACCGGGAGCCAACTCCGGGGACAACGGGCAAAGCGCAGCAGTTGCCCGATCATCGCCGACAGTATCTGGAATACGAAGGCCCTATCTCCGGGGACCGGGGGAGCGTGGCGGAATGGGACAGCGGGTTGTACCTCATCATGCGTCGCAACGAGCAAATGCTGGACATTTCCGTTGAGGGTCGCATGCTTAAGGGACGGATTGTCCTCCGACTCCTGGATGCCTCATCGCAGGAGTGGGAGTTTCAGGTGATGTGATGGCGCCGAAGGTGCGGCTTTAGCCCAAAAGTGGGGTTGCGCATCTTGGGACAGGTTTATTTTTGTGAGTGCAACGTTGGCAAAGGTGGCCGTGGGTGCAACAATTAAGTATGGTTTTTGAGAACTGTGGCCACACTCCAGTAGCGTAGGGCCTCCATGGAACCTTCAGCCTCTGCCGAAAGCCATAGCACGGCCTCCCATGAAGGGACTTCTTCCCTCGCCTTGCGGGACTTCCTTTTTGCGCGGACCAATTTTGAGCGCCATCCGGCCCCGATGGGCAATCGTGTCCGCGTCTTCAAACTCGCCCGCATGCGGGAACTCCTCCATCGGTTGGGCAGTCCCGATCGACTCTATCCGATCATCCACATCACGGGGACGAAGGGGAAAGGTTCCACGGCGATCCTGGCAGGGACCATGTTGACGGCGTCAGGGCGGCGAGTGGGTATCTTTACCTCTCCCCACCTGGAGCACGTCGAGGAACGATTGTGCATCGACGGCATGCCGTGTTCACGCTCACGATTTGACCAGCTTCTTGGCGAGATCGTCCCCATTGTTCGCATCATGGACGAGGAAGCGGCAAAACGTGGCGAAAGTGGGCCAACGTACTTTGAAATGCTCACCGCCATGGCGTTCCTCTATTTCGCCCAAGAAAAAGTCGATGCCGCCGTGATCGAGGTTGGTCTGGGTGGCCGCTTGGACTCGACCAATGTCTGCCATCCGCAAGTCTGCGTCATCACCACCGTCAGTTATGACCACATGGACCTGTTAGGCAATTCGCTAGAACAAATTGCCTGGGAAAAGGCTGGGATCATCAAGCGCAACCTGCCGGTGGTAAGCGGTGTTACCCAGCCGGGTCCGCGAGACGTCATCCGCCGGGTCTGCCAAAAACGAGGCTGTTCCTTGTACGAACTTGACCGAGATTTCGGTGTGTCGTATCTGCCGCCGCGGCATCTCGAAAGGGACACCGCCTTGGGAAATGTCACCTTTTGGTTCCAAGGAGGTGAGGGCAATGGCCAACGGACGTGGCAGGAAGGACAGTTACGGCTTCTGGGCAGTCACCAAGCGACCAATGCCGCCGTGGCCATCATGGCCGTCAGGTGTTTCCAGCAGCGCCTGGGATGGCGCATTTCAGACCAGGCCATTCAGGTGGCCCTCCGCGAAACGATTGTCCCGGCACGGGTCGAGGTCCTCGGCCGACGCCCGGTCGTCATTCTGGATGTCGCCCACAATACGGCCTCCGCACAGGCTTTGGTCGCCACGGTGCGTGAGTGCTTTGATGTCCGGCGGCGATACCTCGTCTTTGGAACCACCCAGGGCAAGGATTACCGCGGGATGTTGGAGGTGCTGGCCCCGCACTTCGATCACATCTTCCTCACGCAATACACTTGTAATCCGCGAGCCTTGCCAATTGAGTTTCTCATTCAGGCGGCCCAGGAAGTCATCCCCACCAAGTTTAGTGTGTGTCCTCATCCGCTCGATGCCTGGAACGATGCCTGGAGCAGACTCACGGCCGAGGACCTGGTCTGTATTACGGGCTCATTTTTCCTCGCCGCCGAAATGCAGCCCATCCTGCGGGAACACGGCATGATGTCGGCCCAAAGCTTTCTCACGCGACATTCAGAAAGCGTCTAGGAACCTATCGGAAAATTCCCTCTCCCTCTGGGAGAGGGTTGGGGTGAGGGTAAGCCATCGTTGGAGTCGATCGAGAAAACCAGCAGCGAGTCGAGCCACCCTCACCACTGGCCCCTCTCCCGCCGAACGGGAGAGGCGAAGTTGTGGGATAACGTCTAAGTGGACAAGCGTCGGGGCGAGCTAGTCATGGTGCACAACGAACCAATCCTGCACATCGTCCTCTATCAACCGGAAATCCCGCATAATACCGGGGCGGTCGGTCGAACGTGCGTCGCCCTAGGGGCCAAATTGTGGCTCGTTCGCCCACTGGGGTTTCGCATCACAAGCCGCCACCTTAAACGGGCAGGGCTGGATTACTGGCAGTATTTGAACTGGGAAGCTGTGGACAATTGGGCGGCCCTGGAAGCCGCTCTCGCCGGGCGACGCTTTTGGTATTTGACGAAGACGGCCTCCACGCTCTACACCGAGGTGACTTACCGGCCCGGCGACGTCCTAGTGTTTGGCAGCGAATCCCAAGGCCTGCCCCCTAGTTTACTCACTGCACATCGAGAGGCCTGCCTCCGCATCCCCATCCGTTCTCAGGTCCGCAGCCTCAATCTATCGGTCAGTGTGGCCGTGGCCGCATACGAAGCGGTACGCCAAATCGGCTGGGGTGGGGACGGCTCTCTAGCTCCCTCAGGACCGCAATGATCGTCGGGTGATGCCTGTCACGGTTCCGCCGCTGGCTCGATGGTGACCGTCACATCCCCCCGGTTATCGGCCAATTCAGCAGGTGCGTCGTTGATTCGAAGGAAAAGTGTCCCGCTCCGCGCCGCTCTAAGTAACAAGTGACGCCCCACGGCGTAAGGTTGAAAGAAGCTCCCGACCGTGGTCAACTCCGCCTGCGGCTCGGTGGGCTCATAAGGCACAATGGCCGCCATGAGAAGACCCAGGGGTTTCCCTCGCACATAGCGTATCGTCACCCCTTGGGGTTCGCTCTCCCAGGGAGGGTCGTCTTGGACGACGACGAATCGGCCACGGGCAGTGAGCGAGTACGTGCGCCC
>JAKPII010000033.1 GCA_029549885.1 Planctomycetota bacterium
CACGCTGCCGGCTGTGGGGCCATGGGTTTGTCACTCGCGAAAAATCGCAGCCCCCGACTAGACTCGCTGCACATGCGTCGTTCGGACGAGTGACTTTCGGTATGCAGACCAAGATGAGCGTCAATCATTGCCCCGAGACGCCAACGTACGCCGGGGGTGCTTCGTGGACGAGCACGCGCGTTCTATTTCGGGTAGGACCGAACCATGGGTTGCTTCCACATTTTTCCCCACCACGACCGCGCGTGACCACCAGGGTAAATGGCGGTCCAAGATCAAACTTGGAGAGGGCACACCGCCGCGGCCAATTTGTTTCGAGTCCCCGGAACAAACCAGTGGCACACAAGTCGTACTGCCTGGCCCGTGCTCAAATTGCCAACAATTACCCCTTCGCTGCATTTCCCCTGGTTAAAGCCTATCCCAAAATTCCCTCTCCCTCTGGGAGAGGGTTAGGGTGAGGGTAAGCCATCGTCGGGGTCGATCGAGAAAACCAGCAGCGATTCGAGCCACCCTCACCCTCGACCCCTCTCCCGCCGAACGGGCGAGGAGAGGTTGCGGGACAGGCTCTTACGCAACAGGTATTAAGGCTCCCCTGCATTCAGAGCCTGAGCCAACTTGCTCAGGGCCTCCGCCTCAATCTGGCGGACCCGTTCCCTCGTCAATCCCAAAATGTTGCCAATCTCCTTAAGCGTCCTCGGCTGACGATCATCCAACCCAAAGCGCATCCGTAAGACGGCCGCCTCCCGCGGGTCCATCTTTTCCAGCTTCTCCCGAATGTGTTGGAGGCTATCGTGCGTCACAAGCTGCTCGTCCGGTGACTGAAAACGCTCATCCTCCAGCATCTCGCCCAAAGACCAACCGTTTTCCGCCTGGTCGGTTTGCGGCGCAAGATTGTAGATACGGATCGCCTTCTTGATGATGGAAAGCTTTTTGCGGGGAATGCCTAAGACGCGGGCAACTTCCTCCGGAGTCGGCGTGCGACCAAGTTCCTCTGCCAGACGCGTACTAGCGCGTCGCCACTTGGAAAGAATCTCCACCATGTACGCCGGGATGCGGACCGTCTTGCCACAGTTGATCAGGGCCCGCTTGATCGACTGCTTGATCCAGTAGCTTGCGTAGGTGGAGAAACGTGTCCCCACGGCGGGGTCGTAACCCTCAACGGCCCGCAGTAACCCCAGGTTACCCTCTTCAATCAGGTCCTGAAGGCTGAGGCCCTTGCCTACATAATTCCGCGCAATATTCACTACTAGACGTAAATTCGCCCGAACCATGCGATCCCGAGCAACGGGGTCGCCTTGCCCGATGGCAATGGCGAGATCCATCTCCTCTTCTGGTGTGAGAAGGGGTGTCTCATTGATCTCCCGTAGGTATGCCTCAAGTGGAGAGTTCACCCCGTTCTCCTCAGGGTTTCGTCGTTTTGTCTTCTTCATAGCTGCCGACACATTTTGTGCAATCGCGACAACAGACTTTCTGACCCAATCAAGCTATCGGTGAAGGCAACAAGCATCCTGCAATGTTAGAGAAAAGCAACAAGCTGCACGGACTGAGACTGTTATCGCAATTTTGTCAACGACGCATCTCGCACCAGTCGTGCAGAATGAATCGACGAGGCCGCTGGGCTCGGAGGGAATCCGCGCTCTCTGACCGAACCACACGTGATGAGTCCCCATCGTGCGGTGTTGGTCCTTTTGAACCGATTATGCGTTTCCTACCCCTTTGTAGCGGCTGGCGCCCATGCCTACGCGGCGAGGTAGATGACCACGCGCTATCTGGACTGCTATCTGGAGTACCGAGACACGGAAAGTTGTGCACCGTCACCCTTACGAGAACGTAAAGGGCTACGCCCCCGGTGGACGAGACACCCAACGGGGTATCAATCGCCCGCTGGTAAACCGCTGGTAAACGCTGCGATAACCTCCGGCCATCGTCATTGTCCTTTGAGACATCTACTTTGCGCACTTGGGGCCCATCCAGAAAGTCTCCCTCTCCCTTTGGGAGAGGGTTGGGGTGAGGGCAAGCGATCGTCGGAATCGATTGAGAAAACCGAGAGCGATACGAGCCACCCTCACCCCCGACTCCTCTCCCGCCGAATGGGCGACGAGAGATTATGGGAAAGGCTTTTAGAAGGCACATGACCCCCACACGAGCCATTCCCCATCGGGCCTTGTCAGACCCGCTAAGCTTGGTAAACTTGAAATGAGCGATGGCCTTTTAGGCCTATCGCATGTAAAGATGGCGTATTTTTGTGTTGGAGAGGTGGCCGAGTGGTCTAAGGCGCGGGTTTGCTAAATCCGTAGGGGTGTCCAACCCCTCGCAGGTTCGAATCCTGTCCTCTCCGATCCTAAGTTATCGTCAAATAATGACTTACGTCGCAAGTTGTGGCAAGGATTGAAGTTCGGGCGAGGGGTGTTTTCGCCCCTTTCCTGTCGCTTCGCTTCATTGCGGCAATCCACTGCAGCAGTATGTGCAGCAGTAACGGGCGTCCAGTTTCGGGCTGCTTCGTAGTGGCTTTCGGTCGTTTGCCAGTAGTGGGCCTCGGCAATCGCTTCGGTATGGCCAAGCCACGTCGCAACGACGTGGGAGGGAAAACTTGCCGTTAGGTCGGTGGCTAGGCTGGCCCGGAGGTTGTGGAAGGGTCGGGGCCATGCTGTTAGGCCCGCCTTGCGGATGATGCGGGCAAATTGGGTCCGCATGTTGCTCCGAAGCCAGCTTTCTGGGTGATTAGCCGCTTGCCGGTACACGTCGAAGGGGACGACGTATTCCGCTCCCGGTTCAGCAGCTTCCCATGCTTCCTCAAGATAGGGCCGTAAAGGGGCGAAGATCGGGATAACCCGATACGGCTTGCCGTGGCGCTCAACCTTGGGTTGCGGGACACGGATTTCACCGCGTTCCCAATTGACGTGCTCCCACTTGAGAGACAAGACTTCCGATGGGCAGCGTAGGCCGCCGTATCTGCACAAAGCCACCACGGTACGCCAAGCCACATTGGGGCAGGCTTCGATGAGTCGTTGCGTGGTTTCCGGGGAGATGTAGCGTTGCCGGGCCTTGGGGTCACCCTTGGGGCATTTGACGCCAGTAAACGGGTTTTCGGCCAAGAGACGGGCCTTCACGGCATACTGGAAGAATTGACGCGCAAAGCTCAACCGCTTGGCCACCGTGGCAGGGGATAAGCCGCGGGCCAGTAAGGCAGATCGAAACGTCTCAGCGTCCGCCGGGGTGATGTCATCGATCGGCTTATCCGCCCCAAAGTGTGCCACTAGGTGGCGCATCGTTTGTTGCCAGGCCAGCTTGGAGGCCGGCTTGACGTCAGGTCGGGTCTCCAAATAGCCTTGCAGAAAGTCCTCCAGGGCAGGGGCGATTGTCTTTGCCCTTGCTGGGACTAGTCCTAGCCGCACCAATCGGGCGTACATGTCCGTGGGTAACTCCGAAAGCCAC
>JAKPII010000036.1 GCA_029549885.1 Planctomycetota bacterium
TGGGTAATGAGCGGGTCGAGACTTTGTAGCATCTGGGCGCGGGTCATGCCGGCCAGGGCCTGGATTTGCGGAATCAGCCCGGCATCGAGGCTGGCCGCCTGGCGCAGGCTTCTCACCAGCCCGGCGCCTTGCATGTCGGCAATGACCTGGGCCGCTTCGGTCAGCGGAATACTGTCGGAGAACTGGCTGTAGAAAGGATTGTTCGCCAGATTGATGTCACCCATGCTGCCGGTGACCTCACCCAACGTGCCCTGGCTGCCGTCACCCTTCAGGTAACCGCCGAGGTCGGCGATCTGGTTGCCGTTGGCCAGCGTCTGGCTGTTGGCGGTCCTGGCGACCTTGAGGGCGGTGATGTCGTAGGTGGCGAGAGAGAACAACTCATTGCCCTGGCTGATGCCATCCTGATTCAGATCGCGCCAGAGGCGCAGATTGCTCCAGTGGGCATCCGAAGCATTCACAAGCCCATCGCCATTGCTGTCCTCCTGTGCGAGCGCGGCAAAGCCGTCCGCAGCAAGGCCCCCGGCGGTCAACAGGGTGCTGTCGCCAAAGAGTTCGCGACCGGAGTCGATCACCCCATTCGCATTGCGATCGAAAACGAGGAAGGCATCATCCGCCTTGACCCAGCCACTGGCCGTCTTGACGCCGTCGCCGTCGTGGTCGAAGAGGATGGGGGAATTCGGGTTGATGCCGACGGTTTCGAGACCGTCGCCGTCGAGGTCGAGGGTGAGGGGGTCGGAGCGTTGGAGGAAGGTGCGGGAGGTGAGGAATATCGTGTTGATCAACGGTGAAACCAAGAACGCTGTTCGCATCGCGGCGCTCTCAAAGGCTTTGATCCAGCTCTCCAGATTCCCGATGAGGCCAGGGGTGTCGATCGTGACCCTTTGTCCAGCCAGCGCCGCCAACTCCCCACTCTGGAAATTTCCAATGCCGTGTGACGCCAGAGTTCGGTCGAAGACTGAATCCCTGATATTGAGGGCCGCAAGGAATGCGCCCATGGCGGTATCGAGGATTTGATCAGCGGTAGTCTTGTAGGCCAGCGTCAAGCCGATCATTTTGCTGCCGGGCAATTCTGAAACGGGATCGTAGTACAAGACATGATTCGTAATCCGTGCCGCATCGACCACCTGTATTCCGCGGGCATCCAGGATGTTCGCAACACCGTAGGCATTGAAGGTTTCCGTGGTAATGCCATAAGCGGCCCCCAGGTACTGGGAGATCGAACCGCCCAGGGAGTGCCCGGTAATCGTCAGAGAGCCGTCAGCACCGACGAGTTTCCTAGCTTCATCCAGCACTTGCTCGGCCGCCAGAAACTGGCCTGGCAGCGCCGCGACCCCCATCTGAGCATCCGTCACGAGGTCACGAAACGACTCGAATGCGCTGGGGCCGCTGCCACCGAAGACGCCGACCTCGGTTCCCCGATTGACCAAGACCACTTCGCCTGTGTCGACATTCTTGAATATGGCGCCTTGGTAACCGCTACTATCACTCTCGTATCTGTTTAATTCCCACGCCGCACCGTCAGGTCCAACATAGTGTGTTTTACCCTCCGAGGCCGCCTGGTTGACACGCCCGTTGTCGTAAATGAGTTCGGACAAGAAGGCCAAGTTGCTTGAATAACTCATGGTTGTTTCCCTTTCCAGACAAAGTCAATCGGATCCCAAACAAAATCAATCTGGCTGACCGATCTGCTCGGATCATGCCAGTGGTTGTCGCGCTCAAGACAAGCTATACCTACCCGCTTAACCGGGGTACGGTCAGGAGCTTTGTAATAAGTTGAAATGACGTTTCCACACTCATAGCGAATCACGTTGTAGCGACCCGGAAAGCCGAGAATTGCGCCGCCTTGGACTTTTTTGCCGTCCTTGAAGATTCTTTGGAAGACAAACTGCAGCTTCCAGTCACAAAACCCGGGGTGTATCGCATCCTCGTAAAAATCGAAGCGGTAACGATTGCCGTCTTCGCGCACCACCGGGATCTGTCGCCAGGCTTCCCGTGATACTTCCGCTTGCGGAAAAATGAAGAAGGCGCGGGCCGTTTCCCGGCAGACGGGGTTGCTTGAGTAGTACGATGCCTCGATCCTTAACTCCAGACCTTGGTCATAGGGAAAGACGCCTTGCACCGCCACTTTCTTCTGGGGCTGCGGGTTGTCCATCGGGTGCGTGATCAGGTAGTGGGCACCCCACAGCAACAGGAATCCCCCCAAAAAGCTCAGCAATTTGTGGCGACTGATCCAGGCCCGTACGCCAGAAGGTTTGGCCGAAGCTTTCGGCAAGGATTGTTCAAGGTTTGGCGCCTCCTGATCCGGCTTGCCGGCGCGATGCTCGTTTTCGTTCATGGTCTCATCCTTTATGAGTCTCTTTGTGTAGCACATCCCTCTCGGGCTCAAATTGCCCATTGGTGGGATTTACTGGGGGATTACCGTCCTTCACCGATTTCCGCCATTTTTCCAGGTTGACCGCAGATCACAGCGTCACACACATCATGTCTCCTCCACTACCGCCATCTGTCGGGTTGTCGTTGTCCCCAACTCA
>JAKPII010000062.1 GCA_029549885.1 Planctomycetota bacterium
ACGATTGGGAGACCTATCTTCAGTTTGCCGAGCGAGTTAATTGCCAAAACGAAGAGCTTTGCACGCTGCGGGGACTGTTCGAGTTTGAGCCTGGCGAGCCCGTTCCGCTGGAAGAGGTCGAACCGGCCAGCTCGATCGTCCGACGCTTCTACACTGGGGCCATGTCCCATGGTTCTATTAGCCGGGAAGCCCACGAGATTATGGCAATTGCCATGAACCGCTTGGGCGCCCTGTCGAACACGGGCGAGGGAGGGGAGGACCCGGCCCGTTATCGTCCGCTGCCAAACGGAGACTCCCTCAATTGCGGGATTAAACAGGTAGCCAGTGCCCGATTTGGTGTAACGATCGAGTACCTTGCCAATGCCAAGATTCTGCAAATTAAGATGGCCCAGGGGGCAAAGCCGGGTGAGGGGGGACAATTGCCCGGTCATAAGGTGACGGAAGAAATTGCGAGATTGCGGCACGCGATGCCGGGCGTGTCCCTGATCTCGCCTCCGCCCCACCACGACATTTATTCCATCGAAGACCTGGCCCAGTTGATTTACGACCTAAAGTGTGCCAACCCCGAGGCCATGGTCTCCGTCAAGCTCGTGGCTGAGGTAGGCGTGGGAACGGTCGCAGCAGGTGTGGCCAAGGGAAATGCCGATGAGATCCTCATCAGTGGCCACGACGGGGGCACCGGGGCCAGTCCGTGGTCTTCGATCAAGCACGCCGGTATTCCTTGGGAAATCGGGCTGGCGGAGACGCAACAGACCCTAGTGCTCAACGGTCTCCGCGATCGGGTACTGGTCCAAGTGGATGGTCAAATGCGGACCGGCCGCGACGTCGTCATCGGGGCCTTGCTCGGCGCCGAGCGATTTGGTTTTGGGACGGCGGCCTTGGTCTCATTGGGTTGCGTTCTAATGCGGAAATGCCACTTGGGGACTTGTCCCGTGGGGATTGCCACCCAAATGCCAGAGTTGCGAGCACGGTTCGCGGGAAAGGCGGAATATCTTATTCGCTATCTCTTGTTTGTGGCGGAAGAAGTCCGCCGCTGGATGGCCCAACTGGGCTTTCGACGTTTTGACGACATGGTTGGTCGGGTCGATCGCCTCCGCGTGCGTCGCGCTATTGATCACTGGAAGGCGAAAGGTTTGGACTTTTCTGCGGTGCTGGCCCCACCCCCAGTGCCGGAAGGCACGCCCCTTCGCCGCGTTCGTCCGCAGACCGACAAGCATCAAGATCATTTAGATCGTGTGCTTTTGCCGCAGGTCCAAGCGGCCATTGACAACATGCAGCCTATGCGGCTGGAAATGCCTATCCGCAATATCCATCGCACTGTGGGGACAACGCTGAGTTATCACATCGTGAAGAAACACGGCAGTCGCGGACTCCCGGATGGGACAATTCACTTGGTATTTCACGGTTCTGCCGGACAGAGTTTCGGGGCCTTTCTTGCACCTGGGATCACACTGGAGCTGATTGGTGATGCCAATGATTATTTAGGGAAAGGGCTTTCCGGTGGGCGGATTGTCGTTCGAACGCCACCAGGCAGTCCGTTTGATCCCGCAGAAAACGTCATCGTGGGCAACACGGTGCTTTATGGGGCCACTTCGGGCGAAGTCTTCATCAACGGCCTAGCCGGCGAGCGGTTCGCTGTCCGCAACAGTGGGGCAACGGCCGTGGTGGAGGGTGTCGGCGACCACGGTTGCGAATACATGACAGGCGGCGTGGTGGTGGTCCTTGGGAAGACAGGGCGAAACTTTGCCGCGGGCATGAGTGGCGGGATTGCCTACGTGCTCGATGAGTATCAACTTTTCGACACATTGTGTAATCTCGATCTCGTGGAACTAGAGTCCGTATGGCAACCCCAAGACCAGCAGCAACTTCGTCAGTTGATCGAACGGCATTACGCCTGGACCGGGAGTGAGCAGGCTAAGCGATTGCTCGATAAGTGGCCGGAATCCGTGGGAAAGTTCGTCAAGGTCATCCCCATCGAGTACCGCAAGGCATTGGAACGTATCCGCGAACGAGAACAGGTCCGCGCCGAACAACTCCCGGCAACAGAGGAGGTTTTCAGTGGGTAATCCAACCGGTTTTCTACAATATCCGCGAGTAGAAGTGGACCATCGGCCTGTGGCCGAACGCATCCGCGATTGGCATGAGATTGATCGTCCGCTGGCTGAGCGGGTCCTGAACGAGCAGGCGGCTCGCTGTATGGACTGTGGCATCCCGTTCTGCCACATGGCGGGGTGCCCGGTGAAAAATCGTATTCCGGAATTCAATGACTTGGTCTATCGGGGTCGATGGCGGGAAGCAGCTCAGAACCTGCATTCCACGAACAACTTTCCTGAGATTACAGGCCGGGTATGCCCTGCCCCCTGTGAGCCTGCTTGCACGCTGTCCATCAATTCCCAGCCGGTGACGATCAAACATATCGAATACCAGATTGCGGAAAAGGCGTTTGCCGAGAAATGGGTCCGTCCCCTCAAACCGACGCACCGAACAGGCAAGCGGGTAGCCATTGTGGGCTCCGGTCCTGCCGGTTTGGCTGCTGCCCAACAATTGTGTCGCCTAGGACACGAGGTCGTCGTGTTCGAACGCTCGGACCGCATTGGCGGACTGCTTCGCTACGGCATTCCCGATTTCAAGCTAGAAAAGCACGTCATCGATCGTCGCCTAGAGCAAATGGTGGCGGAGGGCGTCCATTTTGAGCCGAACGTTTGGGTGGGACGCGATATCACGGCTGACCAACTTCGACGAGACTTTCATGCTGTTCTCCTGGCCATGGGCGCTGGGAAGCCACGGCCACTCACCGTCCCTGGCGCTGATGCCAAGGGTGTTCACTTTGCCATGGATTATCTCACCCAACAGAACCGGCGGGTGGCGGGTGATCCGATCCCTACCAGCGGCCCAAACAGCATTTATGCCCGGGATAAGCACGTCGTCGTCATTGGTGGAGGTGATACGGGAAGTGACTGTGTGGGCACAGCCATTCGTCAAGGCGCCAAGTCTGTGCTTCAGATCGAGATACTCCCCAAGCCTCCCGAGGGCAAGAACCCCGAAACGCCCTGGCCACTCTGGCCGCGGATTATGCGAACGTCAACGTCCCACGAAGAAGGATGTACCCGCCGATGGAGTGTCTTGACCAAGGCACTTACTGTCCACAATGGGCAGATCACCCATCTGCATGGGTGCGAGGTGGAGTGGGTCCGCGGTCCTCGCGGCTGGGAGATGCGGGAAAAACCAAATACCGACTTCACCGTGCCTGCCGATTTGGTCCTCCTGGCCATGGGGTTTTTGCACGTGGAGCACGATGGACTGATCGAGCAATTCGGCCTTGAGCTAGACAATCGGGGTAACGTCCGCGTGACACGCTGGATGACCTCCGTCCCTGGGGTCTTTGCCGCAGGTGATACCGTCAAGGGGGCTTCGCTCGTGGTGCACGCGATCAATCATGGTCGGGAAGCCGCCCGCGCTGTTGACAAGTACCTACAGTCCCTGTAATGCTTATCTTGATTCAATTGGTGGCAACCCCCGGTATTGCCATCGTTCGTAAACCTCCCAGGCGATGGTTTTTTCCTTCCTTGAGGTGAACTATGCAGCGACGACACTTCCTCGAAACGGCTTCGGCGTTGATCTGCTCGATTCCTTTTGGGTTCTCGGTGAGTTTCGCGGAAGAGACATCTCCGAAGACTGAGTGGCCCGATGCCTTTACTCAAAATAAACGCCTGGGCCGAGGCGTGAATATTATCGGCTATGATCCGCTGTGGCGGGATCGTTCGCGGGCAAGATTCCGCGAAGAGTTTTTCCCGCTCATTCGACAAGCGGGCTTCCAGCATGTGCGGATCAACTTACATCCGTTTCGCGACAATCCCCAGGGTGGTGAAGGGGCGGGATTGCGACCGGAGTACCTGGAGACCATGGATTGGGCCGTGGATCACGCCTTAAAGGCCGGCCTCCTCGTGGTATTGGACTTTCACGAATTCACGGCCATCGGTCGAAATCCCGACAAGCTTAAGGACCGTTACATGGCCTGCTGGCAGGTGATCGCCGAACGGCAGAAGAACCGCCCGCCTGAGGTCCTTTTCGAGCTGCTCAATGAACCCAACTCCGCTATGACTCCCGAACTGTGGAATCAATGGTCGCGAGAGGCCCTGGCTCTGGTCCGCCGCAGAAACCCCAAACGGACGGTCATCATCGGCCCCGGCCAGTGGAATAACATCGCAGCCCTCGACAAATTGGAACTCCCGGCGGACGATCCGAATATCATCGTCACCGTTCACTATTACAGTCCCTTCGACTTCACTCATCAGGGGGCATCCTGGGCGGGAAAGGCCGATAAGGTCGGCATCCATTGGGGCAGCGAGGAAGAAAAAGCGGCGGTCCGGGCGGACTTCGATCGGGCCCAAGCATGGGCGGAACGTCACAAGCGGCCCCTCTATTTGGGTGAATTCGGTGTTTACGATAAGGCCCCGCAGGAAGACCGCGTTACTTGGCTGCAATTTGTCACGCGAGAAGCGGAACGCCGAGGGTGGAGCTGGGCCTATTGGCAATTTGATGGAGATTTTATCCTGTATGACATCCCCAAAAACCAGTGGGTTGAGCACATCCTTAAGGCCATCATACCGGAGTAATATCCCGGTCCGAATGGCGCGTCGGCCCAAAGGCTTTTAACCAATGAAAAAACCTGCCCGAGTATCGTACTTAGGCAGGTTTTTTGTTTTCGCCGGTTGGCAAGCGAATTGTTTACTGGCGAGTACTCGCCTGGCCTGCCTCGTGTCGTTAGAAGATGTCCATGATGAAGTGGTGTCCCTGGTAGTAGCGTCGCGGTTCTGGGTAGAAATTCTGCCAGTTGCGATTGTAAACCGGGATTCGCATTTCAGGTGGATAACGATAATAGAGATCTTCCGAGCTGCGGTAGTAATCCGGGCCCCAATAGTTTTGGGGATAGTAGACATACGGGTAATGATAAAACCGCTGCCAGTCTTGGGTGCTGTAGGTGCGTCCCCATTGTCGCCCATAAGCCTGCTGGGCGGAGGCCACCTGTTGGAAGAAGGTACCAATAAGGACAGCTAATAAAGTCGCCAAGACGATCCGTCGCAACATGATTTCCCCCTGTTCGTCCAGTGATCGTGCAACCGCCGGTTCAGTGGTGCCTTGATACGGCTTTCGCCGGATTGATAGCCCGGCCAAATGGTCTCGCGTGATGTCACCTATTACAGCAAATCGGCCATCGGCGCGGTCAGTATTCAAGGAATATTCCGAACGGTCATTCAATCCAGAACGGCAGACCACCATTGTCGAGGAAATTCGGACAATCTATTCCGGTTGCGCAATCTAGGCAGTTTTTTGGCCCACCCATAATGAAGATCCACGCGCCCTGGTGGCCGGGTGCGACAATAGATTATCAATTCGTAGGACGGCTTACGCGATGGCGCGGGTCCCGCGAGAAAATGATGCCCTCCCCTGGCCGGGTCCGCGCTTGGGACCAATCTGGGTAGAATGGGAAATCATTCCTGCGGCAACCCACATCCATGGCGGATTCGCCTTGTTCTACCCTATACGTTGGATTGATCATCTTCTTCGGGCACGCATCATGAAAGATATCCTAGGTCCGAAAAAACCGGGGCGCTCGCTCCATGCGGAAATCTCTGTCGATGGCCAGGATTGGCAATCGGTCATCACGCTGGCCAAAAATACGATCATCACCCTTTGTACAACCGCGCTGAAGTGCGGCGATCGGCAGTTAAGAGTGACTTCACCCTGGCGAGAGGTCTGCCGTTTTGACGACCGACAGGTTTCCCACCGCGAATACGAACGGCGACTGTCCGGAGGAATTCGCCATCAACGTCAGCTCACGCTTTGCCCTAGGGACAACTTCTTCCTCTTTGCGGAGACGTTTCTCGGTCCGAGAGTCACAACCTGGGACTATAAGTTGGAAATAGGGCTTTCGCGCGAGACGGCCGTCCACCCGTTACCCGAAACCCAAGAGCTTGAGCTTGCCGTGGGGGATTACGCCGGTGCGATTCTGCCGCTCGCCGTTCCGGAATGGAAAAGCTTGACGCCACAACCCGGTCTGGTTTTCGGGGGAGACCACATCGTCGCGCGGTACGCGACAACCGGCCGGGCTTTTTTCTTTCCCCTGTGTTTCCTCTTTTGGAAAGACAAGCGAGCCGCAGGCAACCCACCCTTGGCGGAAAGCTCGGCGAATGGTCAAGCCCTCCCCGTAACTTGGCGCCAACTGACGGTCAGTGAGTGCCTTCGAAAAGTCTCGGCAGATGAAGCCGTGGGGTTTCGCTTTCAACTCGAAAAGCGTCAGTGGCTGCTGTATCGCTCCTTGACGCCACCTGCAAACCGGGCCGTCCTGGGGCACAACCTCGTTAGCGAGTTCCTCCTTGCGCGGTTTACGCCCAAGGGACAGGTCATCCCCCTGGTTGAGGTCGAACTCGATGAAGAATCAGACTCTACTAGTGGCACGGAAACGGGAACGACCACAAGCTGATCATTCCCCCGTCACCAAGGTGCCGGCCTTCATCGGCTGATAGAGGAACGAATCCCAATAATCGCGATCGACTTTGTAATAGTCGATGGGATCATTGGGTCCGAGGTCTTTGGGAATGAACCCAAACCGTTGCATCTCCCGGATATAGTGCTGATTGGGACGGAAGCCCGGCATGTCGAACCGCTTGCCTTCCTGTAGTCGCCGATGGGCATCTTGGATGGCGGCCAAGGTTTTTTGATACAGCGGATCCTGGGTATCTGCGAAGATCGGTTTTCCGCAAAGCTCCAATCCGCCAGCAGCTTTGGCCAAGGGTGCCAAAAGGATGTACGATTTTTCCGGACAATCGAGATTACTAAGCGGTTCCGTCGCACCGGGAAATCCGCCGCGGAAGATCAAGGACTTTTTGGGGCCTTCCGCCGTTTGAATTTCCCCCATATGGCAATTTCCGCAGCGTTGTCCCAGCTCTCCCCAAGGCAACTGAACGGGATAGAAACCACATCCCAACGCGGCGTATGTGCCGGGATAGCATGCGCTAGTCTCAATCCACAGGCGAATGGTCTTGACTTCCAAAGGACTGAGTTTTGCCCCATAGTGGCTGCCGTCGATGAGTTTCATCAAGCGGCTGGCCGCACTGCCATAACTGTAAGGAGGACGATTCCCCCGCGGTTCGTTACGGCCATCCGAGACCAGATTGTGCACGCGGATAGTCCAATAGCTTATCGAATACCGCGCCGTGTGATCACCCGTCAGGTCGATCTTTCCTTCTCGGCGATCGGGCTGGTGACAGGCCACACAGTGACGATCGAGAATGGGCTGGATATCACGGGGAAAATCCAGGACTTTTGGCACGTCGCTGATTGGTTGAATCTGATGCGGGGGATGACGCAGGGCCAACAAATCAGTGCTGACCGCGTGAGGTGCGTGGGTTCGGACCTCATGGCAGCCCACACAACTGGTCACTTCCCCTGGCTGAAGCGTCACAAAGCTGTGCATCCGTTTGATGGCGATATCGTTTTCGTCCAAGGCCACGAAGAAAAGCGATTGCAAGGCGGGGACTTCAAAATTGGCTGACCCATCTGGCTCGACGGGCGCTTCACCCACAATTTCAGCCAGGGTGAATGACCCGCCAATCGTCAAGGGCTCCATTCCGCCCGAGAAATTAACCGGCTTCGGCAATTGCTTGAGCACCAGGAGTTTTTTGACAGCTCCCCGCGGCACACCTTCCATGTTTCGCCCACGGTAGATATCCTCCAGCACCAAAGTCCCTGTGGCCTTGGTCAGATCGACGCGCGGCGGGATGATCCTTTCCCGGGGTCGTGGCACGATGGGCCTTGGTTCGTGACACTGAAACGTCTTTTGCTCCTCTGGCGGCAATTGATAAATCAGTTCGGCTGTACCCTCCCCATCCATGACAAACAATCCCCGGGGATGGGCCACCAAAAAGCAGTCCTCGCTGATCGCGTACGGGTCTTTCCAGTTGCGTTCCTTTCCCAGAATCTTGACCGCATCCTGACGATCGGGTCCAAGGCTGGGATCGACCACAGCCACAGGCCCTAGGTGTTCGGGACGACCGTGGCCCGGTGACCACGACACCACCACCTTGTTGGTGTTGGGAATCGGTTTGGCATCCAACATCGCAACACCGCCATACATGTTGCCGAAAAAGACAGTTTGGAATGTCCCATCCGGATTCATGGTCCACAGGTGATGGAAATGGACCTGGCTGCGGTCAACATATTCCCACCGCATATAAAGGACACGACCGTCCGGCAACATCCAAGGAGTGTTGTCGTGATCGTTATTGCTGGAAAGCGGCCGGATGTTCTTTCCGTCAGCATCGCACCGGTAAAGGATCGCCACTCGGGTGTACCAACAGTTGACAAATCGGTGGCAACGCGAAGAACAAAAGATGATACTTCCATCGGGACAATACGTGGGCTCGATGTCATCATCTGGCCCATCGGTCAACTGGCGGAGACCCGTCCCGTCAACATTAATTTCATAAAGGTGAAAAGGATGCGTCCCCCCCTTTCGATACGAGAACAGAATCTTTTGGCCATCGTAATGGACTTGGGGATCGCGAATACCCCCCTTCGAATCCTCGAGCAATATGCGAATCCTACCGGTGCGTAGGTTTAAAGCGCACAGTCGGGCGCCTTCTCCATAGCCCCAATAAACATCGTCTTCGAACTTAAAGCCGAGGGCTTTCGCCGGTGTTTCTGAATAATCTGAGTAATTGCCGAAGGTCACGTACCAATGATCCCGGCCCGGAACGCGAACAGCGAAAACGATCTCTTCCACGTTGGCCAAGGGACCCTCAAGCATTTTTTGAAGAAGCGGCCCCGGCTTCCACTGTTTTTGGACTTCTTCAACCGTTGCTGCCAACCCCTGGCCGGAAAGCAAAAAAACGAACACGCCGACCGAAATATATCCAACCAGGATGACGGCCTTCAGCACGGACCATCGCACCGAGATACCGCTGGTCAACCCGAGGGCACAGAATGACATCATCTTGGGCCAGACGCGATTCGTCATGGCAAGGCTCCCCTAAATACCATGCGGGACTTTGGCCGGGACCAGGCAGGTCCGCGGGCAGGAACAATCAAATGCCTGTTCAGTTTGACGGACGGCAAAGTAAAAATCAAGCGCGGTCGCCGCAGCCGCCTCAATGACCTAAAAACTCAGCACGACGTGCGAGGAACTCGGCAAGGGCCTCTTTCCAATGGGGTAACGGAGGGGCACCAAAAAAGCGATTGTATTTGGAAGTGTCCAATACACTGAAGCGCGGTCGCGGGGCCTTGGCACCGTACTCCTCGGTGCTGATCGGTGTAATGTCAACGTCCATCTTCAGTTGACGGAAGATCTCACGGGCGAAGCGATACCACGTCGTTGCCCCATCATTGACGATATGGAACGTCCCATACATATCGGTTTGGATGAGGAAAATGATAGCCCGGGCAACGTGGACCACGTAACTTGGGGTACAGAATTGATCATCCACCACTCGCAGGGGACGGCCTTCGTTCGCCAAGCGAATCATTGTTTCCACAAAATTGCCCGCCGAATGTGGCCCCAATTGGCCATAGAGACCGCACGTCCGCACGATGTAGTGCTTTTCCCAAACAAGGGTTTTTAGCTCCCCTTCGTACTTACTTCGAGCATAGACACCCTGGGGAGAGGGTACGTCCTCTTCACGAAACGGCTCACTCCGTTCGGGCTCGCCCCCAAAGACATAATCGGTGCTCACATAGAGAAAGGGACAGTCCAACTCCCTTGCCAGATCGACCAAAACCCCCGTGGCTGTGGCGTTGATGGCAAAACACTTTTCGGGCTCATCTTCGGCCTTATCCACAGCCGTATAGGCCGCCGCGTGGATCAAAAGCTCTGGTCGCAGTTCCCGGATCGTCTTACGAACACGATCGTAATCGAGGAGATCGAACTCGGGCAAATCGAGCCCCACGGCTCGGTCGCCCAATTGACGGCACAACTCTCCTCCCAATTGTCCTTTGACGCCGGTCACTGCGATTGGCATAACATCCCCTACAAACTACCTAGTCCTCACAGTCGCTTCTGTCCTCATTCCCGCTTCTACTAGTAACAATCTCGCCGGTAAGAGGCTATTCATGCTAGTATAAATGGGAAGGCGAGAAAGGAAAAACGCGATTTTTGACAAACGGGGGTGTTAATCCAAATCGGGAAGGCCGCTAGAACGGAGGTGAGCACCATGCCGATTTACGAGTTCTACTGTGACAAGTGTCACGTTATTTACAACTTTTTTTCACGCCGGATCAATACCGACAAACGTCCGGACTGTCCCAAATGCGGTCGCCCTAAATTGGAGCGAAGGGTGTCGCGGTTCGCCATTGGACGCGGGGGCAGCTCGGAGAGTAAATCGGGCGACAATGCCGAAGCCGATGACGACTTGTTACCGCCGGGCTTTGACGAAGAAAAATTCGAAGAGGCCATGATGGAATTGGCCACCGAGGCGGAAAACCTGGACGAAGACGATCCGCGTCAGATGGCCCGCCTGATGCGACGCCTTTCCCAAAAGACGGGTCTCCAATTCGGTAGTGCCATGGAAGAAGCTATCCGCAGGCTCGAAGCTGGGGAAGACCCGGAGACAATCGAGGAAGAGCTGGGCGATGTCCTTGAGCAAGAAGAGCCTCTTTTCCAACAAAGCGGTAAATCGCTCCGCACCCTTTACGAACACCTTAAACCACCCCGCGTGGACGAAAAACTCTACGACTTGGACTAATCAACACGCCCCACTGGTTTCGCGGAGAGCAACAAAGCGAGAAAAAATTGCGGTCCGTAAATCGATTTGGAGAATGGCCGACTCATGGGAGGGACGGCGTTTCGCCGTCCGGATGTTGACCGCGAATAGGGGCCCATTCAGAACCCGTAGGGGCAGGCCCCCGTGCCTGCCCGAGAGCGTCGGGAATGGGCCTGGATGTCGGCCGATGTCTGGGTCATCGAGGACGATGACCCCAACTCCCGGGGCGGATTGGCACGGGACGCGGTCCCCCGCGTCCGTCATTCCGGCGGAACCCCTCGGCCCGATCAGACAAAAGAAATCGCTCCACCGCACGCGGACGCCCATCCCTAGGCACAATCAGGGCCTATCCCCTGCCCAAAAAGTCAAGCCCTGGGCCTTTTTCTAGGTTAACAACGCCCCTACACGGCTTCAATCAGCTTGCGGGCGCGGTGAAGTGCGATAGATCAAAGTGGCAGGCTAGCCGGAGCCAAGAATGCCTGCGCATCTTCACTCGAGGGCGTTAAATCTTGATCTCATAGCCTTTCCGACTTGGGCGTGAGAGGAAGGAATTGGCTTGCGGATCGCCCACAATTTCGCGCTTGACGGGATCCCACCGCAGCTCTCGGCCCAGTCGCATGGCGATGTTGGCCAAGTGGCAGATTTCCAGCATGCGATTGTGCGACCACACATCGGAGATGGGTTGTTTGCGGGCCCGCATGGCCTCGATGAAATTGGCGCTGTGGTTGGCGCTAATCGGTCCGCCGTAAATTTGCTCCAAGGCATCCTCGGGCAAGGGGTTATCTTGGAGCTCTTCGACGGGCTTACCGGTAATGCGGCCACGATTCACAAAGAAACGGCCCTCAGTCCCCTCAAAGAGGATGCCGTTGTCGCCTTCGCTTGTGATGATCAATTCGATGTCGCCGGGCATTTCGGCCCGAATGTTAAATTGCGTGGCTACATTGTAACGATCGTGCACGACGGGATAGCCGTCCTTGTACTCGCAGGCCAAGGTGTAGTTCAGCGGAGTAACCTTGCTGGGGCCGGTGTCGGTCGCGCCGATGGCCCAGACGGCGATGTCCACATGATGCGCGCCCCAGTCGGTCAGCTTACCGCCCGAGTACTCGTGCCAATTGCGGAATGAGTAGTGGCAGTTGCTGTAGTAGGGCACGCCACCGCCGTAACCGGTGCGCAGTTCGGGCAGCGCGCGATAGGGCACTTTCTCGGCAGGTCCGAGCCAGAAGTCCCAATCCAGACCTTCGGGCACAGGTGCCTCGGGGATGGGCGGCGAGGGCTCCATACCGTTGATGCCGCAGGTGACTTTTCGGACTTTGCCGATCCGTCCGTGCCTTACGAGCGCCACGGCGATCAGGAACCGCTTGTCGCACTCGGTTCGCTGCATGGTGCCAACTTGGAAGACGCGGCCGGTCTCTTTCACAACCTTTTCGATCAGCTTCCCTTCGTCGATCGTTAAGGTCAACGGTTTCTCGCAATAGACGTCCTTCCCAGCGTACATCGCCTCCACGGCGATCTTGGTGTGCCAGTGGTCGGGCGTGGCAATCATCACCGCGTCGATATCTTTGCGGTCGAGCACGTAACGATAGTCTTTGTAAGCATCCGGTTTTTTGCCCTGCCGTTGCTCAGTCTTTTGCACGTTTTCGGCGAGCACCTTGGCATCGACGTCCGCCAAGGCCGCGAAGTCGGCAAACTTGAAGGTCTTCTGAGTGATTTCCCAGCCTTGATTACGCAGTCCGATTGTGGCGAAGACGGGCCGCTCGTTCGCGGACTCGAACCCCACCGCATAACGACGCTGCGAAAGAATAATCGCTGTCACTCCCAGTCCGACGCTTCCCTGCAAAAAACGACGACGTGTTGTGCGACGGCTGATCGACATAAGCTAAATCCCTTTCGAAATGATGCGATGTTACCTGTCGGGACATCCCGAACAGTTGATGCAAGACAACGGAAACGCGAACCTATCTGTGGGTGCGGTGGGGACGATAGACCCAACCCTGCATAGTGCGCTGACGCACCCGCGATTAACGTAAGTGTAGCAAAAACTCGGAACAAATTCATGGAGGCGATTTGGGCAGGCACGGGGGTGGAAATTTGGGGCAGGCACGGCGGCCTGCCCCTACAGGTTCTCAATGGGCTCTTATTCGTCCTGGTCAACGGGTATATCGACCCGGACGGCGAGGGCGCCGTCCCTCCCAATTTCGCGATGGGGGGTCGCCGTCCCCGGCGACCAAATCACTGGACAACACCGATCCCCGTTGGAGACAAGCGCTCAACACCGTGACGCACAATGACACGGGCAAGATGCCCGTGCCACGTGATTTCAATCACCCTTCTGCTTGGGAATGGCATCAATCGTACGGGCAACCCCCTGTGGTTGCCCCCGGAATCTGCGCGGACGCTGGGCAAATACGAATAGTTGTTTTCGTGAATGAACCAGGCGATAATCTTATTGACTTGCCGATCCATGCAGCATGTTTTCTTCACGTGTGTGGTAACACCGAGAATGTAGGTTTTCTGGGAGATTTGGTCCGTATCCTGGGAGTCGCAACGATGTCAAATCAGCTTTCGCGTCGGTCGGTCTTGGGAGCCCTGGCCGCCGGGGGATTTCTCGCGCACGGTGGATTCGCCCGGTTTGGGATTGCCGAAGCTCATCAACCGTTCACCGCTGCCCAGGCCTTGGAAAAAATCAAGGCCGGCAGGAAAATCCCGGTGATCCTTGATACCGATATCGGGGATGACATCGACGACACCTGGGCGTTGGTCCTTCTTTTGAAATCCCGGCAACTCGATGTACGACTTGTGGTGGGTGACAATCGCAATGCTCTCTATCGGGGGAAACTCATAGCTAAGCTGCTTGAAGTGGCCGGGCGAACGGACATCCCCGTAGGCTTGGGCGTTGGCCTCGAGGATCGACCCGGGCGGCAAAGCCCCTGGATCGGCGACTACGATTTAAAGAAATATCCCGGTAAGGTCCATGAAGATGGCGTTCAAGCCATTATCGACACCATCCGTAGCAGTCCGGAACCCGTGACCCTAATTTGCATTGGACCGGTGCAAAACATTGCGGAGGTCCTCAAGCGAGCGCCAGATGTCGCTCAAAATGCCCGCTTTGTTGGGATGCATGGAAGCGTGTACAAGGGCTACGGCGGAAGCAAAGAGATCTCCGCTGAGTACAACGTGAAAGTTGATCCCAAGGCCCTTCAAGCCGTCTTTGCGGCAAGCTGGGAAGTCACGATCACCCCGCTGGATACGTGTGGGCTGGTCCATCTGACGGGCGAAAAATTCCGCAAGGTCTATGAGTCCTCGGACAAGCTTGTCCGTGCTGTTATGGACAATTACCAAGTCTGGCGGGAAACGCAGGCCAAGAAGCAGCTTCCACCTCCAGAGCGAAGCAGTACCCTCTTTGATACGGTGGCTATCTACCTCGCTCAATCTGAAGAACTTACCGAGATGGAAACACTCTCGCTGACCGTCACCGACGACGGTTTCACGCGGATCGATCCCAACGGGCGACCCGTTCGGGCGGCTGTGCGGTGGAAGGATTTGGGCGCTTACGAAGATTGGTTGGTGGAACACCTCATCAGTTAAACGCCCACAGTCGTTCCCGGCCGCGACAGTGCGTGGTCCCCCAGCACTTCGTCGTGCATTGGTAGACGCAAACCCCTGGATTGCCCCGTTATTTAACGCTGTGCGCGGGGTTCCATCAGTTCTGAAGGGGCGCGCGTCGTCGCATCCGCTGGAACTTTCGATTGGCCAGCGATCATGGACCGGCTTATACTTGAGATAAGGAACAAGAGACGGTCAAAGGCCGTCGAATAACGTGTCTATTCTGCCGCGAGGCGCCGGATATGAGGCTTTTAATTTTAAGTTCGGTAATTGCCGTCACTATTTGTCTGGTAGGTAGAGGGGGCATTGACGGCAAATCGCTTTACGCGGATACCGTGACCCTGCACGGCGGTGGCCGTATTGTGGGGCAGATCGTCAATTCACCTGAAGGCCAAACAGACGAAACGGTAACCATCCAGACCGAGGATCAGGCGATTATCTCGATCCCAAAATCCGAAGTCAAGGAAATCATCAGTTTAAGCGAGGTTCAAGCGAAGTACCAACGACTGCGTCAGCAGACACCTGACACCGTGGAAGGGCACTGGAAACTTGCGGAGTGGTGTCGCGACCACAATCTTTCTAAAGAGCGTGAGGTCCATTTGCGGCGGATCATCGAATTGGACCCAGAACATCAAAGGGCCAGGGCCCTATTGGGCTACCAAAAGGTGGGGGATCAATGGAAGACACGCGACGAGATCATGAAGTCGATGGGGTATGTCCTTTATAAGGGGCGGTGGATGCTCCCCCAGCAGGTCCAACTGGAGCAGGAACGGGAGCAGCAAACAGCGGTCCAGCGCGACTGGTCTTTGCGGATTCATCGCTTGATTAAGGGGCTGGAAACGGACCCGGTGACCGCCGAGCGGGAAATCAAGGCCATTCGTGATCCGGCCGCGGTCAAGCCGATTGTTCTTGCGATGAGAAATGAAAGTCGGGAGGCGGTGCGACTCTTGTTTACGGATGTTCTCGGTCAGATTGGTACGCCGGAGGCCGCCCGGGCGCTAGCGATTTGGGCCATTGAGGATCCCGTCGAGGAGGTTCGGCTCCATGCCTTGGAGGCCCTTGCACCTCTCAAGTCAGGAGAGATTGTGAGCTATTTTGTTGGGCGACTCCGCGACAAGGACAACGCCATCGTTAACCGTGCCGCACAGGCTCTCCAGCGCATGGGGGACCCGTCGGCCATTCCCGCCTTAATCGATGCCCTCGTGACCCGGCACAAGATTTTCATCCCCGGCACTCGTCCCCCCACCGGCATGGCAGCGGGATTCAGCAGTTCCAGCACGGGCAAGTCGGGAATGTCGTTTGGAGCTGGTTCCGGCGGCGATACTCCTAAAGTTGTGGAACGACCTTTTTCGAATCCTGCCGTGTTAGAAGCCCTCGTCGAGCTGAGCGGTGGCCAGAACTTCGGGTATGACGTCCGCCTGTGGAAGCATTGGTACGCCACGCAGAAGCAGGCGGAGGCAACCAAGGCCATGCAGTAAAAATCGGCGGTATCACAGAAACTGTGACAAGGCGTGCCTTTTCGCGGTGACGCAAGTGCCGACGCGGGCCGGCCGATGGAGCTGTTTGTCGCTTAACCTTCTCCCACAGTTTCGCTACCCACCTGCGCGCTTACCCCATTGAGAAATGGGGTTGCCCCGTTTCCGCTGGCTCTGATATGATCACCGCCTGCGCAAGACCCTGGCTACCACGCGCGGCGGGATGGCATTTTTGTCTTCCAACGATTGTGGGCCAGGTGTGTCTTCCGGACGATCAAGGTCGTCGGAGTCAAGCAATGCCTTTACGCGTGTTATTTATAAACCAGCATTTCGCCGTGCCGCACCAGGGGGCGGGCACTTTTCCCTTTACGGTGATGTCAGAACTTGTTCGCCGCGGACATGAGGTCACGGTATTAACAACGGATCAGCATTCGTCCCATGGCCGGAGCTATGTCACCGAAGAGAACGGTATCTGCGTTCACTGGGCGTGCATTCCGTATGCGAATCGCATGAGATATTGGCGGCGGATTGTGGCCTTTTTCGAGTTCACCGCCTGGTGCCTGGCGAAGATAAGGCGATTAGCACCTTTCGATGTCGTCTATGCGTCCAGTACGCCCCTAACTGTGGCGCTGCCTGGGGTTTACGCCTCACGACGATGGGCTGTCCCCTTCGTTTTTGAGGTCCGCGACCTTTGGCCCGAGGTTCCCATTGCGATGGGCGCGTTACGCAATCCGGTGAGCATCGCCGCCGCTCGCTGGCTCGAGCGGTTCGCTTATCGAAACGCCGCCTTCGTCATCGCGCGTTCGCCCATGATGGCGGACGGTGTTGTGGAAACAGGTTACCCGCGCGAGCGGGTCCGCGTCGTACCGAACGCCTGCGATTTTCGTCGTTTTGACGTCCCTGCCGAGGCGGGTCGTTCGTTCCGTCAAGAGAACCAGTGGTTGGCCGACCGCCCGTTGGTGCTTTATGCCGGCACTTTTGGGGCCGTCAACGATTGCTCCTACATCGTGCGGCTGGCGGCCGAGGTCGAACCCCTCCTACCGGAGGCGCGTTTCCTGCTCGTGGGGCAAGGTCGGGAGGAGAACCTCATTCGCAACCTTGCCCAAGAGCTAGGCGTACTTGACCGAACCCTTTTTATCCATCCGCCGGTTCCCAAAAGTGAGGTCCCGCGGCTGTTTTCCGCCGCCAATCTGACCATGTCGGTCACCGCAGATATTCCGGCCCTTCATAAGAATTGTGCCAACAAGTTTTTCGACAGTCTGGCCGCAGGCCGGGCCATTGCCATCAACCACGAAGGCTGGTTGGCAGACCTTATCCGAGAGCATGACTGTGGTTTGGTCTTGCCTGCGCGAGATATCCCCGCTGCCGCGCGGATGCTGGCCGAGGCCCTCCGCAACCGGCAATGGCTGCGGGAGGCCGGACGACGGGCGTACCAACTCGGCCGAAAACAGTTTGACGCCATCCGTTGTATCGATGAAATCGAAGCTGTTTTGTATGCCGCCGTCGGCGATCACAGGATCACATACCGTCGAGCGGCAGCCTAAACAGAGGCACCAGAGATGGGACACATCCGACTGATTCTCCCCTTTCAACGCCAAGCCTGGTACGATGTCCTCTTCCGCTGCGAACGGTTCGATGTGTATCACCTGCCGGAGTATTACTTGACTGTTAGCACGGTAGAGGCTGGAAAACCTTTCCTCCTTGCCTATGAGGAAGAGAATTACGTCGCCGCGCTGCCCGTTTTGATTCGGCCTGTCGATTCGGTCCCTGAATTGAAAGGACTAGGCTGGTGCGATGCGACATCGGCGTATGGTTATCCCGGCCTACTGACTAATTGCCGGCCCGATGCCCCAAAAGCCGATGAGTTTCGACGCAGGTGGCAAGACGCGCTTCACCAGCTTTTGCGCAGCCTCCACATTGTCGCCCTTTTTGTCAGAGAACATCCGCTCTTTTCGGCAACGTGGATGTGGCATCCGATGGCCATCGTCAAACCCTTGGGACAAACGGTCGTCCTCGATTTGCAGCGCCCCGAAGAGGAGCAACTTAGGGCGATGCGTCAAAATCACCGCAGAAACATCCGCGACGCCATCAAATGTGGCATAACAGTCGTCGAAGATGAGTCGCTGGAACGGCTTGGCGAGTTCCAACGGCTCTACGAGGCTACGATGTTGGCGGTCAATGCCGAACCGTACTATTTCTTTCCGCAGTCGTACTATGAGGGCTTGCGGCATCACCTCCATGGCCGGGTGAAGCTGCTCTTTGCGGTTCTTGACGGCGAACCCGTGGCTGGCGCGATCTTCTTCCACTGTGGCAATGTGCTTCAGTATCATCTCGGTGGAAGCAATCCGGCGCTCGGACGTGAGCGGGCGATGGGCATGAAACTGATCATGGATACCGTCCGCCGCTGGGGTAGTGCCAACGGCTTCCGCTGGTTCCATCTGGGGGGAGGCCTCGGAGCACGGCAGGATTCACTATTTCACTTCAAAGCCGGTTTTTCGGACCTGCGATGTGACTATCACGTCGTTAATTACGTCGTCGATCAAGAGGCGTACGGCGAGTTGGTCCGTCGCCGCTTCGGTGACGATTCGGCCGCCTCCTTGACCAACGGGTGGTTTCCTGCGTATCGGTGTCCAACCGTAAGACGGGCAGCATGAGTCTTGCGCGAAACCGCCACGCTTACCCCTCAATCACAAATCAAAGAGAGGAGATTCCACAATATGGTAACTGTGGAAAAGACGCCAACAATTGCCACACCTCCACTAGCCATCGAAGGTGGTTCCCCTGTTCGGAAGGCTCCGTTCCCGCCGTGGCCGGTCTTCGAGCCAGATGAGGTCACTGCTGTGGTGCGAGTATTACAGTCCGGGAAAGTGAACTACTGGACAGGGCAAGAAGCCCGCCGTTTTGAAGAGGAGTTTGCCCAAGCTGTGGAATGCCGCTATGCCGTGGCGGTGGCCAACGGCACGGTCGCCCTGGAGGCCGCCCTGGAGGCCTTGGGGATCGGTCCGGGAGACGAAGTGGTCGTCACCTGCCGGAGTTTTGTGGCCTCTGCCGCTTGCGTGCTCCGGGTGGGTGCCACGCCCGTTTTTGCGGACGTGGATCGCGACAGTCAGAACATCACGGCCGAAACGATTGCCCCCGTTCTCACGCCCCGGACCCGCGCGGTCATTGCCGTTCACCTAGCAGGTTGGCCATGCGATATGGACCCCATTATGGAATTGGCCTCCCGCGCGGGACTGGCCGTCATCGAGGATTGCGCCCAGGCGCATGGGGCGCGTTATAAGGGCCAGCCCGTTGGCTCACTGGGCCACATTGCGGCCTTCTCATTTTGCCAGGACAAAATCATCACCACCGGGGGCGAAGGCGGCATGGTCACCACAAATGATCCCCAACTGTGGCGCAAAGTATGGGAGCTCAAAGATCATGGCAAAAACTGGGATTTGATACGACAGCCGGGGAATGGGACATTTCGCTGGGTTCACGAGTCTTTAGGCACGAATTGGCGAATGACCGAGATGCAGGCCGCCATCGGCCGGGTGGCCTTGACCAAGCTGGAAAACTGGGTCGGTATCCGTCGTGCCAACGCCGCAATACTTCGGCGCCGCCTTGCCCATCTGCCGGCGCTGCGGATTCCCAGCCCACCGCCCACCGTTGAGCACAGCTATTACAAGTTTTACGCCTTCCTTAGGCCTGAATTCCTCAAGCCAGGCTGGGATCGTGACCGCATCCTGGCCGCAATTCAAGCCGAGGGCATCCCTTGTGGGGCCGGTGTTTGCCCAGAAATCTACCGCGAAAAGCTCTTCCAAGACCGCGCCCTTGGCCCCGCCGCGCCGCTTCCTGTGGCCCACGAGCTGGGCCAAACCAGCCTGATGTTCCTCATTCATCCCACACTGGAAGAACGCGACATGATCGACACAGCGACCGCCATCGAAAAAGTTCTAACCGCGGCCACCGTCGGGTAACCACGCTGGATTAGTTTAGAGCCTATCCCACAACCTCCCCTCGCCCGTTTGGCGGGAGAGGGATCGGGGGTGAGGGTGACTCGAATCGCTGCCGGTTTTCTCGCTCGACTCCGACGATCCCTTGCCCTCACCCTAACCCTCTCCCGGAGGCAGATGGGGACTTTTTGGAATAGGCTCTCAATGCCGATCCTTACTGGCCGGTTGTTTGTGGCGGGCGTGCCCCCCGATAAATCGTCACACGTTTCATCTCTCCCTTGAATCGCTGGGTTCCGGCGGGAACGATCGGGCTGCCCGTATCCGCCCCAATCTGCATGCTGTCGCGGGGATCGGTCGAGATGAAATCGGGCAGCGGCTTTCTCCCTACTAATGTTCCGTTGACATAAAGCGCCGCCTGTCGCTGTGGTGTGATCACCCCGGTCAGCGTCGCCCAACCGGTAACTTGTTCCGCGGACTCCACCGAGATAACTTGATTGCTGACAACCACGGTCCAGACCGGTCGCCCTTCGCGCAACCAAAGGGCGTAGCCCTGGGACTGACCGCCTCGGGCAACGAGCACCCCATCCGCCGCTTCCGGACGGAAGACCACCTCGACCGTCCACGACATATCGGCCGGGTTTAGCGTTGGCGAGTTGGGCACCTCGATCAGGCCGTTCCCATCGAAATATCGCACGGTTTGACCGTCGCTCGACTGACGGACAACCGTGCCACGGTTAACCCCGTTATTGCCCCGGCCTGAACGATCGACAATTGTATCGCCTTGGCCGGCTTCACCCAGTTGGTAATCCAGGCAAACTTCCGGCGGGGCATTGGGGTCCGGCGGTGAACCACCCCACCAATCGGGACGATCGACGTAATCGGGAACCCGATAGTCAACGTCCTTCTTAAGTCGCTCTAACTCCGCTTCCATGGCCGCCCGCAATGTGGCGGCAGCCGGGTCGCGGTAAAGATTTCGGGTTTCATAGGGATCGTTTTTCAGGTCAAACAGCTCCGTCCAGTCGTCGTGACCCGGATAGGTAATCAGCTTGGCCGACTCTGTTCGAACGGCAACGATGTCGGGAACCCGGCTATTTCGCTGTTTCTCCGCAAAATATTCGTAGAGCCATGCCTTTCGCCACGGCACCTGTTTCCCCTCCGCGAGTGGGCGCCAGCTTTGTCCCTGCATCTGACTGGGGATGGGGAGGCCAGCAAAATCCAGAATCGTGGGCGCCAGGTCAAGGTTCAGGACCATTTCATCCCGCACTAGGCCCTTCACAATGGCTTTGGGGTAGCGGGCCAAGAGGGGGATGCGCAGGCTTTCGTCGTACGCGCTTCGCTTGTCTCCGAGGCCATGTTCGCCCAGATAAAACCCGTTGTCGCTCTGGAAGATGATCAACGTGTCCTCCGCCACCCCGTATTCTTCCAAACCAGCCAGAATCCGCCCGACACAGTCATCAACCCCGCTGATAC
>JAKPII010000074.1 GCA_029549885.1 Planctomycetota bacterium
GGGGGGTGCATTTTTGGTGGTCTGCGACACAGTGGCGCGAACCGTCCTTGCTCCCACAGAAATTCCCGTCGGTGTCATCACGGCCCTGCTCGGTGGACCTTTCTTTCTTTGGTTACTCTTCACGCGGCCGCTTTCCTGGGAATGGCTTTCCTGATGCATCGTTGGTCGCGACTATAAGCCCATGCGGCTAGGGCGGGGCGTGGCCCTCCGTCATTGATGTGGCCTGTCGCAACTCTGGAACTTGGCCGACAAACCGTTACAATTCGTACCAAGGCCGGTCACGCTGGGAGGACGTGACAGGTTGGTCGGGGTCGGATCCGACTGTGGGAAGCAGCGAGTATTGGGTTCTCGGTCAAGAGGAGATGAACTCATGGAAATGCGATTTCTCGGTGATACGGGGGTGCGAGTTTCGGTGCTTTGCTTGGGCACCATGACGTTTGGAAAGAACCAGTGGGATTTCGGCGACCTGAAGCTGCCCGCGGTTAAGGAGATGGTCCACGCCTGCCTGGACGCGGGGGTCAATTTTATCGACACAGCGGACGTGTATTCGCTGGGCGAATCGGAGGAGCTCCTGGGGCAGGCGATTGAGGGAATTCGCAAGGATTTGATCATTGCGACAAAGGTCCGCATGAGGATGAGCAACAAGCCCAACGAAATCGGCCTCTCACGCCACCACATCCTCAATTCCTGTGATGCGAGTCTCAAGCGGTTGCGGACCGATTACATCGACCTTTATCAGGTCCACATTTGGGACCCAGTGACTCCACTGGAAGAGACGTTGCGGGCCTTGGACGATTTGGTCCGTTGGGGGAAGGTGCGTTACATTGGCGTTTCGAACTTTGCCGCGTGGCAGGTGATGAAGGCCCTGGCGATTTCTGATAAGCACGACTGGGTTCGCTTTCAATCGTTACAGGCCTTGTACAATCTCGCCTTTCGTGACATTGAGGTGGAGCTCGTCCCACTTTGCCAGGACCAACACCTGGGGATTTTGCCCTGGAGTCCGCTGGCCTTTGGCCTCTTGACCGGGAAATACCGTCGCGGCGAGCCCATCCCGGAAGGGACACGCATGCAAGGTCCTCTTAAGGACTTTTTGCCCACAGACTGGGATCGGCTTTACAAGATTGTCGATGTCCTACGGGAGATTGCCTCGGGGCACGGCGTGCCTATTGCGGCGGTTGCACTGGCTTGGCTGATTCACAAGCCCGCCGTAACCTCCGTCATCATTGGTGCCCGCACCATGGATCAATTGCGGGAGAACCTCAAGGCTGCGGAGGTCAAGTTGGGACCCGATGAGATGAAACGCCTCGACGAAGTGAGTGCCATCCCCGCACCATATCCGCAGTGGATGATTGCTACGGTCGGGCAAGATCGGTAGACTAGGCCGCGTGAAGAGCAAGGGTTCCAGCCCGGTTGCTGGACGCATCCCGGGGGCGGCTGCGCCTAGCGATTGGGTTTTGGTTGACGGACTACGGACGTGGGAGCTGCTTCGCCGCAGATTCTCGCAGATTTTTGTCACGTTTAATTTTTCTGTTTCGCCGGTTTAATGCCCGCGGAGTGACTTCCGTGAGTGGTTGGGTTATGTGCTTTGCCGAATGGATCAAGTTTGTCTGTCTCGTCTCAATGATAACGGCTGTGAGCCTCGTTGCTGGGCCGTGGGATGCCATCGCCAACGATGGGCCACGAATGACCCAATTGCCACGCTTGGTGTGGTTAGCCTCGGAGGTCCCGCGTTGGAAGAAGATCGAGGGTCGCATCGACTGGCCCAAGACCTATGTCAATCCATTTGATCCCGCCGAGGTGACTGTTGATGTTGTGGTGACGGCTCCGGATGGTAAGACCTTCCTTCAGCCGGCCTTTTGGATGGAAGATTTTGTCTGGCGATCGATGGGGCGTTCGCGCGGAGGCGAATGGTTCTATCCCCAAGGCAGGCCCTTTTGGATGGTAAGATTGACGCCCACGCTTCCAGGCACCTATCATGTGAGGGCCCGCGTCAAAGACCGGGACGGGACGGCAGAATCGAGCGTGGCAACCTTCCGATGTCAGGACGCCCCCGGTCACGGTTTTCTCCGCGTGGCAAAGAGCGATCCACGATTCTTCGCCTTCGACGACGGTACACCGTTTTTTGCAATTGGGCAGAATCTTGCCTTCATCGGGAGCAATAGCCAGTATTTCACGTTAAGGGGTGCCATCGAGGCCTTCACACGCCTGGCCGACAACGGAGCGAACTTCCTTCGCATTTGGACGTGTTGTGACGACTGGGCCATGTGCATTGAAGGTCGCAAGAGTGCCTGGGGCCGCAGTTGGTCCTGGCGTCCATCGTGGGTCGATCGGCCTGAGTACGTCCCCCAACCCGATTTTCGCCAAGTGCCTCCGTTTGCCCATCTCGCCGTCAACAAAGTGATTCGACTAACTCCCGAGGCAGTGCGGCCCGATCCTTCCCATCGGGTGGCGGTTCAGCCCAACACCTCGTACGTCTGGTCACTCGCCGTGTGGGCAGATCGAATGACTGAGATTCGCTCGCGGATTCTAGGAAAAGAAGTCGTGTTTTCGCTCGGGGCCGACGAGATCAAACGTTGGGTCGTCAAAGAGGCAACGCTCACTTCGGCGGATGACGCTTGGTGGCTTGGCCCTGTGGAAATCTCACTGGGGCAAACGGGCGGGGCTCGTCCCGAGGTTTATCTTGCCGGGATGTCCCTGCGTGATGCGGCAACAGATCGGGAGCTCCTTTGGGAAACCGAGATCGACCGTCCCCTTCTTGGGCGCTACAACTCCGTCGATTGCTTCATGCTGGATCAATTGGTTACAGCCGCCGAAGAGAAGGGTATTTATCTTCAGCTATGCCTGCTGACCCGCGATCTCTACATGTCGCGTCTCCGCGATCCTGCCAGTGAGGTCTATCGGGCAGCCATTGAAGATGCGAAACGGACATTTCGTTATGCCGTGGCGCGTTGGGGGTATTCGCCCACGGTAGCCGCTTGGGAATACTGGAACGAGATCGATCCGGGCTTGCCCACCGATCGTTTTTATGAAGAGCTGGGCCAATATTTGGAAGAGATCGACCCTTATCGCCACCTGCGGACAACAAGCACTTGGGGACCTTCGCCCAAGGACTGTCGCCATCCGCGGCTGGATATTGCTGAGGTCCATTATTACCTACGCCCCCAGGATCGTCAGCGGATACGGGACGAAGTTGCCGCCGTTTTGGACCGAACGGCGTTCCTCCGCGAACATGCCCCACAGAAACCGGTGCTCATCGGGGAATTCGGATTGGCCGACGACCAATGGCGCGAGGACGCCCAAATGTCTCAAGATACACAGCTCCTGCACTTTCACAATTCCCTTTGGGCCTCGCTGGTCTCGGGCGGCTCGGGCACGGTCATGTTTTGGTGGTGGGATCGTCTCGATCGCATGAACGCCTATCCCCATTACTTGCCGCTTGCCCGTTTTGCCGAGGTTATTCCCTTTACCCGAAAACCGCTCCAACCAGGTGTGTGGAGAGATGAGGCAGAAGGCATCCGCATCCTTGGTTTGGTCGCCGAGGACTGCGGCTACTATTGGATTGTTCGTGATCGTGGGACATGGTTGAGTCACTTGCGGGGTGAGCCGTCCCCGGAGAACGCCTCGGCAAAGGTCCACCTCCGTGGTTTGAAACCCGGTCACTATCAGGCCACATGGTGGGACACTTGGAAGGGCCTGAAAACGGCTCAGGTGCCAGTGGATATCCCCGCTGACGGGCGAGAGATACAGCTTGAAACCCCTGCTTTTACCCACGACATTTCCGTTCAGATAGAAAAGAAACCGTAAGTTCCACGCCCAATGAAGGCGAGAGCTGGCGTCGGTGTGCGATAACCCCAAACTGTGATCCGAGAAGGAGTCGCGTGATTATGCGATGGACATGTGTCGTTGTGGCTTGTGTGCTGTCAATTACGGCAGGACCGGGTTTTTGCCGAGAGATTCATGTCGCGCTTCGCGGCAACGATTCCAACGACGGGACGCCAGAACGTCCCCTGCGAACAATCTCGGCGGCTGCCCAACTTGCCCAGCCTGGCGATACGGTAATTGTCCATGCCGGAATCTACCGCGAGGAGGTGGCGCCGCCCCGGGGAGGCCTTTCCGATGAGCAACGTATTACCTACCAAGCGGCCCCGAATGAACAGGTCGAAATCCGTGGGTCGGAAGTCATCAAGGGGTGGACCAAGGTAGAAGGCGATGTCTGGCAGGTCGTGATCCCCAACACGTTTTTTGGGAACTTCAATCCTTATGCCGACGTGATCAAAGGAGATTGGTTTAGCCCGCGGGGACGGGTGCATCACACGGGGGCGGTGTACCTCAATGGAGAATGGCTTGCCGAGGCTGCCAGTAAGGAGGACCTTTTCAAGCCCTCGTCGGGTTTGCGATGGTGGTTTGCCGAGGTTGATGAGGAAAAGACCACGATTTGGGCGCAGTTCCCCGGGGTCGATCCGAACCGAGAAACCGTGGAGATCAACGTCCGGCAAACCGTCTTTTATCCACGAACGCCAGGGTGCAATTACATCACCGTTCGTGGTTTTATCATGCGTCATGCGGCCACACCCTGGGCACCGCCCACAGCCCAACAAATCGGGCTGATCGGTACGCACTGGAGCAAAGGTTGGATCATCGAGAACAACGTCATTAGCCACTCCATTTGCTGTGGAATCACACTTGGCAAATATGGCGACGAATTTGATAACACGTCAGCCAATACGGCCGAGGGCTATGTGCAAACGATCAATCGGGCCCTGGCCAATGGGTGGCATCGAGACAATATTGGCCACCACATCGTCCGTAACAACATCATTTCCCATTGCGAACAGGCCGGGATTGTCGGCAGTTTGGGGGCGGCCTTTTGCGAAGTGACCGACAATGTGATCCACGACATTCACATGCGGCGACTCTTTTCCGGGGCGGAAATGGCCGGGATCAAGTTCCATGCTGCCATCGATACGCTGATTGCCCGCAATCACATTTTCCGTACCTGCCGGGGATTGTGGCTTGACTGGATGGCCCAAGGAACGCGGGTCCACGCCAATCTCTTTCATGACAACGACGAAGACCTGTTCGTGGAAGTCAACCATGGTCCCTTTGTGGTGGATAACAATCTGTTCCTTTCCAAACTGAATCTGCGTGATATGTCACAAGGTGGTGCCTATCTTCACAATCTGTTTGCGGGGGCGATCACCGTTTGCCCCGAACCCAATCGCAAAACGCCGTTCCATCCGCCACACAAAACAGAGGTCGCCGGGTTGGCGAGCATCCAGGGTGGGGACAATCGGTTCCTGAACAATGTCTTTATCGGTCGGGGTGAAAACACGCCCATGCCGGAGGGGGCCCCTGCCCCACGACGGACCTGGATCACAGGATTTGGACTGTCAGCCTACACCGCCCAGGCCATGATGAATCTGACCGAGGGCAATATTTACCTCGATCATGCGCCACCTGCTCAAAACGAGGCAAACTCCTTAGAGATCAAGGAAGCCCCCTTCTGCCGGCTCATGGCCGATGAGGGTATGGTTTTTCTCACGCTGACGACGTCTGCGGATTGGGCTAACGCGGGGAGGGAAATCGTCACGGCCGCCCGACTTGGTCAGACAGCCGTCTCGCAGCTTCCTTATGAGAACTACGATGGGCGGAACTTGGTCATCGATACAGATTACTTTGGTCGGCCGCGAACAGCCCCCACACTAGCAGGCCCGTTTTCTCAACTAGAAGTGGGCGAAGTCACGCTCAAGGTCTGGCCGCATTGATCGCCTCAAGGCTGATCTTGGCGAAGTTCCGGGGGCAACTGGAAGTGGACGTTTTCTGTGCGGATGACACGCTCCTCCACGGTGGCGAAAAAATGTGCACGGAGAAACTCAATACATCCTTGCACGAGATGTTCCGGGGCGCTGGCCCCCGCCGTGATTCCGACCGTTTGTTCCGCTGAAAACCACTCCTTTTTAAGATCCTCCGGACCATCAACAAGATAGGCGGGGATACCCGTCCTTTGGGCAATCTCGGCCAAGCGACGGCTGTTGGAACTGTTTTGGCTTCCCACGACCAAGAACACGTCAGCTTCCCGGGCCAATTCCAGGACGGCCTCCTGACGATTCTGCGTGGCATAGCATATGTCGTCCCTTGCCGGGCCGACAAGTTTAGGAAACCGCCGCCGCAGGCATTCCACAATTCGTGCGGCATCCATCACGGAGAGGGTCGTTTGGGTGGTATAGGCAACATGTTCCGGGTCGGGTACATCAACCGTTAATGCCTCTTCCTCGTCTTTAATGAGGCGAATCAGATCAGGGGCCTCGCCCATAGTACCGATAATTTCATCGTGTCCGGCGTGGCCAATGAGTAAGATCGTGTATCCCATGGCGGCAAATCGCTGCACCTCACGGTGGACCTTCGTCACCAAGGGACACGTGGCGTCAATGACGTGAAGATTGCGGGCCGCTGCTTCGCGGCGAATCTCGGGCGAAACACCGTGGGCCGAAAAGATCACAATTCCACCGTTGGGAACCAGGTCGAGGGATTCCACAAAGTGCACCCCTCGCTGGACAAATTCGTTCACCACCCAGCGATTGTGGACAATCTCGTGATACACATAAAGGGGTGGGCCATAACGCCGGAGGGCCCTCTCCAAGGTTTCAATCGCCATATTGACCCCGGCGCAAAATCCGCGCGGAGCAGCTAGCAGGATTCGCATGGTTTTCTCAATGATCCTTTCAGAGGATAATGATCACTAACGCAGGGACTACTGCGGATTTTTGCCTGTTTTGCCGTTATTCCGTTTCACTTTGACGCATGATGGCCTCAAAGCAGTCCCGACTTTCGACCATTTCGCCGCCTGGTTCATCGCGGGACCGGGATCGCTTTTTTGCTGATTTGGCACAGTTCGGCCCGACGGCACAATATCAGCCGCTTTCCCTGCGGGCAAGCCGCCGCTATTGCCGTCAGCTTGCCCGAAGCCACTATGAGAATTTTACCGTCGTCAGTCTCTTTGTGCCGCGGGATTTACGGCAGCACTTTTGCAATATCTACGCATGGTGCCGCTGGGCGGACGATTTGGCGGACGAAACGGGTGATCCCCGATGGGGCATGGACCTCCTTCAGTGGTGGCAACAAGAGCTCCTGGCCTGTTATCAGGGAGTCATGCGACATCCCGTGCTGGTGGCCCTGCACGAGACGGTAACACGGTTCAATATTCCGCGAGACCCATTTCTCGACCTGCTCACCGCCTTTCGCCAAGACCAGCGGGTATTCCGCTACGAAACGTTTGAAGAACTTCTGGATTACTGCCGCCATTCGGCGAACCCGGTGGGACGGCTCATCCTGTTCTTGGGACGATGTCATACGCCGGATCGGGTGATGCTGTCGGACCAGATTTGCACGGGTTTGCAGTTGGTCAACTTTTGGCAAGACGTTGGCCAGGATTATGATCGCGGGCGAATTTACATCCCGAAGGCAGAGTGTCGGCGCGTCGGTTACACTGAGGAGATGTTTGCCCGGCGAGAATTTAACTCAGCCTTTCGCACGCTTATGAAAGGGCTGGTCCATGAGGCGGCTGCCTTCTTGCGGAGAGGCCGCCCCTTGGTGGCCATGATGCCGAGGAAACTCCAGATCCCCGTTTACTTGTTCGTCCGCGGTGGGCTAGCCATCGCCCGGGCTATTGAAAGCCACGATTATGATGTGTGGACCCACCGACCCACGTTATCCCGAAGCAAGAAAGTGGAGCTTATGATTCGCACCGTGTGGGATGTCCTTTGTCGCCGTTATGATCGAGATTGAAGGCGCAGCCATTCGATGCCACGGATTGATCCACCTGATTCACAGCTTGCCGTCAGTTACGCCTTCTGCCGTGCCATCTGTCGGGCGGCGGGATCCAGCTTTTATCCCGCCTTTTCCATGCTCAGCCAGGAAAAAGCCCAGGCCATGGAGACCATCTATGCCTTCTGCCGTTTCACGGACGACCTGGTCGATGACAAGTTGTCCGTTGATCCGGCGCAGGACCTGGAAACGTGGTACCAATGGGTCCACGGGGCGCTTGTGCGTGGGGACCGCTCGTGGGGTGAACTGCATTCAGACCTCGGCACATCGGCTTCACCGGTTTCCCGGGGACGTGCGCTACTTCCGGCCCTCGTCGATACGGTGGAGCAGTTTCGCATCCCTCCGGAGTCACTGCTGCGTGTCATCGACGGTGTGCGCAGCGATCTAACGCCCCGACATGTGGCCACATTTGCCGAATTAGAGGACTACTGTAGCAAGGTGGCCTCCGCTGTGGGTGTGGCCTGCTTGTGCGTCTGGGGGATGGAAACACAAAGTATCCCGCCCGAAGCCCATGACTGTGGCGTGGCCTTTCAATTGACGAACATCCTCCGCGACCTGGCGGAGGACGTAAAGCTAGGACGCATCTATCTCCCGCAAGAGGATTTCGTCCGCTTTCGTTGTTCGCTGGAAGACTTCGCAGCACGGCGGGTCACGCCGCAATGGTTGGCCCTCTTGGATTTTGAGATCGAACGCGCCCGCAATTATTACCGCCGGGCGGCGCACATCCACGGACTACTGGCGCCCGATGGCCGTCGGATTTTCGGCCTGATGTGGGATGTCTATTGGCAACTGCTCAAGGAAATCGCCCGACGAAAAGAGCAATTACTGGAACGGCGTGTGCGATTATCTCGGTTGCGGAAGTCTCTTCTCTGGTTGCGTTGGATGGTCTTCCCGCCGAAAAAACTCATTGAGCCAACGTCGCCACAGGAAAGTGGTTCTGTGAAAGGCTAACTCCCACCGCTTGAGGATGCAACCATGTCAACTGGGGAAGCTACCGGAGGAAATACAAATCGCGACACGCGGCGGGTGGCGATCGTCGGCGGGGGTTTGGCGGGCCTTTCAGCCGCTTGGTATTTGAGTAAGTCCGGCCTTCCCGTGACCCTCTTCGAAGCAAGCAGCCGGCTTGGTGGGCGCGCCCGATCTTTTGAAGAGCGGCACATCGGGTGCGAAGTGGATACCTGCCAGCACATCGCGCTTGGGTGCTGCACACAATTCTTCGAATTCTGCCGCGAGTTACAAATTCTGCCTTATTTCGAGAGACACCAGACACTTTATTTTGTCGATACCACAGGGCAAATCCACCGCTTTTGTCCCAGCCGTTGGCTCTTTCCCCCCTTGCACCTTTTACCTGCCGTAGCCAAGCTGCGATTCCTCCGTCCTGCAGACCGGTGGCGGCTCCTCCGGGGAATGTCCCGACTTTGGCGGGCCTCTACAAAAGATTTTTGGTCAACCATGGGGGAATGGCTTCGCGCGAATGGCCAGACAGCGGCCCTCGTGGAACACTTTTGGACTCCCATCCTCATCAGTGCCCTCAGCGAAACCCTGGAGTACATCCCGGTGGTCATAGCCCGCAAGGTGCTGGTAGAAGGCCTCCTCTCCACCCGCGATGGCTACCAACTTTGGACACCGACCAGACCCTTAAGTCACATCTTCGATGGAGAAGTTTCAACCCGCCTGGCCACAGCCGGTGTGGCCATCGTCAAGGGCGCCGTGGTGAAAGGTATCCGTCAAAAGGACACATCGTGGACGCTCTGTTTTGCCAGCGGCGAGGAGCAAACCTTTGATGGGATCGTTCTTGCTGTGCCATGGCGGACTGCGATCAGGCTCCTGCCTCCCCAACTTCGTGAGAGCGTCTTTTCGGGATGGGTGGAGCGACTTCATCCACTATCCGATGCCCAGGACGCCTGCGCCATCACGGGAATTCACCTTTGGTTCGATCGCCCGTGTCTCTCGCTCCCGCATGCCATACTCCTGGGGCGCCACAGCCAATGGGTTTTTCGGCCACACTTTGGCCAGAAGGTCCCCGTCCAAGAGGCCCCCGACGGCCGTTCTGCTCTTGGCGTCACTGGGGACCGCCACGCCTGCTACTACCAGATTGTGGTCAGCGCTTCGCACCGGATGCCGCGCCTGACAGTGGACGAATGGCTCAAAGTGGCTGTCGAGGACGTGAAGGCTGTCTTCCCCTCGGCTAGAGAGGCGAGGCTGCTCCACGGTCGGGTGGTCACGGAACCCGCCGCCGTGCTTTCCCCGAGCGAAGAGTGGCAACGCCTACGTCCGCCACAAATGACCCCCTTTGTCGGTCTTGTCCTGGCAGGGGATTGGACAGCCACCGGGTGGCCCGGCACGATGGAGAGCGCGGTTCGCAGCGGACGAGCCGCCGCGCAGGCCATCGTCCAAAGTCTCCGCCAGGGCAGACCTCTTTAGGTGCCGACTTCGCGGATGCTTAATTCCACTTTTCGGTGCGAAGTCTCAATGATAATTCGGTGGAACGCTCCCGTATGACCAGGGCCTCGTCACTGGGGTAACCTTGGGACGCTCCGGGACAGGGCCCGGGCTCAACTGCTGGGCCAGAGACAACAGCGCATCTCGTATCTGATCGCCGGCCGTGAACTCCAGATTGCTATACGCCGTCAATCGTGTTTCGTAACCACCCCCGTTAGGTCCAAAGGCGTCCACCGTGGGCACGTAGCCCACGCATCCGTTGGCCAATTCGACCGGCATGGTGAAGGGAAAGCCGGATTTGGCCTTCAAATCCAGGCCGTACTGGCAGAAGTACTCGGCGGGATTGGCTAGGATGACCAACGGTCCCAATTGAATGGCCTGGAGTTCCACCCTGGCTTCCGGCTCCACCTTGATCTTGGCATCCAAAAGGACCGTTTGCACGGCGAAGATCCACTTCGTGGCGTCAGCCTCTTTGGGGTCCTTTTTCGTTAATGCCAGGCACTCCTCTACCCGCTTTGGATCCGGCTTGCGGCGAGGAATGACCAATTCCGACACGCGGACATCAATGGGCGTTAACTGGCCTCGCGGCATGGAAAGCAGCACTTTGACGGCCTCCGCCCCGACACGACCACCAACGAGCTTCGCCCATTCTTCGCCCGTCGGGTTTTGATAAGGACTCAAATTGTTAACCTGCGTCACATCTCCACAGCAACCCGCAAGAAAGACCACCGTCACGTGCTCTCCAAAAAATCCGCGAATGGCCTTTTCCATATAGTAAATCCAGTTCGCGGAAATCCCGCCCGGGCTGGTCGTTGCGTGACAGGCAAAATTGACGACGCAGCCTTCCAGTTTCCCGTCGGGCGACCACACACCGAGGACTGTAACCTCGGGATCGGTCGGACCGGCGACTTCCACAATCTCCGGGTTCAGTTGTCCGGGATGCGTGTAGGTCAAACCATTCTTCATGCGGAATCGCCGATTGAACGCGACCTGGTCTTCGATCCCGCGCCCCACGCCACAGAGGACGGGATGTCGCTTTTCCCAGGCCTCACAAATGGCCTCCACGGTCAGTTTTTCGACCTTTTCCAGATACCTGGCATCGGCTGCCGACGCCACTTCGTAAGCCAGGTGTTTAACCCAATCATCCGCATGGTCAAACTCACCGGGGAGGACCATCCCGGTTGGGCCGCCCGAATGCGTGTGCGACGCCGCCAAGAGAATGGCCTTGGGATCGAGACCCGTGCGCTGCGCCACGTCCTCGCGAATCCTTTTGACACTCGGCTCTCGGATGATCAGGACATCCAGGCCCACAACGGCCACCTGTTTCACCCCGTCATCGAACACCGACGCGCGGACCTTGCACGGATCATGAAACACCTTGTGATACGACTTGCCGTAACCGCCAGGCTGCTCCATTCCCAAATCGGGACTAATATCCCGTTCGGCAAAACCCGCCTTCATTGCGGGAGCCGTCTCGACAGCAAAGGCCCCCGGAACCCACAAAAGACCGAAGGATGCTAAAGCAAGCGTTAGCACCACCGGCACATAAAGTCCCAAACGTCTTTGACAGAACCAACTTGCGATGATCCATAACCAGCGCCCAGCGCCGCCCGTCAGCCCGAAAAACCACACTCGTGTGTTCGCACACATAGCTACACTCCTGTTAGCAACACAACCACCGTCACCTTTGAGATTCCGCGAGCTTTGCCGCGGTCACCCACGTCGTCAGCCGTTGTAAATGATACGCCACACAAACAGGGATTGATAGCGGCCAGGCACCACGCTCAACCTATTTGCTACAAGATCAGATTGCCCACTCTTCCGTGGGCTCACGACTATTTGTGTGGCAGGGATTTTCACTAGGCGTGATCCCCCAAGGATGACACTAGTGCATAAGGAAGAGCGCAACCGAGGGGTGTCTTTCTACGAGATAACAAACCTGCTCAATGCAGACACGATCCATCGCGATGATCGCGGCCACTCGAGTGCCGATGAGGCATCCTTTTGTCTAAAAGCCTATCTCATAATCTCCCCTCGCCCGCTCGGCGGGAGAGGGGTCGGGGGTGAGGGTGGCTCGAATCGCTGCCGGTGTTCGCGACCGACTCCGACGTGCGCTTGCCCTCACCCTAACCCTCTCCCCGAGGGAGAGGGGGACTTTGGGATAGGCTCTAAATGCAAAATCTGCCTCTGACAACCAAATGCCCTCCCACCAACTGCCGGTTACGCTCGAAGCGCTGCCATCACGTGCTGCCGCTTAAGGACGGCATGGACCGTCGGGGGCTACCGAACCGATACCCCGCCGCTTTCTCTTGAAAGCTTCCCCGGCCGGCGCCTAGGGGGCCTTGGGAGAGACCTTGAGCCGTGCGTAGCGGATGGTCAAAGGGTCACCGCGCGTCGTTCCTAGCAAGTCCAACGTGTATGAAGGAGGCGAACCCGCCCGCGGCGTGGCCACGAAATACGAGTCTAGAGGATACCTCAACGGCACCTGCATCACCGGACCGGCCGAACCGTCGTTTAAGACCTCGAAGAGCAAATTCCCGGCAAACCGCTTGCCCGCTTGCCCGGTTTCTATGACATGGCAAAAAACCAACAGCCGCGGTTCTGGGGTGATGTGAAATCGGGCGGCCGTGGGTATCAGCCCGGGCTGGCCTTCGTGCCACTCGATCAAGCTCGTGCGACGCACGACCTCACCATCATGGATAACGGCGTAATTGAGGGCTTCCGACTGTTTTTCGTTGGGAAAGAACTTCTCGCGCAGTCGCGTATCGATGGCGCGTTCTAACCACAGGATGTGCACCGTCCCATCAGGCGCGACCCACAGATCCGCCGGCGTGATCCAACCGGCCGTCTTCTCCCGTGACGCGATTTCGATCCACGGTTCGAATATCCCGCGGGTAATATCGCGGCTCCATGTGAAGAAAAGGCGGCGAAAATCGTAGTCCCAGTCCCTGCCGGTGAGTTTTCGCTTGAATTCTCGCCACGCCGAGTTAGGCTCCAGAATATCGCTGACGCCGCAAAAATAGACGGCCCGATCTTTGATCGCTACTGTTGGATAACAGACCCGGATCGGTTGAGGCTTTTCATACTCCGCACCGAAGGGAAAGTCCAATTGGCCCTGCGCGGACCACTGACCCTGTTGGTCGAGAAAGGCCCACGCCACGTGGGTATAGCCGACGTTTTGGAAAAGGATCAGCTCCCCACGAAGACCATCAGCGGCGAAGCTGCGGTAAGAGTGCTCGGTGAAGTTTGGCTCACCCATCCAACGCGGTAAGAGGACCTTAGGGGGCTCACTGGGACGGCTGGGGTCGAACTGAAGGATTTCCGGTCGGGCGGGACCTGCCGGGACGTTAGGGTCCTCCACGAGCGTGGGATTGGCCGAGAGAAACACCGGACCACCGGCGAAGGTCACCAAGGGGCAAGGTTCACGCGTCCGACCACTAAGGTCAGCCTGCACCTGTTTCCAGCCCTGTTCAGTGCGATGGAACAAGAGCCAGCGGCAGTTATTCAAAGGCTTTACGTCGGGCAAAGTTTCCAGCCCACTGGCGAATACATCGTCTCCGACCCGCACCAGGCAGGTTGAACCTCTACACCACATGGGACCGGCACCATTGTTAGCCGGAGTGTAACGATAAACCTCCTCCTCGGCTTCGATCTCAACGTGCCAGGGGGTCTCGGTGTCTTCAGATAATAGCGCGCACAGACTAGCCCCCAGCATGAGTATCAACGCCTCAATCACCGACATACGTTGGGTCTCCTGCTAACTAAAAGGTGTTGGCTGCCAACCGGCGGAGACGAGGTTTTATCATTGCACACCATGGTTGATGAAACCAGCCCCTGTGCCGTGTTGTTCACGTTGGGATTGGGTTAGAGAACGAACTGCGGTGTACCACGTTTATCATCGCGGGTAATAAGCTGTAGCATCGGCGCGAGAGCCAATGGAAAGCCATAAACGTTCTAAGGACTGAGGCCTCAACATGCGATCCCAAGCGACATTCCCGCCGGGCAATTCGTTTGCGTGGTTTCGATGACGTTTATCCTCGGGCCTATTTCGTCAGTGCCGTCACAAAGTGATAAATATGTCTATTTGGCGAAATAGTAAATGGGAAAATGCGGCTAAAAGTCTATCCCAAAAAGTCCCCTCTCCCTCTGGGAGAGGGTTGGGGTGAGGGAAAGCAGTCTCGGCAGTTAATCGAGAAAACCGGCAGCGATTCGAGCCACCCTCACCCCCGACCCCTCTCCCGCCGAGCGGGCGAGGTGAGATTATAGGATAGGCTCTTACCGCTCTCCGTAAATCCCCAATTGGCCACCAGCCGGAAGCAATGCAAGCGGCTCCCTTTTCTGCGGCGGGTTCTTTTCGCTGATAGGACAAATAGCTATCATGATACGCCAAGGCTGTTTTGTTTCTCTTAGAGTATGAAGCCGAGGCATAGCCACCTTTTCAAATGGGAAGGAGTCAAAACATGGCCTATCAATTACCCACATTGCCCAAACCACCTAAAGCCAAGCGAAAGCAGGTCTATTTGGTAGCCAGCGGGGACCTTCGCCTTTCGGCAAACCAGGTTTGCTGGCCGGCACAGAAGGCCATGGAAGACGCCTTGGCCGATGCCGTTCGCGAGGCTGGGTATGAGCTGGTGCGGGCACATCCCTATAAGGAAGCGGAAGGCCATGGTTTCATCAGCTCGCAAAAGGAAGGCATGGAGGTCTTCGCCAACATCGATCCCAAGGCGCGGCTGATCGTCGCGGAGGCCGTGTGGCAGTATTCGCATCATGTGCTGGCCGGGCTGCTCAGTCACCAGGGGCCTATTTTGACGGTGGCCAATTGGTCGGGGCAATGGCCGGGCTTGGTGGGCATGCTCAACCTCAACGCATGCTTAACGAAAGCTGGCAAGCCGTACTGCACGCTTTGGAGCGAAGACTTTTCTGCCCCAGAGTTTCGCCGAAAGCTGGCAACGTGGTTGGAGAAAGGGGAGATTCGGCATCCGCTCAAGCACGTGACTCCGCTGAAAAAGGTCAAGATTCCCGGGTCCATCAAGCGGTTGGGGCAAGCCTTGGCGGATGAACTCCGCTGGAAAAAGGCCATCATGGGGATTTTTGACGAAGGTTGCATGGGGATGTACAACGCCATCATCCCCGATGAACTATTGATGCCGTTGGGTGTGTTCAAAGAGAGGCTGAGCCAATCCACACTGTACTACGAGACGACCCAGGTAAGCGATGTCGAGGCACGGGAAGTGTACCAGTGGATGCTCGACCGCGGCATGAAGTTTAATCTGGGCAGCAATCCCGAGACGGATTTGACGGAAGATCAAGTCCTCACGCAATGCAAGATGTACATCGCGGCCTTGCGACTCGCGGACGATTTCGGTTGCCACACCATCGGCATTCAATACCAGCAAGGTTTGAAGGACCTCCTTCCTGCCAGTGATTTGGTCGAAGGCATGTTGAACAACGCCGATCGCCCGCCGGTCAAGAGCCGGGATGGTAAACGCATTCTGTACGAAGGCGAGCCCTTGCCGCACTTTAACGAAGTGGATGAGTGCGCGGGTCTGGACGCTTTGATGACCTATCGGATTCACAAGGCCATGGGCCAACCGGTGGAAACCACGCTCCACGATGTTCGTTGGGGCGACTGGGACCGCTCGGGCACCGTTCCCGATTATGTATGGGTCTTCCTTATCAGTGGCTCGGCACCACCGGCTCACTTCATTGGGGGCTGGGCGGGAGCATCCAGCGAACGTCAACCGGCGATGTATTTTCGCCTGGGTGGCGGGACCCTCAAAGGAATTTCCAAGCCGGGGGAAATCGTCTGGTCTCGGGTGTACGTGGACAACGGCCGGCTGTGTATGGACATCGGTCGGGCAGGCGTGGTGGAGCTTCCTCCGGAAGAGACCGAACGCCGCTGGAAAGAGACGACACCCCAGTGGCCGATCATGCATGCCGTCACCTATGGCGTCACGCGGGATCAATTCATGGCCAAGCATAAGGCTAATCACATCCAGGTAGCGTATGCCGAGGATGCCGATGCCGCGGACGCAGCGGCTCTGGCCAAGGCGGCGATGGCCGATGCCTTGGGAATCCGCGTCAATATGTGTGGAACACGCAAAGGTGGAAAACCTTGGTGACTTGCCGTCATCTTTGCTGGTGAGATTCCGGGCCGAGATCGCCGTATAGGAGGCCAATGTGATGTCCGAAGCGCTACAGTGTGTCAAAAAGACGGCCGTTATTACAGGCTGGGATTTTAGCACCGGTGGTGTGAAGTGTTTGGCCTTCGACATTGAAGGCCACGTCTTGGCAGAGGTGCGGTTGCCGACGGATATTTGGTTCGGGGATAGTCCGGCCACGGGCATCCGCGAGTTAAACGTGATGCAATTGGAAGGTCAGGCGTATGCATCCACGCGGGCCATCGCAGCGGAGTTGACGCGACTGGGACGGATCAAGGATTGGGTCGCCGGGGGGATTTCGGCTACCCACCATACGTCAGCCCGCATCGACCGCTTGGGCAATCAAGTTCGCCGGGCAATCTGCTGGAACGACGCCACCCTTGCAGAATATCACGCGAAAGGGCTGGCTCGACTCGGTGGCCAGGAGCGCGTCCGCGAGTTGATTGGCGGGCCTTGGGCTATCCGTTACGGGTTAAGTCACTTGGTCAAGGATGAAGTTCACCTTAGCCCGGCCGATTGGCGCCGAACTTACCGCATCGCCCCGCACGGGGTGCTTGCGGCGGGGTATCTTACGGGCAATTTTGATGTGTGCAGCGTCTCCGTCGGGGCCTCCTCCGGGATCATGGACTTGCGGACGAAAAAGTGGCGCTGGGAAATGCTGGAGGCTATCGAAAACGAAGAGTATCGGCGTCTGGTCAAGAAACAATTGCCCAAGATCATCGATCAGAACACGCCGATCGGGCCGCTCTCGGAGAGCGTGGCGCTTTCGGCCGGCTTGCCGCCGCGCGTTCGACCCTTGATTTTCCCTACCTCAGATGATCAACAGGCAGGGCTTGTTGGCGGCGGTGCTGTCGATGCGGGACAGGTGGCCGTCATCTTGGGAAACTCCGCCGTTGTCAACAGTTCATCGGCCGATCGGCCCCAGCGTGGGCAGCTCGATGTCATGCGGCTCAATTGGGGGCCTTATCTGTGGATGCGGTGCTACAACAATGGCGCGCAATTTTTGGACCAGGTGGTTGGTCCCCAGCCGAATTGGGGTGAACTGGAACAAGCGGCCCGCAATGAACTGCCTGGTTGCGATGGCACCCTCGTTCTGCCTTTTGTCAATCCGGAGCCGTCGCTTGGCATCTCGCAGAAGGATGCCCAACTCCGTTGGATTCCACAAATGCCCGAAACAATGGGACGGCGTTTTCGGGCATCGCTGGAGGCCATTGCCTATCTAATCGCCCTCGCCGTTCGGGAACACGAAGACGCTGGGCAAAAGATTACCCGCATCACGGTCTCCGGTGGGATTGCCCGAAGCAACCTCATGTGTGAGATCCTCGCCACGGTTCTCGGTCGGTCGCTAGTGCGACTGGAGTCGGAAGAGGGACCCGCGTTGGGGGCCGCTGTGACGGCCTTGGCGGCCCTGGAATCCCATCTCCGCAAGGCAAAGGGAATCCGGAAGAAATTCACCGTCGCCGACGCGGTGGCCGCTATGGTCCGCTTCCGCGGGACGGTCGAACCCAATCCAGCGTGGGCGGAGGCCTATCGGATGGGCTTCGAACGCTTTTGTAACGAACTTGCGCGGATCAAGGAGTAA
>JAKPII010000096.1 GCA_029549885.1 Planctomycetota bacterium
TCGTGGCAAGGCCTGATTCTCGAAAGACCTGTGTCCCCACCAACTCGCAATCCATCCCGTGAGACCAGCCTCGACCGCCCAGCGGCAGTGCTGCGTAATGACCTTGCGGTCATGCGAATCATAAGGTCCCAGCTCCGGATAATGAGTGCTGGACCCGATCCTCTTGGCTTGTTCATCGACGTCTCGCCAGTGACTCCAGCGACCACTTCCCCCTGCCGCGGCCGGATTTCCATACCAGGGATAGTAGAATGCCAAAATATGGCGTCCGACCTTTTCACGGTTAAGCGGCACCCGGTTGGGTTCTAGTCCCCAGCCGGTGGTAAGCAAGTTAGGCACTAGGCTCGCTGTCCCCAACATGCTGGTCTGTGCGAGAAATCTACGGCGCGTGATCATAGCAAAGCTCCTTTTGTCGGCTGATAATCTTTCTATGTTGTTCAGAATGGGTCACCGTTGGACTTCTACCTCGTACCACAATGTTTGATACTTAGGGCCAATTTCGAACGCCGCCTGACCCGAGGGTTGTATCAGGACACTTCCCTTACGGCGACCCGCCTCATCAAGGGCATAGACCTTGACGCGTTCCGCAGGTACCGGAAGGACGATGCGGGCCGGCACGCCTTCGCAAAGGATGGGTTCATCACCCCAGCGACGTCCTACGGTGACACGGTCGCCGTCGCGACGAAAATCCCAGCCGGTGTTTTGTACCTTTCCCGTGGCAGCCACCAGAATGCGGCCGGCCTGATCGAAGCCGTTGCCTTCTAAAACGGTCATTGAAAGAGTAGCCCAGCCCAGCAGGGTTTGGCCAATTTGGATTTTTACACCGCCCAGGTCAAAGGTTCGCTCAGCGGGGAAGCCCGTCACGAGCTTCGTTTTGGCTGTGTTCACAAGAAAGACACCGCCTTCCGGACGGGAAAGGTCCCAGCAGATTTCGCCTGTATCTGAAAGATATACTTTCTGCTCCGCAGGAAGTTGTGGTAGCGGGGAAGTGGCCTTTTCCGGGTCAAGCACCATAGCTACCCGGTGGACCAAACTCATCGTCGAGGGGATTCCCAGCCGATCTGCCGTCAAAACCCAGGGGTTGCGAGATTCTCGCAGGATCGATTGCTCTGTTTCACGAGACAACGCCACCAGCACGGCCTCTTTGGCGGGCTGCACATCACCCCGAAGGAACAACGCGGCACAGGCCGGCATGTGGACGAGTTTGCCGACCTCGCTCTTGATATCGAAAAAGCCTGTGATCTTCCGCGGTTCAAAATCGCGACTGTGGCTGTATGTAAAACTGAAAATCCCGTCCCAGTCCTGGAAGGCCCCAAAGGCGGCGATCATCGGAAAGCCCTCCGCGGCATATTCATTGGGCGCGGGATGGTTGTATTCGCTTACGGTAAAAGCAAACCCTTCCACACGGCGATTAGCAAGCCCTGACAGTGTTCCTCCGCCACTGTTGACCAAGGCCACATTACGGACGTACCAGTTTTCCGGATCCCACGGCCGTCCGGGGAAGACAGGATGTTGCCAGTAAGAGTGGGCGTCGATGTAATCGAGGCCTGCTTGGATGTGGATGGGGCTATACGAAAGCTGCGTGCCCGAAACCACGGACTTCAACTTCAACTCATCCTTTAGAAACCGATACATGCCCCACCAGTAATCACGTTCTAGCTCCCACAAGAAGTCGGCAAAATCGGCCCGCGCTGCCGGCGTCATCTGAGGGCCTCTCCAAGGAACGATGGGGATCGAGTCGTCGACCAGCGATTGCCCCTGCTCCAGTCCCATTACGCCCCCTGGCCGCAACGAGACACCGGTCAGTTCATAGACGCCCGGCCGAAGTTGACTAAAGGTCACGCGGGCATTGGCATCGTCCTGTTCCGCGACGAAGCTCAATCGATACTCTTTCCACTCCTTTCCAACTTCGACCTGACCTGACAAACCCAGCCGTTGCCAGGGATCATGATTCATCATGCAGTTGACATCGATGCGTCCCGATTGATCTGCCCGCATCCAAAAGCTGAGCGTGTACACCTGTCCCTTTTTCACGGCAAAGCCACCCTGGCTAAGTTGGGGAATCCAGGATTGCTCACCATTGCGAATAACCCTTAAACGCAGGCCAGGTTGTCCCTCACGAATGTTGGGAATAGCCTCCGCTGTCACCTCGGAAAGGCGATCGCGCTGGAGATTCCACACGCCTTGCCAGTTACCAAAGAAATTGCCCAATTTCAGAATTTCCTCGCCCAATGGTTCGCGCTGAGCATTCCAAGCTTTGCGAAGAGCATCATCGCCACCATACTTTTTCCTCAACCAGCTATTCCACAGCTTGCGCAATTGCGTGGCGTATGGTTCCGGAAGATGATCGAATGCCCCCTTACGGTACTCGTCGAACGCGGCGTTTTCGTTGTTGATTTCAACCATCGCAACGGCCGGTTCATTGACGTAGGCGTTACCGGTGTAGGGGTTCACATGAGTGAGGAGGTCGCGGGCATACTTCTTTTGATACTCGATCATCTTCGGCTCAAAATTGTCGATCCCCTTGTCGTAATTTGGCAGGCCCTCAACCGCAGGAAACCCCTCCGCTGGTCCAAACTGCCGAGAGACATGGAGGTTAATATTGGTATAAATGCCGTGTTGCTTGAGCTGATAGATGAGATAGTCCAGTTTATCGAGCATCTCCGGGTCAATGGTCAACTTGTTAGGGCTTTTCCCCCAAATATGCCGATTATCCATGTGGTGCATTCGCACACAATTGATTCCCAAGCTGGCAAGACGCCGCGCGACTCGTTCCGCTTCCTCTTTGGTCGGAAAGCATGCCTCAAAGCAAAGGTTCGTGGCCCAAAAGCGGACTCGACCACGGTCATTCACAAAATGACCATTTTCTACCCGGATGAAACCATTCTTTCCGGCGGGACGCTCCAACCAATCAGAAAGGTTCGTAATCGTATCGGCCACATCGTAACTTAGCACAAAGGGGAAAAGCTCCGATGTACTCTCAGACCCTGCTGCCTGACTAATCGAAGCGCACCAAGTTCCCACCACAGCGCCGATGATCCCGGTAACCAGTAAGCGCGTGAAAGACCTCACGGCGAGACCTCCTTTCGTATCCTGGTGATTTGAGTAAGGGAAGGACGTAAAACGACTCGCGCACTCTCAGCTCCCTGCGCGAGGCTCGGACGAACTCAGTGATGATTATAGATCACAACGACCAACCGTTGCGATAGGGTGGATCGAGCAACGCGTTGGCTTCCTCGGAGTTCGTGAATCGCAATTTCTCAGCATCCCAGAAAAGCTTCTTTTGGGTGCGAATGGCGATGTTCCCCATAAGGACCACCGCTGCCAACTGTGCGGCGTGATCGACGAAGTTACTCCCCGCCGCCGGACCACCCTTGCAGGCCGCAATCCATTCCTCATAGTGACCGGGGGACCGCGGAAGCATTTTAGGGGGATCACCAATTTCCTGGGCGAGGGACTCCGGCAAGAGGCGATCGCCCCAGAGCATGCCCTTGTCGCCGACAATCAAGGTACCGTCGCCGTCGAAGATATTGCGATCCCCAAGTTCCTTAGGAATCGGCGGCATCATGCCCCCGTCGTACCATCGGAGTGTGATTTCCGGGCGATCTCCTTCTGCGGGGAAGACATACGTGACAATCGACGCCAAGGGTGCCGTTTCTTTTGTGATCTCCGGAGGTGCGCTCCAATGGGTCGAGCAGGCCTCCACAGAGATGGGCCACTGGAGCTTCAGGGCCTTGAACGCCGCCGAAAGATTGTGGCATCCGATGTCCCCAAGAACGCCGGTGCCAAAGTCCCACCAACCGCGCCAAGCAAAAGGGTGATACGCTGGATGATACGGCCGTTCGGGCGCCGGGCCCAACCACAAATCCCAATTCAGGTAATCGGGCACAGGGGGTGTGTCCTTTGGACGAGGAATCCCGCGGGGCGAGATATCGGGACGGCGATTCGACCAAGAATGGATTTCACGAACCTTCCCGATGGCGCCGGACCAGATATATTCGCAAATGCGTCGGGCGGCTTCCGAAGCCTGACCCTGATTACCCATCTGCGTGGCCGTTTTGGCTTGGGCCGCCAGTTCCCTGATTTTGAGTGCTTCACTTACGCTGTGCGTGAGTGGCTTCTGACAAAAAACGTGTTTTCCCAGTTTGAGGGCCATTGCCGTAATAACGGCATGCGTATGATCGGGCGTTGCGATCATCACGGCATCGATATCCTTCTGCTCTTCCAGCATCTTGCGAAAATCGACATACACGCGAGCGTTTGGATACTGTGCCGCCGTTTGCTCCGCGAAGCGACGATCGACATCGCAGATGGCTACGACATTTTCCGTCCTGGCCGCCTGGGCAATATCGTGTTTGCCCATCCCGCCCACACCGACCGCCGCCACGTTCAGCTTGTTGTTGGCAGAAGGCTGTCCTGGTTCAAGGCCCAAGGCCCGGGCGGAAACATAGGTGGCAACAGCCACTCCCGTCCCCGCGGCCAAAAAATCCCGTCGAGAAAAGCGACCGGTCTTGCCCATGATAGACCCTCCCAATTGAGTAACCCAAAACTGACCAATTCCCGTTGCGACGGCATTGTAAATGATGCGCACTCGAAATGAAAGCAAGGTATATCGACCCGCCAGGTTGCGCAGCTGACTCCCGAGATATCTTTCGCCCGCGCCCCAGAAACGCACGCCGCGGCGCATCTCTGCAGATTCAA
>JAKPII010000112.1 GCA_029549885.1 Planctomycetota bacterium
GTTGCTGGTTCATGTTTTGTTAGCCCTAATGTATTGCTTCCCCGCTATGGGAAGCGAAAACGAAGTCGTCTTGATACATACCATTGAAGAGTTACAAGCCATCCCGGCGAACTCGACACAGACCTACATATTGGCCAATGATATTGATGCGACGGTGACGGCGTCCTGGAACGACGGAGCGGGATTTGCACCGATCTCTGCTTTCAGGGGAACACTCGATGGTCAAGGACACACCATATATGAGTTGACTATCAACCGTCCCACGGTGAATGATGTAGGCCTCTTCGGGCAGGTCGATGCCAACGGCAAGGTTCGTAACCTCAACTTGGAGAACGTCTATGTTTTCGGCCTTAGTAATGTCGGTGCCGTGGCAGGAAGACTGCATGGGGAGATTTCAAACGTCTCGGTGAGCGGTGTCGTGGAGGGAAACAATCAACGCGCCGGAGGAATCGCTGGTTGGGGCAGAGGCAAGAGCGTCATCAGGAATGCGCACAATGGCGCACGAGTAGTCAGCAAGAAATACGTAGGCGGTCTGGTCGGGAACACTTCCGGGCTGATCGAAGGCTCCTGCAATACGGGTGACGTTGCAAGCACATACCGTCGCGATACCACGATCGGCGGTTTGGCCGGATATGTTCCGGAAGGCGGGATGATCAAGAACTCCTTCAACTCAGGAAGCGTTTCCGGCATCAACTACGTGGCGGGATTGGTCGGTCGCCTCGATGCCGCGAGCACCGTGATGCATTCATATAGCAACGGGTTTGTAACAGGGGAGGATCCTGAAACCACCCACGGTCTGATCGCCGCTAATGAGCAATCGGATCACAGCAACGTTGTCTCCAGCTACTGGGATACGGACCGCTCGGGCCTGTCCGTCAGCCGCGGGGGTAGGGGTCTGACCGGCGAACAAATGAAAGATCCCGATTTCTGGTTGAACGAGACCGATTGGGACATGGATCACATGTGGGTGCTCTTGGAAGGGATGAGCGCACCCTCACTGCGCCACTTTCATGATACTGAACCTGTCGACAGTCCCGATCGGGTTGTCTTTCAATCACCGGGGGAGGCTTCGCTTGGCACGTCTTTACCCATACCAGTTTTGTACGAAGATGTGCTCAAATACCCCACGGAAGCATGGGGATCGGCAGAAGCCGTAAGAACTGCAGAGGAGATCATCTCCGCCATCACGGCGGGCGAGTTTGTGTTGGGCCTGCCTCGTAATGTAGATGCCTCATCGGAGCGCATCCTTCCGACGCAGATGCTCATTTTGGCGAACGTTTACGCCGCTACGGGTAAAAAGGAGTGTCGAACAGCCTTCGTTGCCGCTTTCCATGGGCTTGTCGATGCCCAATATCCCAGCGGCGGATGGCCCACAGCATTTCCTCAGTATGCCAAATGCGATCTACAGGGCTTGTACGGGGACAAGTACGCTGATTCTTCGTGGGACGAGATCCCTTCCTTGCTCACTCTTATCCTGGAACGGAAACCGCCCTTTGACACAGATATTGCTTCCGATATCGATCCGACTCTGGTTAAGGCTGTCCTGCAACGCATTCCTCCTCGAGACGCCTTGCGCATCTTCACGTGGTCGGATTACAGTTCGCGCCCTGCCACGTGGTGGGCATCGGAAGAGGCCTTGAGCATAGGTGACAACATCATATCCTGGCAGATGCCGCACGGCGGATGGTGGAAGGATATCGCCATGGCGGCGTTGCCGTTTTCGCCGGAACGAATGACACGAGGCCAATGCTCGAGCAACGATAACCGGGGCACTTTCGACGGTCCCGGCACCATTGATCCCATGCGTTACCTGGCCAAGGTATATGACGTCACGAAGCAAGAACGCTTTCGTCAGTCTTTTTATCGCGGTCTTGACTTCATTTTAGACGCCCAATACGAATCGGGCGGGTGGCCTCAGCGGTATCCGAATCCAAGTGGTTATCCGAGTTATGTAACCTTTAACGATAACGCCATGGTCAACATCCTCAAGTTCATCCAAGAGGTCATCGTGGGAAAGGCTCCTTTTGGGTTTGTCAGTGACGAATACAAAGATCGCCTGACCGCCGCCTTTGAGGCGGGCATTGAATATATCCTCAAAGCGCAGATCGAGGTCAACGGCCGTCCGACAGCCTGGGCCCAACAGCATGATCCTGTCACGTATGAGCCGCGAGAAGGGAGATCTGGAGTTGCCCCGATTTGGTGGACAGT
>JAKPII010000143.1 GCA_029549885.1 Planctomycetota bacterium
GCTGAGACATCTCTGGGATCGAGAATGCCCACCAGCCCCATCTCGAAATGCAAAGGCTTACCGGTTCTCCGCGCGTAAACCACGGCAATTGGGGCGTCATATTCCAGCGAAAGCAGGGCAATGGCCTTGAAGGTCGAGGCCGGTCGCCCAAAGAAGGGAACAAAACAGCCTTTTCTTCCCGCATCTTGATCGGCAAGCACCGCGATGGTGTGACCCTTTTGAATCATTTCTTCGACCTGGTCGGCCCCACCAACCTTGGGAATAAGGTATTGTCCCCGTGCAGCGCGAAATCGTTGCACAAAACGATCGAGAAAAGGGTTATCCAGGTTTCTCGCGATTGTTGCGCTCGGAAACCCCAAAAGGCCAAGCATGTAGCCCCCCAGTTCAAAGTTGCCAAAATGTGCCGTCACAATAATGACAGGTCGATCCTCCAAAAGAAGTTTCACCAGCGGCTCCACATTCTTGAGCGTTGCCCTTTGACGCCAGTTCTCTTCCCGGATTTTCGCTTGTGTGTGGGCTACCTCCATGACCAAAAGAAAAAGATGATGCCACATTCGTAAAATCAAATCGCGACGTTGAGAAGGAGAAAGCTCCGCAAAAGCGTACCGGAGATTCTCGTCGGCCACGGAATAACGAATCCGCAAAACGTATGTGAAAAGGTATGCTAAGCACCACGCAAGCCAAGACCCCACGGCAAGTGGAATCATTTGGACGACAAAGATCAGGAATCGGACAATCACGTAAACAATAAAGTGCCCAAGGAGTGCGACTCGGTGCATTGATCCCTCCGTGGCTTGTGAGCTGCGCAGCACGTTCAACGCGATCTACCCCAAGAATCTGGCCGCGGCTATTCCAGGGCGAATTGCTGAAATGCGAGTTGCAACTTGCATAAACTTAGCGGAAAACGGGCGACTTCGGCAAGATGTCCTGGTAGCAGGTTAAATCTGCTCGGAGCGCCACCCCGCCGTGTCCTGTTGCACAGTAAAGCTCGAATATTACACTGGTGACATCAGGCAAAGGCAAGCGCTTTGGTCACAGCGGTTTTGTCTTGGGAGCGCAAATCATGTTCGCACGTTGGGGAGGTGTTTTACTTGCTGTTTGGTCGCTGGGTATCGTTTTCGTGGGATGGCCCCAAGGATTGGCGTGTGAACCAGGGCCGGAGTTGCGAACATCGACGCCCTCGGTCGAAAGACCAAACCTTTTGGTCATTATCACCGATCAGCAACACGCGGGGATGCTGAGCTGTGCAGGAAATCCCTATCTTCGCACGCCGGCGATGGATTCTTTGGCCGCTCAAGGTGCGAGATTTGAGCTGGCGTACACCGCCAACCCGGTATGCATACCCGCGCGGATGAGTATGGTAACCGGACGAATGCCCAGTGCGTTTCAAATTCGGTCCAACGCCGAAGGAAAGAACCCCGCCCCCAAGGAGGCAATCGATCAGGCAATGGGCTGGATCTTCCGCCGAGCGGGCTATAAGACCTTCTACGGCGGTAAGACGCACTGGATGCGAGGGATGACGCCCCAAAGCACGGGGTTTGGGGAACTCACGAAGGATACACGGGAGGAGTTGGCCAGGAAGTGCGCCGAGTTTCTTTCGGAGCCACCGGCTGAGCCCTTTCTGCTTGTAGCATCCTTCATCAACCCCCATGACATTTGTCTCATGGCAATTGACGCCTTCACACAGGCAACCGGACGACCTGCTATATATCCGGAACTTCAGCGAGACCGCGAGTGCCTGGCAGAGGCCTTGGCCCTTCCTGCCGGCATTTCTGAAGCCGAGTTCTTCGACCGACTGTGTCCCCCGTTGCCCAACAATTTTGAGATTCCATCCAACGAGCCCGACGGCGTCACCCTAAGTTACCTGCCCCCACAAAGTTTTCGGGCGTATGTCCGACAGCATTGGACAGAACGGGATTGGCGTCTCCATCGCTGGGCCTATTGCCGGTTGACCGAACGCGTGGATGCCGAAATCGGGATTGTTCTAGATGCCCTCCGGCAACACGGACTGGATCGAAAAACGGTGGTCATCTTTACAAGTGACCATGGCGACCTGGACGCCGCCCACCGTTTGGAGCATAAGTCGATCCCTTACGAAGAGGCTGTGAGGGTGCCTTTTATTGTCGCATGGCCGGGGGTAACGAAGCCGGGCCTGGTCGATCGGACACACCTCGTTTCGGTTGGACTGGACTTGATTCCCACACTCTGTGACTTTGCGGGAATCGAGAAGCCTCCTCATTTGCTGGGCCTCAGCGTTCGACCTTTGGCGGAGGGTCGCACCGTGGATACGTGGCGAGAATCGGTCGTGGTAGAAAGTGACGCCGCTCGGATGATCAGGACCGCCCGGTACAAGTATGTGGTTTATGAAAAAGGCACGAGACGCGAGCAACTTATCGATTTGAAGAACGATCCGGGAGAAATGGAAAACCTGGCGGGTCAGTCCGCATATGATCAGATTCTCAAGGAGCACCGGCGACTACTGTGGGAGTGGGTGACACGGATTGGAGATACAATTGGTCAAAGCTTTGTCATTGCTCCTGATGAGCGTTAAACCAGAATTTAGGCGTTAATGACCGAAAAACATCGCCAACTTGCGCGGAAAGAACTCGAGAAACACGTCCAGTTGCCAGGAATCACTGCGAGGAGCTTTACCCCATGAGTAGATTGGGACATACCCCAGACTGGTCACGACGGAAATTTCTCACGGCGAGTACGGCCGGACTTGCAGGTTTGGCCATCCCGGTCAGGAGTGCCTCGGCGAGGTACGATCCTCCTGTTCACCCGCAATTCCAAAGGCTTTCCCAAAACCTTGGCCTTTTAAGGGGGACCATTCACGTGGGCGTTGTCTTCAACGGCAACGAGGCTCTCCTAATTGACTGCGGCGACGTGGGCACCTTCGAATGGGCGGCAGCAGCGGGGATCAAGGTCAACAAGGTCCTGGTGACACACCACCATCGTGAACAAGTTATGGGGCTACTCTCAGAAGAGACGAACGCGGAGGTCCTCGTTTCCGCGGCAGAAGAAAAGTACTTCACCGATGTTGCTCAGTATTGGCTGGCGCCGTCCTCTCGCTGGCATATTTACAATCAACGTCCCCATCACTGGATGCTGCCCCAGTCCGTAAAAGTAGCGGGTGTCCTAAAAGGCGGTGAATCACTCACGTGGGGGTCGGCCACCATCAAGGTCTTAGAAACCCCCGGGCACACTGATGGTTCAGTAAGTTTCCTGGTCGCGGTAGATGGGCTCCGTGTGGTATTTTGCGGAGATCTCCTGTATGGGCCCGGGCAGGTCCCTGATCTGTATTGCCTCCAGAAGGGACTTCATCGTGGCCAGCGGCGAACCAGCGACTACCACGGATTTCTGGGTGCCCGAGAAACCGTCAAAGAGAGTCTCCATCGCGTTCTTGGGCAACAGCCTGATTTGGTAGTCACCTCCGCCGGCGGTGTGATCGAAAAACCTGAGGTAGGTTTGCAACTTCTCATTGAGCGACTCGACAGCCTTTATGACACCTACGTTTCCACGTCCGCATTAAGGCACTATTTTCCGGAGCTTTTTGAGGAGTTTCAGGGGCGCGCAGACCATCTGCCATTTCGTCCGCAGCTAGCCCCACCCGCCTACCTGCGCCACATTGGCACAAGCTGGATCATCCGCTCGCAGGACGGGGCCGCATTCGTTATGGATTGTGGCAGTCCAAGGGTAATTGAGGCTCTCGAAAAAATGATCACGGCCGGTGAAATCACGCGCGTGGAAGGTTTGTGGATCACCCATTATCACGATGACCACGTGGATGCCGTACCACAATTTCTGGAAAAGTTCGCTTGCCCTTGTTACACCGTGCGGCCAGTCGCGGAAGTTATCACCCGCCCCATGGCCTGGCGACTGCCCTGTATTTCACCGTCTGTGGTGCGAGTTGACCGTGTCTTGGCGGATGGGGAATTTTTCTCCTGGCATGAGTTCCGTATGACCCCGTTCGATTTTCCAGGCCAAACCCTTTATCACGGAGCCCTCTTCGCGGAAAACGCAACGGACAAGCTCCTATTTGTGGGTGACTCCTTCACACCTGCAGGGATTGATGACTATTGCATCCAGAACCGGAATTTTCTCCATGACGGCTCGGGTTTTCTGCGGTGCCTCGATTTGATCAGCCAACTGAAGCCCACGCATATGTTCAATTGTCACGTCGATTCGGCCTTCACATTTCGGCCAGAGGATTGTCAGGCAATCAAAGAACGCCTTCAACACCGACGTGAACTTCTTAAGGCCATTTTGCCTTGGCGCGATTTTCACTTCGGCATAGACGAGTTCTGGGTCCGTTGCGATCCATACGAACAAACGGCATCACCGGGCGGAAAGGTGATCCTTGACCTGGTGATTCTCAACCACCTGACAGAAGCGCTCGATGTCCACGTACGGGTGGTCCCACCAGCAAGCTGGTCAGGGGAAAGGTTACCAAGCGCACTGCGAAGTTGGCAAGATTGGCAACAAGTCAGCATCGCCGGTCGCAAGGAAGGACGAATCTCTCAAGAAATCTTTGTTCCCAAGTCCACGGCACCAGGACGGTACGTTGTTATGGTGGATATCGCCATCCCAGGCGAGACGCCGTCGCCTCGCATCCTATGCGGCGTTACGGAGGCCGTGATTGTGATTCAAGACGTAAGTACTAAGACCCTATTCCACAACCGCCCCTCTCCCGTTCGGCGGGAGAGGGGCCGGGGGTGAGGGTGGCTCGAATGGTTACTGGTTTTCTCGATCGACTCGGACGATGGCTTGCCCTCACCCTAACCCTCTCCCAGCGGGAGAGGGAACTTTGGGATAGGCTCTAACACGTCGCGGTGATAGGCGATTTATTTCCTTTCCAGAGAACGCTTGACTTCATTCTCGGATGACCTGTCCTCGGGAACCATTCCTTCACAGAAAGCCGGTTATGCGCGCGCAATAAGTACACACCTGACCATCACTCCCAAGGGCGCCAGAGACCAATTTCCTCTAACCGCCAACCGGTGAGTGTGCCCAATAGAGCACGATAACTGCATTTGTCGCCCGGTAGTTTTGACCCTTTCGTGGTTCAGTTAGGAGTATTCGCTGCCGCTTTAGCCAAAATCGCTTTCGCTGGAGGGTTTTGGTACGCGGTATGCATGACAGTAAACAAGCAGAGGAACCAAACCGGTTTGGAGGCAGGTTGAGTTGACGCGGTTTTTTGGAATTGGCTTGTTAAAGGAGAAGGACCATGACTTGGCTTAAGTATGTATTCGGCGTAACAATTCTTTTGGGTATGACGGCACCTGTTTGGGCACAAAATCAGGAAGATAAATCTCAAACCCCATCGGTGACATCAAGTGGGTCCGGGGTGCTATCCCCTGCTCAGCAACGGCCCGAGTGGTTCAAGACTATGGCTGCGATTGCTGAGGAGCAAGCCAAGCCACAGCCGGACCAACAAAAGATTGCCGCCCTTCAGCAGAAACTCTTTCAGTTGCGGCAACAAGGTTTCGCACCAGGATGGCAACCGGGAATTGGTTTTCAGGCACCACCCACGATGATGCGGCCTTGCCCGTGGGGTGGACCGGGCCTCGGAATGGGGATGGGCCGTGGACCAGGCCCTGGTGGACCAAGAGGCCCCGGCTATGGAATGGGTGCTCCGATGGGACGCGGTTACCGCGGGGGACCACGGATGTGGTAATCACCATGCATCGAACTGCGACGTTATCGTTGCACAGGTGCGAGATTCCGAGTTGACAACATCCTGAAGATAGGCCAAAAAAGCGGTGGAGCTTCCGGCTCGACCGCTTTTTCTTTTTCAGAAAAGCTCGAATCCATTTTGTACGTTGCAGCATGAACAAACGCCGGTGAGGCCTGACGCATGCCAAAAATCTCCCAAGTTATCGCTGTTTTCATACTTATTGCCGTCGCAGTCATGTTTTCCCTATGGCAATGGTATGAGTATCAAGCGGACGTGGCTGCGGCAAGAGAAGTCCTCCACGGCCACGCCGAGGGGCTTTGCCGGGCGATGGTGGGGGCAATTCGTTCCCACCGCCGATTGGGCGCGTTTTTCGATCAACAAATCCAAATTATCCTCGACGAACTGGTTGACTCGCCCGATGTTTTGGCCGTTCAGATCGCCGATAGTGCGAAAACGCCCATCTTCCGTAGCGGGTCGAGCGACGTCCTCACCCTGAGTGTTGGGGGCAGTTTCGCCGATGTGGGATACGTTTACTCGGCAAGCTTTCAACTGGCGCCGTTGGCGGCCGCTGGTCCCCAGGGAGGGGCCCGTGGATTTGGGTGGGGTCGGTGGGCTCGCGGCGTTGCACCGGAACCCGACACAAGCCCGTTTGCGTCCGGGGGATTGTTCTACGCTACTGTGGTGCTTGATCGAAAAGGCTTTGACAACCATGTCCGCCGAATTGCCAGATCACGGGCTGGGTTATGTTTGACTGGCTGGATAGCATTACTTCTTTTTGGTTTGACCTTCCGCTCAAGTGTCCGCATGGTCAAGGCAGATCATGCCAAGAGGCTGGCCGAGTTACAGGCTCGCCACTTCGAGGAGCTAAGTCAGGCAGCGAGTGGCTTGGCTCACGAAACCCGCAATCCCCTGGGACTAATTCGGGGACGAGCCCAACGGATTGCGCATCGCGAAGACCCGACATCCCCAACAGCGACCGATGCCCGGCTTATCGTCGAGGAATGCGACCGTTTGACCGCCCGCTTGACACAGTTCCTTCTTTTTGCCAAACCGTTCACTCTTCAACCTGTCGAAGTCGATGCGGACGTGGTAATCGAGGAGGTGCTACTTCTTTTGGAGCCGGATTGCCAGAGTAAGGATGTTCGGTGTGTGCATCACAAATCGCCGCAGTCGGTTCCCATCGTGGCAGACCGCGAGTTGACGCGACAGGCACTCTTTAACCTGCTCCACAACGCCGTCAAGTACACTCGTCCTCATTCCGAGATCACAGTTATCAGCCGAGTCGATGGCTCAAATATTATAATCGAGATCATCGACCAGGGGCCAGGTGTTAGTCCCGAACATATTCCGAAATTGTTTATGCCCTACTTCAGTACAGATTCTGCTGGCACGGGACTTGGGCTTTCGCTGGTGCGAAAGATTGCTGTGGCCCATGGGTGGGACATCAGCTATTGTCCGTCCCCGGAAGGCGGGGCCATGTTTCGTCTGACAATACCCCTCAAGACCACAGGCAGCGGCACGCACATCGGGGAATTTGGCCACACCAGGCGATAAGTAAGGATTGTTAGCCCGATATGAGCCCTAAGACGTCCGATCGTTTACCTACGATTTTAATTGTTGACGACGAAAGGTCCCATCGTGCGCTATTTCGTGATCTCATCACCAACTTAGGTTTTGCGGTCGAGGAGGCCTCGCAGGCAGAAGAAGCCTTGGAAATTGTTTCTCGGCACCCGCCGCAGCTTATTCTCCTCGATGTGCGTCTGCCAGGCCAATCCGGCCTAGAACTCTTGCCCGTTCTCAAAGAGAAGGTCCCCACAGTGCCCATCATCCTCATCACTGCTTACGGTGATGTCCGAGAGGCGGTGGCGGCGATGAAAATCGGGGCCGTTGACTACCTCCTAAAGCCGGTGGACCTGGAGGAACTGGAGGCTATCATTCTCGATTATCTAGGCTGTGAGACCGCTTCCGCACCGCGTCCGGCCGTCTCCTTGCCCCCATTAGGCGATGTTGTGTGCGTCAGCTTGGGATTTCGCCGTGTCTTGGAAACGGCATACCTGGCAGCCCGTTCGGACATTCCGATCCTTATTTTGGGCCCAAGTGGGAGCGGCAAAGAAGTCGTCGCTCGACTGATCCAGCAGTGGAGTCACCGCAAAGATGGGCCTTTTATTGTGGCTAACTGTGCAGGATTGCCGGAGTCGATTGTCGAAAGCGAACTATTTGGGCACACCAAAGGGGCGTTCACAGGGGCCCAGACGGAGAGGCTGGGCTATTTTCGCGCGGCAGACGGTGGTACCCTCTTTTTGGATGAAATTGGCGACCTACCGCCGCCCGTCCAAGCCAAGCTCTTGCGGGCGCTGGAGACCGGTGAGATTGTACCGGTGGGAAGCGAGCGTCCGATCCGGGTAGATTTCCGCTTGTTGGCCGCCACGAACCGCGATCTGACGACCCTCGTGCGAGAGGGACGATTTCGGGAGGATTTGCTTTTTCGGATCAACGCCGTCGAGCTTGTCGTGCCCCCGCTGAAGGATCGGGTGGAAGACATCCTCCCGCTGGCAGAATTTTTCGCGAAACGTTTCACCAAACGCGTTGTTCGTTTCTCGCCCCAAGCCGAGGCATGCCTTTTGGCATACTCTTGGCCAGGCAATGTGCGGGAGCTGCGTAACGCGGTTCAGCGGGCCTGCCTCCTGTCCCAAGGGGAAATCATTTTGCCCGAACATCTTCCGCCGTCGGTGGCTTTAACCTCCGGCATTACCTCTGACCGGCAATCCACCGCCGACGAAGGCCGCCTTTCGGCCATGGAGCGGGCGACTATCCTGGCGACATTGGCCGAATGCCGCGGAAATCGCACCCAGGCCGCCAAGAAGCTCGGTATCAGCCGCCGTGCCTTGATTTACAAGATTCGGGCAATTGAATCCCAACTGAATCATTCGTCTAGGGACAAAGACTAAGGTACGTCCCGCCACAAATGGCGTGTCCAAGTCCACACACCCTTCGCATGGCATCTTCAACCTGCCAGTGTTCGTAGTAGGCTCCCTAGTTCGCCCAACCCACGTCCCCGATTACGGGGCTTGCGAAACCGGGGCCGCTTGCTTCTGGAGCTTCCGTTGGCCAGGCTGTCGCGATTGCGCTTTAGGACGGGCAGGCGGCGTCTCCGGGGCTTTCAGGACGGGCTTTGTGGCGGGCTGCGTCAGGGGTTCACCATCTAATGGGGGTTGGAAACGGCTTAAGTCGAGGCCAAACCGCGCGAGAATGGTTGGCGCTATATCTTGACGCATCCCATCCCGCTTAACCAAAGGATCGTTGGTCGCCAGGATAACATAGGGGGCATAAGAATGACGGGTCTCACCCTCATTAAACCCATGGTCTGCCGTCACATACACGAGCGTCTTGTCGTACAAGCCCAACTCTTTAAGTTTGGCAATGATTTTCCCTGTCCACGTATCGTTCGAGATCAAGGCATCGTTGTACTCTTTTGAGTTTTCCCCAAACCGGTGCCCCTGGTGATCGACCGAGGCGAAGTGGACGAAGAAGAAAAACGGTCGATCCTTATACTTCTCGAGAAGTTCCAGGGCCCGCGTCCCGACCTTCTCATCTTCCATCAGCCCATACTCCCAAACGTCACACGCCTTGTGCATCGTGTAATAGGGCGACCCCTCGAAAACAAGGTATTTGACCCCATTTTCTTCAACGACTCGCCCGATCTGCTGGCGACCGGCCCCCGGTTGCGCTGGTACTGCCGGCTTAGCTTGGGCAGCACCCGGTTGTGCGGCTTGCTTTTTCGCCCCCTGTGCCTGCTTGGCTTTTGCGGCCGCCTCTTGCTGGGCTTGAATCTTAGCGGCCTCTTCATCTGTGAGCTGCCGCTTGAACGGCTCGCGAATCTCGCCGCAGTGCTCTCTCTTGCCGATCACCGCCACACAAACAAAATCGGACCCAAAGTGTTCCTTGAGTCGTTCGAAGATGCTCAGGCCCTTGGGCACATCCCGGTAGCGACCGTTACTGTAAACGCCTGTGACCTCCGGGTTATAGCCCGTCAGAATCTGTGTCCACCCCGCCTTTGTATCGGTTGCCCCCGTCACAACGTCGATATTAACCAGCGCCCCTTCTTGTGAAAGTTGCTTTAAGTTGGGCAACTCACCGCGCTCCAAACACTCCATGACGTGGGCCCGTTGGGCACCATCCCAGCCAATGAGGATGATGTTCCTTGGTTTCGCGGCCGAGGCCTTTTCTTGTGCGAGGACCGGACAAAAGGTCAAAAACACCAGGCTCAAACCCAAAACAATTTTGCGTAACATGGCCACCACTCCTCCGCGATCTCTTGGAAACGCCATCGAAAAAACAACACTGACAAGCCACCACTCCAGGAGGCAGGTACCCTCCCGGAGCGTGATTCCCTCGGTAACTGAATTGCGCGGAGTGGGGTCACATGCACGCTAAAAAGGGATTATTTGAATCACTCGCGGCTTGGATTCGATCCCGAATCCTGGTTAAATAAAACGTTTCCAACATGTGCTATCCACAGCGGATGCCTCAATCGGAAGACGGTACCCGTCAAGCACGAGGCGAAACTTTTTTCAGCGAAACAGGCTTACTCTTATTGAGAGGTAGAGGTTGAAGCGATGCAGGACAATTGCGGAAACAAGAAAGACCCGCTTCACGATAAGCTCCTTGGTGGAAGGAGGATTCTCCCCCCTCATGTGGGATCATGCGAAACCGTTGCTGACCTGATTGATCGCGTCTTTTTGGCCTACAATGCCGCCCGCTTACGCGAAGCCGCGCAATTGTTCACAAGAAAGATGTTGAACGACGATGTTACGATCGGCATGTCACTGGCAGGGGCATTAACACCCGCCGGATTAGGGATGTCATGTGTCGTTCCTCTTATTGAAGCCGGATTTGTGGATTGGATTGTGGCCACCGGCGCTAATTTGTACCACGATTTGCACTTTGCCTACAACTACAAGCTCGTGGCGGGCGACTTTCGGCTTGACGATCGCCAGCTCCACGAGGTGGGCGTGGTCCGAATTTACGATGTCCTCCTGTCTTTGGACGAATGCCTCATCGAAACTGACCGACGGGTCCAGGAAATGCTGTCCCAACCAGAATTCCAGCGGTCCATGACAACGGCAGAATTGCATTACCTCATGGGCCGGTATGCCGCGGAAGCCGAGGAAAAGACCGGGGTGGGGCACGTCTCAATCCTGGCGGCTGCGTACCGCTGCGGGGTGCCCATTTATACCAGTTCTCCCGGTGACTCGACAATCGGGATGGTCGCTGCGGAAGTCCGGTTGCGGGGGTCACAGCTTGTGCTGGATCCCTTGGCGGACGTTAATGAGACGGCAGCCATTTATTACTGGTCCAAACAAGAGGACCGGAAATCCGCCGTGGTGATTTTCGGTGGTGGAAGCCCCAAGAACTTCCTTTTACAAACGGCCCCGCATGTCAATGACATTTCGGGTCTAGAAACCCCTGGCCAAGACTACTTCCTACAATTTACCGATGCTCGGCCCGATACAGGAGGACTGTCCGGGGCAACACCGCAAGAGGCCGTTAGTTGGGGGAAAGTGGATCCCGATCATGTACCGGACACCGTGGTGTGTTATATCGATTCGACGGTTGCCATGCCGTTATTGACGGCGTACGCCCTTGCCCGACACGCACCTCGGCCGCTGAAGCGACTTTACGACCGCCGGCAGGAACTTCTTGATAATCTTCAGAAAGCCATAAAATAAAGACTGACGGTGGAGCCAGCCTTACCAGGCTTATCGAAAGCCCAAGAGTTCGACCCAATGGGCGGTAAAAGACGAATCAAAGTTCATTTGACGAGACTGGGGCAATACTACGCCATCTTGGCCGCAGGTATCTTTTTAGCGGCCATGGTCCGTCAAGTGAACCTCCTGCTTCTTTTGGCAGGACTGGTAGCGGCACCGCTCGTTTTTAGCGTGTTTCTGGCAAGGCGTAACCTTTTAGCAATAAAAGTACGACGGCGGCTCCCCCATCGAATTTCGGCGGGCGATCTGCTGGTGGTCGAGATCGAAATCGAGAGAACCGCTCGCCGCGGCCATAACTGGTTGCTGACCCTCACCGACCAGGTTATCCGAATGGGCGAACCAGATAACGATCCTCGCAACCGGCAAAAGCTGTCCCCGCAGGTCACGTTTTTCTTCCTTTGCCCGGGACGACCCCAGGTGGCCTCATACCGCGGCCGACTGGTGGAACGTGGCCAGTACGTGTTTGGACCGATCCGAGTCACCACGCGCTTTCCGCTGGGGCTTGTTGAAGCCTCATTGGAGGTGCCCATCCGGCAGACTCTTCTTGTTTATCCTCGTCTCGGAATCTTGAATTTCCCCGCATTCCAGCGCTCGCATTTTAACCACGAGGGGCAAACGCGGTTGGAACGCCGCTCTGACAGGGCGTCTGGAGACTTTTATGGTCTGCGGCAGTGGCGGCCTGGCGACAGCCCTCGACTGGTCCACTGGCGTAGCTCGCTCCGGCATAACGATCTATTGGTCAGACAGTTCGATCGCCCCCGGCATCGCGATGTGGTGATCGGCCTCATCCTTCGAACGCCCGACGATCCAAGTCCGGGGGACCTCGAGCGGGTGGAAAAGGCCATTCGTTTCGTGGCAACTTTGGTACATGACCTTTGTCGCCAAGGGAGTCACCACATTGCGCTTGGCATTGCCGGAAAGAAAACCGAGTGGGTAATAGGGCCAAGCTCGCCGGGTTTTCGTGACCGCGCTCTGGAACTCTTGGCGCTGGCCGAAGCCAATCCTCAAAATCGCGTGGAGCCCTTTGTAGCCGATATTCGTCGCCGCGCTTCGCCGGAAAGTGATGTAATTACGGTAACGAGCTACGAGGCAGAACCGCTCGAAGATCAAATACTTGAGACAATCCCGTCTATAAAGGGCGAGGCAGGGCGTCAGGAATCCGAATCGATGCGATTTGTCTCGTCGCGCGGTTGGAAAGGAACTTACACGGTGGGCACAAAAGAGTTCGACCTTATTTTCCTAGACCAATTCTAAGCTGGTTATGAGTCCCTGACTACTTGCAATGGCCTTGAGTTCAGTACGACGCCTGGAACTGAGTCTCCAATTTAGTGTCGCATGCATGGCGACACTGGGGACCACTCTTCTTGGGCTCGGACAACATAGTCAACTACTGCCCGCACTGGCTTTAGTCTCCTCCATCGTGAGCTTCGTGTTCACTGATCTTCTAAGGGTGCTTGTCCTCCGCCAATGGATGACCAATCTCCTCATGATTATTGCCCTGAGCGTGGTGGCCGTTGACCTGGCCCGTGCCTCGGGCTTTGTCAATGTGTTGGCCATGGCCGATTTGCTGGTTTACCTTCAATGCATTCTTCAATTCCAAACGAAAAACACCCGTGTGTTTCGCTACCTGGTCACGCTAAGCGCCTTCCAAGTCGTTTCCGCGAGTGCGTTTTACCATGGCGTCCTTTTTGGAACGCTGCTCATCGTTTATCTCCTCAATAGCCTCATCGTGATGGTGATGCTCGCGTTTTATGAAGTTTGGCAAAAACAAATGGAACATCATAAGGAAGGGAGTCAGCCGCAAACCGTCTCGCATCGCCTGGTGGGTGACCGGATACCTGATTCAAGCCCTTTGGGGTTTAACGGCCGACTGCTTGCACGGACATTGTTCCTGGGTGTTGGTTCCCTTGCTTTTGCTTTGGTCGTCTTCATGGTCGTACCACGCCTGAGTTCCCGTCCGTGGCCGGGACTGTCCCCTGCTCCCCTACGGACCGTTGGTTTTGATCGCCAAATCGCCCTGGGAGAGCTTGGATTTCTGGTGGAAGACTCAACACCCGTCATGAGGGTGGAAGTCACAGATATGGACGGAAACCCCGCTACCGTGATGGCCCCCGTCTATCTGCGTGGAGGATCCTATACGTTTTACCGCAACGGACAGTGGGAAACGAACCAATTTATCGTGGGCGGCGAGGTTCAGAATCTCAAACCTTTGTACCGGGGTCCTGGTCAAAGTCTGCACCGCCAGCGGATTATTCTTGAACCTTTGGATACATCCGACGTTTTCGGTATCTGGCCGTACGGCAGATGGGACGATGCCCCTTTAGTTTATGACCCCTTGCTGACCCGTCTATTTCGTCTTTCCGATCGACCTAGCCGAATCAGTTACGAAATGACCACGTCGGCAATCGAGAATGAGCGACTTGTCGATATTGTTCCGGCTACCGAGCCAGTGGCCCGCGAACAATACCTGCAACTTCCCTGGGTTCGAGTCGTTCCTACTTGGTTGGGACCACGTTTCGAGGTGGATCGAACAGTTTATGAATTACGGGGCTGGGACCGTGTCGTCAAGTTGGCGCGTCAATGGGCGGCAGAGTCTCCCTGGCCTGCCAATGACCATTTCCACACAGCCCGCTTCTTTGAACAGCAACTGGCGTATTCCGGCTATTATCGGTACTCTTTGGCGGGGGTCACGCGGAACGCCACTCTTGACCCGGTTGTTGATTTCCTTACGGAACACCCGGAAGGACACTGTGAATACTTTGCCACTGCCCTGGCTTTACTGTTGAGGTGCCAGGGAATCCCAACCAGGATCGTGATCGGGTACAAGACGTACGATTACAACACCCTCGGTCATTTCTATCAGGTCCGTCAACGCGATGCCCACGCCTGGGTGGAAGTCTATCTAGCACCAAATCAGATTACTCAAGACCTGGTTGGCGAAAGGCCCTTGGAACTTTTCCGTTTTGGGGCATGGCTTCGCCTTGATCCGATGCCGGCCTCCGCACTCGGTTTGGCTTCCTCGCAGGGTCCCTGGCAGCGGTTCTGGAACGCTTACAACTTCCTCGATTACATCTGGCTTAAGTATGTCATGCAAATGGACCAACCCCGGCAGGAAACGGAGATTTACCGTCCCGTCCGTGAGCGGGTCCGCAAACAGGTCGATTGGTTTCTTGATCTCCGGTGGTGGCGGCAACAGGTTACACTGGTTGTCGAGCAACTGCGAGAAATACTTGCCAATCCTCTGAGAATAACCGTCCTCGCTATTGGGCTTGGGTTTCTCGCTCTTTTGGTGTGGAAAGTCGTCCGGATCCTTCGAAATCCTACTTGGTCATTATGGCTAGCCAATCGGCTACCTCGACGGCTTAGGGACAGCCAGTTATCTGAACACCTGGCCACCGCCGTTTACAGGCATTTGGAACATCTCTTATCGCGGCAGGGATACCGACGTGCAACAGGCCAAACACCACGGCAGTTTGCCGGGAGCGTTATTCAAGCCGCCCGAGCGGATAATAGTGCGTGCCCCTGGGCGGACACTGTGCTCTATGCTGTCTCCCTGTACTATCGACTGCGATTTGGAAATGGTCTCGCGAGACCGCGCGACTGGGATGAGCTGGGGCGAGTCGTTGCCGAGCTGGACCGAACCTTTTCCAGGAAACGTACCGTACGGAGGGCAAAAACCGCTCACTCGGACGGCTTAAAGTAACAGCCTATCCTAAAAAGTCTCCCTCTCCCTCCGGGAGAGGGTTGGGGTGAGGGCAAGCAAACCTCGGAATCGATTGAGAAAACCGGCAGCGATTCGAGCCACCCTCGCCCCCGACCCCTTTCCCGCCGAACTCGTGAGGGGGATTATGGGATAGGCCCCAAGTCCATCCCGATTTTACTCTGTGGCCGGTTCAATGGTGGCCGTCATCGAACCACGACACTCAGCGACCAACGGATCGCGGCCGAAAGCATGAATCTGGTCGCGCTTCAATTCCGCATGCTCTTTTGTCGTCGTCAATACGATGCACCGTCCCGAAAGATCCACTTCTTTGGCCATCTGATAGGCCTTTTCAAAGGGATGTCCAAAAAGCTGCATGAGCATCTTGATCACATACTCGTAAGTGTGATCATCATCATTCCAAAGAATGACGTGATACCGAGGGATGTGACGGGTATCGGTGCGTTCTCTTCGTTTCCGACGAGGCCGAACCTGAATCTCGCCGACATCTTGACCCATTGCGTCATCCGCCGACATAGCCAGCCTCCAGGGTTTCAACAAGTCGACGTCACTCCAGCCGGTCTAGGTTTCTCCCTGACCTGGCTGGATAGTCGGTCACCCCAAAAGCAATTATATTGAAGTTTTCCAGTTAGCGAGCAGGCCAAACGGAGTTGAGGAAAAGCCAATATGGATAACGCCATAGCACGGGTGAAAGATTTCCTAGAAGCCCATCGAACCACGGCAGAACAATTTCTCTCGGAATTCCTCGCCATCCCAAGTGTCAGTGCCGATCCTCAGCACCGCCCTGACATGAAACGCGCCGCCGAGTGGGTGGCCCAGTTTTTCTCTCAAATGGGGCTTGCCGCGGAGCTAATCCAGTCTCCCACAGGCCACCCAGTCGTCTATGCCGAAACCCCACATTGTGAGGGTATGCCGACCGTGCTCATTTACGGACATTATGACGTCCAGCCCGCCGAAGATCCAACCCTTTGGCAGACACCACCGTTTGAGCCCACTATTCGTGGTGGTGCCATTTACGCGCGTGGTGCAAGTGACGATAAGGGGCAGGTGCTCACCCACTTACTGTCGGTCGGGGCTTGGTACCAAGTGACGAAGAGCTGGCCGCTTAATTTCAAATTTGTGATAGAGGGCGAAGAAGAGGTGGGCAGCTCCGTCCTTGAGAAGTTCTTAGATGAACAAGCAGATCGCCTTGCCTGTGACTGTATTGTCATAAGCGATGGGAATCAGTTCGGACCCGACCAGCCTGCGATTACCTACGGGCTGCGTGGAATCGCCTATTTCGAGCTACGAGTTAAGGGTCCTCATCGGGACCTCCATTCTGGATCGTTCGGGGGCACGGTCACAAATCCGGCAACAGCTCTGACAAGAATGTTGGGACAATTCATGACGCAGGACGGGCGAGTGGCCATCCCCGGTTTCTATGACGACGTTCTTCCCCTAAGTAACGAGGAACGTCGGCGTTTGCGCGAATTACCCTTCGACGAGCCGGCTTTCTGGGCCTCCTTGGGTGTGGAAACCGCCTGGGGAGAACCAGGCTACACCGTTTTGGAAAGGCGTTGGGCGCGACCGACCTTCGAGGTCTGTGGCCTGTGGGGTGGTTATCAAGGGGATGGTGCCAAAACCGTCATTCCGGCGAACGCCGGAGCAAAAATCAGTTTCCGACTGGTTCCTCACCAAGACCCCGATCGCATTCGCGAGGCACTGCTCAGCTACCTCGCCCAAATTTGTCCGCCCGGTGTTCAATATGAGGTCATTGACCTACACGCTTCACCGGCGGTCTTGACGTCTTTGGACAGCCCTTACATCAAAGCCGCGGAAAATGCTGTCAAAATGGCCTTCTCCAGGTCCCCTGTTTTCACCCGCGAAGGTGGTTCCATTCCTATCGTCAGCCGCTTCCAACAACGGTTGGGGGCTGATGTCCTTTTACTCGGTTGGGGACAGGATGACGACAACACTCACGCCCCAAACGAGAAGTTTTCGCTTGCTGACTTTCATCGGGGGACCCTGGCGAGTGCCTATCTTTGGGAGTTCATAAGACAAATCGGGAAAGCAACGGATAGCTGAAAGCCCCTCACGAAATGTACGGCTGCTCGCTTGGAATCGTGGCCAAAGTCCCAACCAAACCGTTATTCCCCAGCTCGGACTGATGTGAAGGAAGTACGGAACCGGATGTGACATCAGGAGAATAAAAGTATGCTCGACAGACGCTTTATTCTAGAAAACACGGATGCTGTCAAACGAAATTGCGAGATTCGTGGGGTGGTAGCGGACGTTGACCGTTTTGTCGAGCTAGAGCGACAGCGCAAAGAATTACAGAGTCAACTGGATGCCATCAATCGGCAAGCCAATGAGGTTGCCAAATCCATTGGACGTTGCACAACGGCAGAAGACCGGGAAAGCAAGAAGGAAGAGGGACGTCGGCTCCGGGAACAAGCAGCACAAATTGAAAAACAGCTTCAACAGATTGCGGCGGAGTCGGACTCCATTCTTAAGCAGATTCCCAATATGACCCATCCCGCCGCACCCATCGGGGATGAGACAGCTTCCCGTGAAGTGGGACGCGGAAAGACGCCCATTCGGCAATTCGATTTTGTGCCGAAGGATCACGTCCAAATTGCTGAGGAATTGGACCTTATCGATTTTGAGGCCGGGGCCCGTGTGACCGGACATGGATTCTACTTCCTCAAAAACGAAGCCGTCCTCTTGGAATTGGCTCTCCAGAAGTTCGCCATTGACCTGTTGCGTTCCGAAGGCTTCGTGGTGACAACCACGCCCGATCTCGCCCGAAATGACATCCTGGAAGGCATTGGCTTTCTGCCGCGGGGGCCGGAAACTCAGATCTATAGTATCGAGAATACTGATTTGAGCCTCATTGCCACGGCAGAGATCACCCTTGGTGGGTATCTGGCCGACCAGGTCCTCGAAGCCGAGCAGTTACCTATTAAGATGGCCGGTATCAGCCATTGCTTCCGAACGGAGGCGGGGGCTCATGGCAGGGCAACACGTGGCATCTATCGCGTCCACCAATTTACCAAGGTCGAAATGTTCGCCTTCACTCTGCCCGATCAAAGTGACGACATGCTGGAGTACTTCCGGGGCCTGGAGTGCAGCATCTTCGATCAATTGGGAATTCCCTATCGGGTGATTGACACGGCTTCTGGCGACCTCGGTGGTCCAGCTTACCGGAAGTACGATCTGGAAGCATGGATGCCCGGTCGGGGCGAATTCGGTGAGGTTACTAGCACCTCCAATTGCACAGATTACCAGGCCAGACGCTTGGGGATCCGCTATCGCGTCAAGGGTGAAAAAGGCACCCGGTTCGTCCACACGCTTAACGGTACGGCCGTGGCCATCAGCCGGGCACTGATTGCGATCCTCGAAAACTATCAACAAAAGGATGGGTCCGTTGTCGTTCCGGAGGTCCTTAGACCCTTTGTGGGCCTTGAGCGGATCGGTCCTCGGCGATCGTAGTTCCGCGGTGCCACGATGACACTTCGCCACTTGGCGCGATTCTGTGATTTAGAGCTTATCCCAAAAAGTCCCCCTCTCCCTCCGGGAGAGGGTTGGGGTGAGGGCAAGCGAACGTCAGGCTCGATTGAGAAAACCGGCAGCGATTCAAGTCACCCTAACCCCCGACCCCTCTCCCGCCGAATGGGAGAGGGGAGATTATGGGATAGGCCCTTCGCCCCTCCCATAAAGTCTACCCACTTTTGAGACCCCAACTCGCCGGGAAACAGGGGGTTGGACGAGAATTGTTCGGGCCGCAGCAATTGTGGCGAATTAATAACGGAGGTCCGTTTCGGAGAATCGACCCTGCAGAAATGGGGCCTCACAGATGCAAGTCGCGTCAAAACCACAAAATAGGCAAGGCGTGCATTTTACCCCAGGAAGCGAACATGTGAAGGCGACCGCGCTCGCAAGCTCAAACCAGGACTGTGCACCATAGCCGCAAAAAAGTAACTAAAAGTTGGTAAACTCCGAGCCAATCCCGCCTTGACGAGATGAAACCTAGGGGATAAAGTTATTGAAAGTTGTGGAAGACATGAGGGAAACAATGCACCTGATCAATTGCGTGAACCTGCTGTTGGGCTTGTTGTTATTGCCTCGCCAATGAGGCTGGCCCTACGGTTCGCGCAGTAGATTAGGTAAAAATGGACTATCGAACCCAGGGCCAAGCAAACCCTGGGTTTTTTGTTTGACACTAAGAGTCTATCCCAAAAAGTCCCCCTCTCCCTGTGGGAGAGGGTTGGGGTGAGGGCAAGGGACTGTCGGAGTCCAGCAAGAAAACCGGCAGTGATTCGAGCCACCCTCACCCCCGACCCCTCTCCCGCCCAACGGGTGAGGGGAGATTATGAGATAAGCTTTAAGCGGCAAGATGGCCTCCAGCGTAATTGACCGCTAAGACTCGCAGAAGGTGACCGTCAGGCCTGCAAACGTTTTAGGCAGTACGGAAAAATTATGGACCTCGTGATCCGCAAAAGCACCATAATACAGATGGAAAAACGGCGATTGGCTCCCACTCGGGCATGGTTGTTATTGCGACGACCCTACCTACCGCGTTTGTGAAGGTGTTACTTTGAGTTCGGAGTCTCTTGGCGAATCAGGGTCGAAGACCATGAACGAAGCAAATCCAAAAACGCAAACACGCAGAATTGTTATCTTCGATACGACGCTCCGCGACGGGGAACAATCACCGGGCTGCAGCATGAACCTCCAAGAAAAGTTGGAGGTGGCTCACGCCTTAGCACAACTGGGCGTGGATGTTATCGAGGCCGGTTTCCCGATTGCCTCCCCCGGCGATTTCGAGGCCGTCAAGGCGATTGCCGAGTCAGTGCGTGGTCCTGTCATTTGCGGCCTTGCCCGGTGCCGTCCGGAAGACATCGACCGCGCTTGGGAAGCCCTCCGCTTTGCCGAATCCCCGCGCATTCATGTCTTCCTCGCGACGAGCGCCATCCACCGGGAACATAAGCTTCGCATGACGAAAGAACAGATCATCGACGTGGCCGTGGCTGGGGTGCGACGAGCCGTTGGATACTGCCCCAACGTTGAGTTCTCGCCGGAGGATGCAGTCCGCACGGAGATCGATTTCCTCTGCCAGGTGGTCGAGGCCGCCATTGACGCCGGTGCCACCACGATTAATATCCCCGACACCGTAGGGTACGCCACCCCCGGCCAAATGTTCCGGTTGATCACAACACTTCGGGAACGAGTTCCTAACATCGGAAAGGCGGTCATCAGCGTTCATTGCCATAACGACCTGGGCATGGCTGTTGCCAATAGTCTAGCTGCCGTGGAGGCGGGAGCGGGACAGGTCGAGTGTACGATCAATGGCATCGGCGAGCGGGCAGGAAATTGCGCACTCGAAGAAGTTGTCATGGCCCTCCGGGTCCGCCAAGACATTTACCATGCCGACACCGGGATCGTGAGCCAACGGCTTGTCCCAACCAGCCGACTGGTGGCAGGAATTACCGGCATGGTGGTCCAACGGAATAAAGCCATCGTCGGGCAAAACGCCTTTGCCCACGAGGCCGGTATTCATCAAGACGGGATCCTCAAGGAGCCAAAGACTTACGAGATCATGCGGCCTGAGGATGTGGGCTTTTCGCGCAGCGACCTGGTGCTCGGCAAGCACAGCGGACGTGCCGCACTCGCTGCTCGCGCCAAGGCCCTCGGTTATCAATTGACCCCGGAACAGTTGGATCGCGTGTTTCGTGAATTCAAAATCCTTGCCGACAAGAAAAAAGAGGTTTACGATGGTGACCTGGCGGCCCTCATCGAGCAGGAAACGCGGGTCGTTACGGACACATGGTCTTTAGAATCCTACCAACTGACGGTAGGCACCCAGCGTGTTCCCGAGGTCACGATGACACTCCGCCGGGCCGACAACGAGCTGAGAACCCTCACACTGGCGGCCGGCGACGGACCCGTCGATGCGGTGTTCTTGGCTATCGAGAAGATCACGGGCATCACAGTCGCCTGTCGGGATTTTCGCGTCCACAGTGTAACTGTCGGCAAAGACGCCCTGGGTGAGGTTCAGGTCCAGGTCGAGTATAATGGGGAAATCTTCCGAGGACGCGGTGTGTCCACGGATAGCCTGGAGGCAAGTGCGAAAGCATTTTTGAATGCTATTAACCGCGTACTTGCGAAGAACCACCGACCAAAGGTCGTCTCGGAAGAGACTTCATAAAAGAGAGAAAAGTATCATAATTTGGGTATTGCATTTGCCACGATCAACCAGGGACTTCCTAACACATAGGGAAGTACCTGACGGAGCGTGTATTACTGTACGGAAGAACAGTTCCTTTTAGAGTAAGGTCTCTGACAGGCAGGGAACCGCCTGAGGAGCGCGGAAGGATTATAGCGGAGAGATAATTTACGTACCATGAAGCGTTATATGGGTACCACGAACTTTGGTGCCTTTAGGTCGTAAGTACTGACCAAGTTCCGGAGATATGGTGTTCATTGAGGTGGCCGAGTGGCGGAATGGCAGACGCACAGGACTTAAAATCCTGTGGGGAGTTATCCCCGTGCGGGTTCGAATCCCGCCTCGGCTATTGGGGTATTTGCACTAGTCGGCAACATAGCGCAAAACGCGGAAAAAACGGGGTTTTCGTGATTCGGCTTCTCATCGTTGCAGCCTATTTCCGGCGTGTGCATGGCCGCTGGTATGGCCAAGCCTGCAGCCCGTTGAAAGTGCTCATCAAGCGGTTCCACGTAGTGCTTGGCCGCAATCGCAACCGTGTTTCCGATCCACTTGCACACCGTGGCGATTGGAAACTCGCTGGCTAGGTCAGTTTCGCATGACGCCCGCAGGTTGTGGAACAGCCGGGGCCATGGTTCCAATCCCGCCCGACGGATGATGCGTTCAAACTGCGTCCGAAGGTTGCAGTTTACCCATCCATTGGGGCCGCGGCTTGCTTTAAGGTAGAGGTTTTCGGGGATGACGTGTGTATGCCCTTCCGCATGGTCCCAAGCCTCTTCCAAGTAGGGCCGCAATCGGACAAAGATCGGCACTACCCTTCGGCCACCTCCCGGATGGTGTTCGGTCTTGGGGGATGTGACGATCATCCGGCCACCCGGGAGGTCCACGTCCTCCCACCGCAACGACAGCACTTCGCTGGGGCAGCGTAGGCCTCCGAATCGACAGAGGGCGATGATCGTTCGCCAAACCCAATTGGGGGCCGCGTCAATCAGTCGTTGCATTTCTTCCAGCGTGACATATCGCCGCCGTTCGAGAGGATTCCCCGCCGCGTGTTTGACCTTAGCAAAGGGGTTGGTGTCGATCAGTCCATTATCGACGGCCCACGTGAAAAACTGGCGTGCTCGTTGCAAGCGACGGCTTATCGTTGATGGGGCCAAGCGACGGTTAACAAGATAGTTCTTAAACGCCTCGGCAGCGTCCCGGTTGATGTTGGCAATCTTGCAATCACCACCGAAAAACGCCAGTAAGTCAGCGCCGGCTTGCTGCCACATGATGCGGGTGGCCGATTTGACGTCCATACGGGCCGCAAAATACCGCTCTAGTAAGTCGCCGAGGGTGGTCCGTTGCCGGGGTTCTACTAGGCCGGCGCGTGCTAGCCGGTCATGGAGGTCATCGCTGATACGTGCCAGCCATCCCACGGTTTGAGAATCCAGGGGAATCCCTAGCCGCTTGGCCGTCAATAGCCGCTCAATCATGTGGGCCACTGTGACGGCGTCTTTCTTGGGGATGTTGCCAAGCCGCAACGTCTTTCGTTGGCCGTCTTCGTAAAACCGTACACGCCAACCGGATGAGTCTTTGCCTAAACCAGCCATAGCTTACATGCTCCCGTGTTATCTGAGATTATCGCCCATTGCAATCCGCCTATGTGTTCGCATGATTTTGGGCCTTGCCGTCATTATCCGGGCCTTGTGGCCCTTAAATCTCTGGAAGCCACCCTCTCGATATCAAATAGGTCATTTTGCCTTATCGGCCTCCCCTGGGCCTCTATGGGCCATTTCCGGGCCGAAGCAGGTCACGATGACCTTTCCAAAGTAATCCACTGCCGTATGCCATTGCAGTGGGTCAATGCCAAGTTGCTGGCATACATGCACCAGCACAGCTATCGCGGCTCTGTGATCCCGGCAGTAGCGCTCTAATAAGGCCGGGGTGGAGTGGGCCTCTCTGATAAGGTTGAGACCATACTCGCCCCCATTTTTAACGATTTGCAACCGGAAACCAGCGGCCCACAGTGCAGCGAGCAACTTCGCCCCACGTTCCCACATCTCTGGGTCCGTCGGTGGGTCCGGCCTCTCTATCCCATCCCCGCAATCCTCCCACAACCGGCTACCGCTAGCGCATCCCGGGCGCCCGGCCGTGCAGGCCGAACACCGTTCAAGGTGGTCCAACCACTGGCATTCTCGGACCAGTTGCCGGATAGCCTCCCTCAACCGGCGTTCGCGTTCCTTTCGCTGCTGCGTTTCGTCCTGGATAGCGTCGATCAGCTCTTGCTTATGAGCGCGAATTTTGTCTCTGAAGACGTCCCGGACACCCACGGGGCCGTCAACCCGCAATGCCCCATCCGTTAGTAGGGATATCTCCAATCCAGCTTGTCGTGCTGCGTGAAGTAGCGATTTTCCCGTCATACCATTCCCTCCACCGGTTCAAGCGTGACCAAATTCATAGGCTTATCTCCAGCAACTCGTCGTCACCATCGGTTCCGTCCGTTGGGGCAATACAACTTGTGGGGGGCATAACATTCGGTATTTCCGTCGTCGTGGGCCGTGAAGTTTCGGTGTCACCACTGTCACCGTCACCGAAACCTTCGTATTTCGGCCTTTTAGGGGGGTTTTGGTGACGGTGACACTTGGAGACGAGGCGAAAAACACGTGTCGGGCGCCCCCCCTTTTGGTTTGATGGTGGCGATTCCCAATGCCCCAAACCGGCTTTCACAAGGCCGGTGAGGGCCGCTTCCGCCGCGCCGGGTTGGTTCCGAAACCGGCGCAGCCCATGGGTTAGGTCTCGGACTGTTGCCGCTCCACCCCGGGCCTCGATCCACTCGATTAACCGCCGCTGGTCGGCTTCTTCGTCCGTCTCCGTGAACAAAGCATGGACGCGACGGGCCTCACGTTTGAACCACGTTGCCAACGTGATGCCGGATTGCATGCTTACGGCGTCCACGGCATCCGTTGTCGCATCACGGGTTACCACACGGACGCAATGGAGCACCAGGGCCAAGCGGGCAGCGTACTCTTCCAGTTTCGCCCATGCCGACGCCAGTTCGCCGGTTAAGTCAAGCCATTCTGTGCCG
>JAKPII010000174.1 GCA_029549885.1 Planctomycetota bacterium
TCATTAACCACTCTCGTCCGGGATGAACGAGTGGTGTCGGGGATGCCGGATCAGCGATGCCGGAACCAAATGATCCGGAGTCAGACCCCTGGGTGGTTGTTGAACAACTCATCGCTGACGCAGGTGATCACCTGAGTGAGAAACGGTTCATTGTTGACAATGACTGGCTTTTTTCAGGGAGAATGCGAGTTTTTGTCGCGACCGGAACTGAGGCGAGGCATGCCACGTTAATGACTTGAAGGAGTCCGAGGTGACGGGCAGCCAGTTGGACGGCGCTGAAAGGACGGTACGGCGAGAGCGTCCACGCATGATCCGTGGCGTGGTTATTTTCGTGTCGATGACCGTATGCTTGCTGGTCGCTGTCTTTGCCTTGACGCAATCGCTAAAACCAGCTGAGCCGCCTGCGGTGACAGTGGCGTGCGCGTCGAAGCTTTATAGCTCATACGACCCAAAGAATTTTGATCAGTGTGTCGCCGTGTGCATGGCTTGCAATGCAGGGGTGAGGACGACCTGTTCGACTTCATGCAAGCTTCGTGGTGCGCGCTAGGGCCTCTGTTCCTCAAGAGCCCAAGGTAAGTTTGAGGTCCGTCGCCCCCCGCACATGTTTTTCAATCGGGTCGCGCTGGCAAGGTCGGATCGTATATCCGTTATCCAGAATCCGTTTGGGGTGGTTGCCCTCCGAGGCGACATCCACGACGAGACCGTTTTCTGCGGCGTGTTTCCAGACATCGGCTTCCGTGGGATAGGCTCTGCTGATTTTGGCATCTTCGCAGAAGAGGGCGTAGGGCATCTTCACCTCCGAAAAGCGTTGCCCCAAGCCAAGGCATCGGGAGAAGCTCTTTGAGCGCGCCGCCGTTTCCGGTTTTCCGCCCTTGCCTGAACAACGTTGCGGTCTTGCGGTTGGTTCCGGCACCGGGGGCGCGAATTTCCCGTCCGCTGAGATGGGATGTGAGTGATCACGGCTTGCGCCGGGACCTGTTCTCGTTTTCTTATGGCCGTACGAATAAGCGTGGCGCGCTGGCAAGCAACCGGGCAGAGGGTCATGAAGCGGTACATCATCTTCGCAGCGATCGGTCCGTTAATCGGCGGGTTTTTCCTGCTCATTCTTGGCGCGCCGGCCGGATACTGGGATGGGGTCAACGTCATCCAAAAGCTGTTCAAGGTGATGCTGGTTACCGTGCCCTACAATTATCTGTTCGGCTTCATCCCGGCCCTGATGATTGGAGCCGTAGACGATATCCTGCTCCACATCCGGATGATCGGGCCGTTTCTCCGTATGGTGCTGACGGGGCTCGTTGCTTTCGCCGCGACGGCGATACTTTACGGAACGCTCGGCAGCGAAACCGGTTTCCAGCATTATCTTCTGTACGGTCTGGTCGGCTTCATTCCCGCAACGTTCTCATCGTGGCTGGCGCACAAGTTCGACAAGCCCACTGCAATCAATCCAGGGGCCGTGCGGGCCTGAAGGATCGGCTGCCGGCCTTCGCGGGCGAATCATATGACCGCGATCCATACGTCAAATCTTGACCGAATCGTAACAAACGGCTGCTCTCCTTGCGTGCAAGGAGAGCGTGCGTGCTCAAGTATTTTGAGAATGTTCGTCTGGTCCGAATGGCTGACGGAAAAACCTACAAGCTCATTCGTGATCTGGGCCTGGTCAAGGGCGGGAAGGGGCTTCGCTGCCACGAGCCGATTGCCACATTCCAGCTTCGTCTGAAGCCGGTGACCATCCATGTTCCGTTCTCTGAGATTCTCTCGATGCTGACATTGGGCCCAGCGCGCGGATCGGCCGCCTAGGTGGATTCGGTTATTTCGGCCCGGCTTGAGCCAATCGCATTTTCAGGGCTGCCGCCCCTTTCGTTGCCCCGCCCGCTTTGCTAAGTGCTGACCTTCTGCGTTCAGGAAGGGTGGCCGAGTGGTTTAAGGCACCGGTCTTGAAAACCGGCGTGCCTGCAAGGGCACCGTGGGTTCGAATCCCACCCCTTCCGCCAAAGCCTGTTCAGCAGTCGTTTAGCGTCGGCGATCGCTGGAGATCGCGCATTTCGCATCAATAGCACCAGAGTAACGACGATAACCGGCGACAGGAAGATGCTTGCGATCCTGGCCGGGTGATCTGGGCCTCGCGTCGTCAGCCGATCAGTGGAATGCGGGCAGAGGCGGTTCTCAATCTCTGGTTTACCACCTCATACGGCGGGCCGTTTCAGGCTCATCAGCAATAGGTTAAGGTAATCGTCGTAAGAGGTGCGGGGGCGTCCCGTCACAGGGCCGGTAGGCAAGGTGGCGGCAAAAGTGCTATTCGGGGTTTTATGGGGATTTGCGTCAGGGAATCGGGCAAGGCGGTCGCGCGTCTGGCGGCGGTGGGTGCGGTGTGCCTTCTCGTGGCCAATTGCGGATCGGCGAACAAGTTGTCCAGCCGGGTCGACCCCAAATATGGCGTTTCGAGCAGTCCGCGTGTGGTCGATTTCGGGGAGGCCGTTCCAAAGGGGGGCGGAACCTACCGCGTCGGTAAACCCTACGTCGTTGCAGGCCGGACCTATGTCCCCGAGGAAAATCCAAACTATCGGGCCGAGGGTGTGGCCTCCTGGTACGGCGACGCCTTTCACGGCCGCCTGACGGCCAATGGCGAGGCATTTGACATGACCTCGCTCACGGCAGCCCATCCGACCCTTCCGCTCCCCAGCTACGCCCGCGTCACCAATCTGGCCAACGGCAAGTCGGTCATCGTCCGGGTCAACGATCGCGGGCCTTACCACGGAAATCGCTTGATCGACGTCTCAAATACAGCCGCCAAGCTATTGGAATTCCGCGATAATGGCATCGGGCGCGTGCGGGTCGAATATGTCGGCCGCGCCCCGTTAGACGGTTCCGACGATCGGCAGCTTATAGCGACCCTCCGAACCGGCCAACCCGCTCCTGCGTCTCCACGGGCGTACCTGCCCGGACCACCACCAGGCG
>JAKPII010000192.1 GCA_029549885.1 Planctomycetota bacterium
CGAGTGGCGGGCCAACGTAACCGTTTGGGCTCGCAAATTCGGCATAGCAATTGCTGAGTAACCCCACCGCAGGTAAATCGTCCCAGGAATCTCGCACAAAATAAAACCCATTCTGGCAGGTTCCGGCGCCGGATTGGCAGACAAGGTTCATGATTCATAAACTGTGCGAGAACTCCTTCGGTCGGTTTATTCTTGGCAAGACAGGCAATTAAGGAAAACAGGAAAAAGACAGCCTGGAGGTAGGCTCTCGTTCTGGCAAGGAACGGTTCCCGCGTTAACTGTAAGGTTTCCGTGCTACAAAGCACTGGGGACCGGCAACATCCTCTAAAAGTCCACGATGGAGAATGTTGCCGTGCCACAGTTGGGGGGCTAGTGGGTGCGACAACCAGGTGGATCGTGTAAGAGAGTGGACAAGTGTCGTGAAATCCCGCGGCGGTTGTTACACCGTAATGCATGAAATCATTTGGCAATAGGAGGGTAGCCATGTCCAATTTAGTGAACAGCGTGCGACGTCATTACTTCTTGACCCTTGTATTGATTATCACGGTTCTGACGGGAAGCGGCCTCATTGTAGGCAGCTTGGGTGAGCAGCAGCCCCAGCGATTGAACCTGGCCTCACCAAAAACAAAAACCACTTCCCCGGAACATCAATTTGCTAATCAACTGTCGGCGGCATTTCGTGCGGCCGCCCAGGAGGTACTTCCCAGTGTCGTAATGATTCGGACTTACACAAATGTCGGAGGCCGCAGTGAGGAGATCATACCCTTCTTCGACAATCCTTTTGAAGGGACACCTTTTGAGGATATGTTTCGGGACCCTTCATTTCGCCAGTTTTTCCGTCGCGGGCCAACGCCACCACAATTTGTACGAGGGCTTGGCTCCGGTGTCATCATTGATCCCGCCGGCGTCATTCTCACCAATGCCCATGTGGTGACCCCAGAGGGGAAGATCCTCGTTCGGTTACACGATGGGCGAGAATTCGACGCCGTTGATGTCAAAACCGACCCGAAGACGGATTTGGCCCTTGTCTGGATTAAAGGTGCCAAGGGTCTTAAGGCAGCCGTATTAGGCGACAGCGATCAGGTTCAGGTGGGCGACTGGGTTCTTGCGCTCGGTCAACCTTTTGGTTTGGAGGGCACGGTGACGGCGGGTATTGTAAGTGCCAAGGGCCGTGGGTTAGGCATCGCCTTCCGCGAGAACTTCATTCAGACCGATGCGGCCATCAATCCCGGTAACAGTGGTGGTCCGCTGGTTAACCTTGATGGTGAGGTCATCGGCATTAACACGGCCATTAGCACCGAATCTGGCGGGTATCAAGGAGTCGGTTTCGCTATTCCGTCAAATCTTGCCAAATTTGTTGCGACGCAGTTAGCGGAGAAAGGTTTCGTCCGCCGGGGTTACCTAGGGGTAGCGATTCAGCCCGTCGAAGGTGCCCTGGCCGAACAGTTGGGCGTGGAACCCAACGAAGGAGTCTTGGTCACTGAAGTTTACCCAAACACTCCGGCATCTGAAGCCGGCATTAAATCGGGTGACGTGATCTTGAGTTTCGACGGCAAGAAAGTCAGCTCACCAAATGAGCTTCAGAGCTACGTGGAGGAATCAGAGATCGACAAGGCCCACGATGTGGAAATCCTCCGCGATGACAAGCGGATGACGATCAAAGTTACTGTCCGCGAACAGCCGAGTGAATACGGCATGGATCGTGTGCCGCCTCGGCTCCGCGGTAGAGGTCGCGCGCTCCCCGAGTCTGAAGCCATTGCCAAGTTGGGCATCCAGGTGGAAACGCTTACGCCTGAAGTGGCCGAGCAACTGGGAACTGATTTGAAGGAAGGAGTCGTGATTACAGCGGTGAAGCCTGGCAGCCCGGCAGCCTTGGCCGGATTGTCTGAAGGCACCATCATCGTTGAAGCCAATCGGCAGAAGGTGAGCAACGTTAGCGACCTGCGAGAGGCCCTGGCGGCCAAACCGCTTAGCCAAGGGGTGCTCCTGCGTGTGGCGACGCCCGAAGGCATGTCCCGCTACGTTGCCATTCGCGTCGGTGAAAACGAATAAGAGTCTATCCCAGTAAGTCCCCCTCTCCTTCCGGGAGAGGGTTGGGGTGAGGGCAAGTGATCGTCGGAGTTGATCCAGAAAACCGGCGCCGATTCGAGCCACCCTCAACCCTGCCCCCTCTCCTGCCGAACTGGTGAGGGGAGATGATGGGATAGGCTCTAAGACCCCCGATTATCGGTGGCGATGAGGTTCTGGCGGCCCAAGGCTGATAACAGGCAATCTTGGGCGGCTTTTTTCTATTTCATTGCTCGTAGAACCCAAATTCATAAGCCGCATCGAACAGGGCCACGATATTCTCGGGCGGAACACCGGCCTGGATGTTGTGCACGTTATTGAATACGTAACCGCCGCCCGGCTTCCAGATCTCCAGATGACGGCGGACATGTTCGCGGATTTCGTCGGGAGAGGCCGACGGCAATACGTGTTGCGCATCGATGGCCCCACCCCAGAAAGCCAATTGCTGGCCGTATTCGGCCTTGAGCGTGGTGGGGTCCATATCCCGCGCGCTGATCTGGACGGGATTGAGGATATCGATGCCGTTGTCGATAAGATCGGGAATAAAGCTCCGGCAGGCGCCGCACGTGTGATACCATATCTTGGCGTGCGTCTGCGAACGGATGAATTGAACGAGGGCTTTATGCCGCGGTTTGACGATTGCTTGGTAAAAGCTGGGACTAAAGAGTGGACCATCCTGCCCGGCCAGGTCATCACCAATCATGATCACATCAACCAGGTCACCGACTTCCTTTAAGAACAAGCGGAACCAGTCCATCCAAAACCGCAGTGTGCGATCGAGTAAGGCGGCACAGAATTCTGGTTGCTCGATCATGTCGATGAACCACCGTTCCAGTCCCCGCAGGTACCAGCAGGTTTCATAGACCACGCCCGAGATGCCGCTGACAACGGCGTAAGGAGTTTCCCGGCGAATGCGGAGTGCCTCCTCTCGTAATCCCACAAACCGAGACGGATCATCTCCTTTGGGAAAAGGATACTCCTGAAGATCCTTCATGGTGGCCTTGGCCAAGGGATGATAGGTGATGTCCATGTAAAGACCACCGTCTTCCGGCATGGACCAACGGACACCCCATTCATCCACGAGGTCAAGCCAAACTCGCCCATCGCGTTCTGCCCGCACAATTTCGCCTTTCCAACTCTCCGCAGGTTTTGCCGCGATATAGCGGGTATCAACGTGAAAGCGTTCGAGCACCGCTTCCGAGGGACGGGCCAACTGCTGGACGGCGTCCATAATCTCGATCGTCTCTTCCCATCCCAAGTGCTTCAACAAGGCCTCGTAGGCAAGGCGATGAATACCCGTCTGGTTTCCTCCCAGGTCAATAGGAACACGGTCCGGTTCCTGGTGGTTGAGCGCCGCCAAAAGCCGTTCCCGCGATGTCATTTTCTCTCGTGGCATAGGGTGTATCTTTCTTGGTTAAGAGTCCTCGGATGTTCGACCACAAACCGACTCTTTCGTCTGGATGATCCCCCGTCAAACGATGCTCGAAGATTTTCCAGCACGAAATACCCGTGCTTTCGTTTTTGGGTAATGTGAGCAAGGCTTGTTTGATGAAGATAACGCAATGGCAGACCGCGAACAACTACCGAGTTCGTATGCGACAAACGGACGTATAATGAGAAGTTTGAACGGCCCCAAGAGCGAACCCGCTAGACAATCCCTTGGCCTATCAGGTATCACGAAGCACTATGCATGTTGAATTCCACGGGAAAACCCAGGTTGCCTTGGCGTCACTTTTAGCGGCCGCTGGTTTGACGGCAGGGAAGGTTGTTGTCGGTATTTTGACAAACAGCCTGGGAATTATTTCCGAGGCCCTTCACTCGGGCTTGGACCTGGTGGCTACGGGAATGACGCTCTGGGCCGTCCGCATTGCCGATCGACCGGCCGATGAAGAGCATCGTTACGGTCACGGGAAATTTGAGAATCTTTCTGCCTTGGCCGAGACGGCCTTATTGTTGCTGGTTTGCGTTTGGGTTTTTTATGAGGCCATTCAACGGCTTTTCTTTCGAGCAGAACTTGAAATCCTCCCCAGCCCCTGGGCATTTGGCGTCGTCATTGCCTCGATTGTCGTCGACCTTTGGCGGGCCCATCACTTGCGGGAAGCTGCTGAGAAATATTCCAGCCAGGCCCTGGAAGCTGACGCCTTGCATTTTGCCTCCGACGTTTGGTCATCGTTGGTCGTCTTGTTGGGGTTGACCTGTGTCCTGCTGGCTCAGCGATTGGATTGGCCCTGGCTCATCCATGCGGACGCCTTGGCGGCCCTCATTGTTGCCATCTTGGTTTCCGTGATCTGCGTGCGACTAGGACTACGTGCCATCGATGCCTTGACCGATCGGACATCTCGCTCGCTTGCCCATCTGGTGGAGCATTCGGCAAGCCAAGTGAAAGGGGTTGAGGAGGTTCGCGACCTCCGGGTTCGGCAGAGTGGGGCCGGCGTGTTTGCCGATATGACTGTTTGCGTCCCCCGCGAGTTGGGTCTGGCTCAAGCCCATGAGGTCGCCACCAACGTAACGGCTGCCATCCGAAGTCAACTTCCCGAGGCGGATGTCGTAGTGCACGTGGAACCCGTGGCGAGAGAAGACGAAGACCTTGTCACATCCATCCGAGCCTTGGCCGCCAGTTTGGGACTTGCTGTGCATGACGTGCAGGTCATTTCCACTCCCGTGGGAAACTCAATCGAATTACATGTGGAAGTCAGCCCTGACTTAAACCTGGAACAAGCCCATGACCTCGTCACTCGGCTTGAATCCACCATCAAGAGCGATCTCCCAAAAATCGAATCTGTCCTAACGCACATCGAACCGAATGGCGTGACCAGAGCAGAAAGCGAGGCTCGCGATCAAGCGCCGATCAGAACGGAATCATTCCATCAGGCCATTGCCGATTTCAGTCAGGCCTCTGGGACACCCATGAATGGACACGCCCTTGTGACACGTCAAACACCGCAGGGGGTTTCCCTGAGCTTTCATCTGCACCTGGATGGCACGCTGCCAATCGGCACGGCTCATGAGATCAGCCGGACTCTGGAGAGCTACCTTCACCGGAAATTTCCGGAATTGTCCCGCATTGTTATCCACATTGAGCCCCACCCTCCGGCGGAAGGGCATTCGCCCGAACCAGGCCCACCACAGGTATCCTGAAGTCGCCTAACTCTTGATCACGGACCATCTGAACTCTTTTGTTGATTCTCACCTTCAGAAGAACCAGCCTCTTCTGCCGGAGCAATCGCGTCCGGGCCGGGCACCTGGCCCTCGTCAGGCACGGGAATCGTCCCAGCAGACTCGACACCCTGGTTTCGCGGGTTTCCTGTGATCGTATCCTGCGACTGTGCTGGAGCATTCGGGATTGAAGTCCCTTCACTTGTGGGCTGCTCGCGCTGTTGATGATCCGTCGGCGACGGGCTTTCGGCGGGCTTTGGTTGATCCCCGAGACGGTCCGCAGGCGAAGGAGCCGCTTGTTCGGGGGTTCTGCGGTCTTCGGAACTACGGCCGCCCTTTTTATCTTTGCCGCCTTTGTTCTTCTTCCCTGATCGGCCACTGTGGCTTCCCGAGGTCTTAGGCGTGCTGGGACGGATCACCCCTTTTGCCGCAAAATACTGCATCAAGTCGGCAAAGCTCCGCATCGGTTCCTTGCCGGTCAGTACCTCCTCGCTGAGCGGTTCCGCGGGGGCCTTGGGTTGCTCGCGTTCAGGACGCCGTGGCAATCTGACGGGTCGCGAAATAACGGGCATTCCGTCCTGGGATTTCGCGACACTTTCTTCTGGCCGGGCAGGCCGATCCTCTCGGCGAGGGAATCGAGCCCGCCGTTCCCGTTGGCCTTCCGCTGATTCCTCACGCTTTTGCGCCTCGGTTTCGTCCGACGGGGTCGCGGCCGTTCGCCGTGGCTTTTCCGCCTTTTGCCGTCGAGGCTTTTCCGCGGTGCGCTCGGCACGTCGCTCGCGCGATACCTGTTTCTCCGCCAATTCCTCAAGTGGGACAAGGCTCAACGAAATCCGTCTCCGATCCCGATCGACGTCCACCACCCAAACGCGAACCACATCACCCACAGCCACGACCGAATGCGGGTCCGCCACAAAATTGCGGTCCATCCGACTGCGGTGAACCAGGCCGCTGTTGGGTAAACCAATATCGACAAAGGCCCCAAAATCCACCACGTTGAGGACCGTTCCCATCAACTCCATTCCCGGCGAAAGATCCTCCAGCTTGAGGATCCCCTGTTTGAAGACAGGTGGGGGCAATTCTTCACGTGGATCACGCCCTGGGCGGACAAACTGTGCTAGGATATCCCGCAGGGTAAAGACACCGCAATTCAACTCGGCCGCCAGAGCTTCCACGTTGACTTGATTAATGCGGGCGGCCAACTCGGCTCGCTTGTCGGCCTTTGTCAGATCCTCGGCCGTGATCCCCAGTTTTTCCATCACCCGATGGGCTAGTTCATAGCTTTCCGGGTGAATCCACGTGGCATCTAGGGGATTGTCCCCTCCCGAAATTTTCAAGAATCCCGCGGCCTGGACAAACGTGGCCTCTCCAATGCCAGGGACCTTTTTCAATTCCTCACGGCTGCGGAAGGCCCCATGTTCCTGACGGTACTCGTAGATCCGTCGAGCCGTGAGCTTATTGAGCCCCGATACATAGCCTAACAACGCGGGACTGGCCGTATTGACATCCACGCCCACATAGTTGACGCACGATTCGACGACTTCATCCAACGACTCGCGGAGGTGTTTCTCTTTGAGATCGTGCTGATACATACCGACGCCGAGGTTAGCCGGGTCAATCTTCACCAATTCACTCAGCGGATCCAGCAGGCGTCGCCCAATTGATACGGCGCCACGGTACGACGCCTCCAGATTGGGGAGCTCCTCTCGGCCAATTTGGCTCGTCGAATACACGCTGGCTCCTGCTTCGTTGACAATCGTGTAACCAATCCCCCGGTTTTTCAGCTCATTCTCCAGTAACTCGGCGATGAACATCTCAGCCAGTCGCGAGCCGCTCCCGTTCCCGATGGCGATGCAGGTCAACTGATACTTGTCGATCAGTTCACAGACGGTCTCCTTGGCCATTTCCCGGGTGTAACCCTTCTTCTCGACCAGGTAGATGAGCTTATGATCGAGAACATTGCCATATTCGTCGAGCGCTGCGAGCTTGCACCCGTTGCGATAACCGGGGTCAATGGCCAGCACTCGGCGGTCCCTCACCGGTCGTTGGAGCAAAAGTCGCCGCAGATTTTTGGCAAAGACCTTGACTGCGTGAGCTTCGGCCTTTTCCGTAAGTTCGCGCCGAATTTCCCTTTCTAAACTGGGCAAAATAAGCCGATTGAGGGCATCTCGGGCACACCCGCGGAGGAAATCTGCGTGGGGATGGTCTTTCGGGACGCAAATTTCCTCAACGGCTCGATCAAGGGCCTCTTCGTCCGCCTTGATCTTGACCCGAATGATCTTGAGGGCCTCACCTCGGTTGATGGCCAGGACCCGATGAGGAGGAATCGATCGAATGGCCTCTTGAAAATCGAAATAATCGGCAAATTCCTTGATCCGCTGTTCCTCTTTGCGACGCTTTTCGGCCTCTTTAGCCGCTGCCCGCGGATTTGGCGTCTTTGCCGCATTGGTCGGCGGGGAAGTCGCGGTTGCCGCCTGTTGCGATGATTCTCCCGAGGAAGCGGCCGGGGGCATCGCATCGGTCGGTTGTTGCACTTCGGCGGGACCACTTGGGGATTCGGCTATGGGAGCTGCCTCCCCAGTCTCGGTGTTTTCGGCATTAGGATGTTCAGACGCTTGCGCTTCAAGCCGTTGCTCAGTCTCCCCCGCAGGAGAAGCTGCCTCTGACGGCCGCTCCATTCCTTCCCTGCTCCCTGCGAGGGGCAAATCCTCAGTTTCCCCGGGCGCCGCCTCGGTGGGGATCGATCCCGTCTGATCGGGTTCGGTAGCAGCGGTCTCGGAAGCAGGCTCGCTAGCCAACGATGACCCGGCCGCGGCAGTTTGCTCCTCCGGTGGGGTCGTCACAGCTTGGACAACTGAGCTTTCCGAGGCCGGTGTCGGTAGCTCTGTGGCCGGACTGGGAGTTGGGCTTTGGCCTGCGGGAGAAGGTTGTTGCGGAGTGGCTGAGACCTCTGGGGCAATGCGGACTGTCTTAATGACCCCGGTCTTCTTGAGGATATCCCGCAGTCTGGCCCGCAAGGCCGCGTTTTCGCTAAACATCTCGGCCAGGATGTGGCCTGCCCCTAAGAGTGCGTCGGCCCCGGAAAGGATTTGCTTGTCCGGATTGATATAGTCGGCCGCCCGCTTGTCGAGGTCCGCGCAGATCGGGTCGGCATTAAGGATCTCTTCCGCGAGATGCCCCAAACCCCGCTCACGAGCAATGGTGGCCAAGGTTTGCTTTTTGGGGCGGAAGGGAAGATAGAGATCATCCAGTCGTTTCAGGCTGTTAGCGGCCAAAATCTTTTTGGCCAGGGTGGGTGTGAGTTTGTTTTGAGCCTCAATCGCCCGGAGGATCGCCTGCTTGCGCTCCGCGAGTTGCCGCAGCTTCGTGACACGGTTTTGGATCGTCCGAATCTGCTGCTCGTCGAGTCCCCCGGTCTGATCCTTGCGATACCGCGTGATGAAGGGGACCGTGTTTCCCGCGTCAAGCAGTTGGACAACAGCCTGAATCCGTTCCTCCGGAATCTGCAATTCCCGTGACAATCCGTGAAAAGATACCGTAACTTCAGTTGTGGCCATAAGCTCTCGGGCGATTGTCTTTCCAAAGCGCTCGCGTGCTTCGACACCGAGAATCCTCCACCTTGGGATACCCAGGAGGAGACTCCCGCGGTGGGACGAACTTAGGACCAGTGCTCCTGAGGCCAGGTGCCCTGGTCACCGAGACTCGGTAACCCTGTCATACGATCTGATATTCAGATACAACGCGTCGCGCAACCTCCTCAACGTCCCTCTCACAAATAACCGAATTGACTGCCAAAAATCTCTCTACCCCAACTGATTGAGTATAACCGATTTGGTGAGGTTCTGGGTACGGGAAGTGGCTTAGCCTGTTTCAAGAAAAAACACGACACCACCCTTTAGAAGGTCGCGTTGTTGTGTCTGGCTCCAGGTCCAATCAAGTTCCCAAAACAGCGAAATCAACCCGTCCCTACCCGGAGTCGTCCCTTTAAGAGCTTATCCGCAAAAGTCTCCCTCTCCCTCCGGGAGAGGGCTGGGGTGAGGGCAAGCGAACGTCGGAGTGGGTCGGAAAAACCAGCAGAAATTCGCGCCACTCTCACCTCCGCCCCCTCTCCCGCCAAACGGGCGAGGGGAGATTATGGAGTGGACGTTAAGTACGGGATCATCACAGCCGGGGCATACCAAATATTATCCTCGATTGCCCACGGGAAGGCGCGGAACAAGGCCTTTCCGGTAAAATAGAGGAAACAGCATTCGGCAGATCGGCCAGTTTTCCCAGGAGCATCCGAGCGTATGGAAGGTATCAGTGGATGGGACATCGCCCTTTGGAGTGTGGCGGCCTTCGCTGCTGTGATGCTCTTGGTGCGGGTCATGCTGTCATTTCGACAGTACTGGGTTGAGTATTACCGGATGCAGGCCGAGGCAGCTCGAAAGCGAAAACCGAAGAAAGAGGGGTGAACCCGGGTCTCTCGCGTCGGCCCCAAGGCTGATCTCCGTTTGTGGACCCCACAGCATCTGACCGCCTTTTACTCGATCATGTGAACGTCTGCACAACACAATGGGAAAACGTTTTTACATTGAAACCGTGGGCTGTCAAATGAATGAACTTGACAGCGAACTCGTTATTGCAGCCCTCCTCGAAGCGGGCTACGAGTACGTCCCCCGCCGGCAGGATGCCGATATTATCCTCTTCAACACGTGTAGCGTCCGGCAGCACGCCGAAGACAAAATCTACAGTGCCCTAGGTCGGCTGAAACACCTGAAAGAGCAAAAACCCGGAAAAATCATCGGCGTCTTGGGCTGTATGGCGCAAAAGGATCAAGGTTTGATCCTCAAGAGGGCGCCTCATGTGGACCTGGTCGTAGGCCCAGGGCAAGTTGCCCGGTTACCCGAGCTCCTGCAAAAGCTGGGCGAGTCCGGTTCTCCCATTGTGGAAGTCAGCCTAGACCGCCGCGGGGTTTCTCAACAACGAGTTCGCGCGAGTTTCCTCCCCTTAGATCGCAAGGAGCGTCCGTCTGTCCGCGTCACGCCCTACCAGGCTTATGTGCGGGTCATGTACGGCTGCGACAAGTTTTGTACGTATTGCGTTGTGCCGCGAGTACGGGGTCCAGAACAAAGCCGATCCCCCAGTGAAATCTTGGATGAAGTCCGCCAATTGGCCGATCAAGGGTGCCTTGAGATCACGCTGCTGGGTCAAACGGTCAACAGTTATCACTGGACCGAAGGCGGGAAGACCTGGCGGTTGTCCGATGTCCTGGCAGAAGTCCATGAGGTAGAAGGCATCCGCCGGATCAAGTTCGTGACGAACTATCCCTGCGATATGACGCCCGATCTCCTCCAAGCGGTGCGCGACCTTCCTAAAGTGTGTCCGTATTTGCACGTTCCGGCCCAAAGCGGTTCCAACCGGATTCTTCAGAGGATGAAGCGAGGGTACACTGTGGAGGAGTATCGAGAGATGCTCGCGGCCATCCGGGAGACGATCCCAGGCGCCGCCATAACGAGCGACTTTATTGTCGGTTTTTGTGGCGAAACGGAAGAAGATTTTGCCGCCACCGTCAAACTTGTGGAGGATACCCGCTTTAAGAACAGTTTCATCTTCAAGTACAGTCCTCGGCCAGGAACGAAGGCCGCCGAACTTTGGCCGGATGATGTGCCAGAAGAGGTCAAGCGAGATCGCAACAACGAGCTTTTGGCTATCCAGAACCGTATCGCAGAGGAAGAGAATCGCCGCTTTGTGGGACAGGTTGTGGAGGTGTTGGTGGAGGGCCCCAGCAAGGCCAGCGGCAAACAGCGGCAATCGGACGGTTCACTACAATTGACAGGGCGCACGGCGTGTGATCGGATTGTGGTATTTCCGGGGTCATCCGACCTGGTGGGTCAGTTTGTTTCCGTAAAGATCGAGGCGGTGAGCGCCGTAACATTGTTTGGGCATGTGCTGGCGGCGGAAGCTGCCGTCTCTTGAAATGAATTCCGGACCGTCGCGGCCTGGAAAGCCATCCTTTGCAGCAAATCTGACATTGTTTATGGAAGTCGAAACGTTACGTTCGTTTTTGGAGAACCCTGAAGGAGCCAACCGTTGGTTGTCGGGCCTTCGTCTGCGTGATCCCCGTGTTGCCCATCGGAACCTCCTCAGCATCGCCCGGCAGGGAGTCCCGCTGGACTTGCTGACGGTGCTCATCCAGCAGATGGAAAAGGTGCTTCCGGAGTTGGCCGACCCGGACATGGCGCTCAATAATTTGGAACGTTTTTTCGCCGCTACCCGCAATCCGCTGTCGTTAGCGTCACTTTTTGAACGTGATCCCGAGGCCCTCGCCCCTTTGCTGCAGATTTTCTCGGCCAGTCAGTTCCTTAGCGAAATCCTGATCTGTGATCCGGAAAGCTACGACCTGCTGCGGCTGACCGAGGGCCAACCCGTTTCCCGCCAGGCCTTGATCGACGAGCTAACATCGGAAATCGCCGCGCTGACCCACGAAAACGAGATCATGGCCACGTTGCGGCGGTTCAAACGACGGGAAATATTGCGGATTGCCTACGGGGATTTCGTCTGTGGTCACAGCCTTTCCACGGTCACACGGCAAATATCGTACGTGGCGGATGCCCTGTTGGAAGCGGCCTACCAGGCCGCCCGAAAAAAACTCCGCGGCAAACTGGGAGAGCCTCGCACGGTCGATGGCTCGGTCGCCCGTTTCGTCATCCTCGCCATGGGAAAACTGGGAGGAGTTGAACTCAATTATTCCAGCGACATCGATCTGATTTTCCTCTATGAGGACGAGGGAACAACCGATGGCCCGCGTTCCGTGAGCAACGCCGAATACTTCCATCGACTGGTTCAGGAAATCGTGCGCTTTCTCACCCTGCGGACCGAATTGGGGGCCGTTTACCGTGTCGATCGTCGCTTAAGTCCGGAAGGCGAACAGGGACCGGCCGCCATCAGTGTACCGGCAGCTCTTCGTTACTACGACATGCGAGGGCGAACATGGGAACGACAGGCCTACATCAAGGCGCGACCAGCAGCCGGAAACCTAGACCTTGGATACGCCTTCCTGGAACAACTAGAACCGTGGATTTATCGCCGCTATTTGACGCGGGCCGATATTTCGGGAATCAAAACTCTTCGCCGAAAAATCGAACAGCGAGCTCGGGCCCAAGGCGATCTCCGCGATGTAAAGAATGGTTCCGGCGGCATCCGCGACATCGAATTTGTCATCCAGTTTTTGCAGCTTCTTCACGGTGCCGATCTCCCCGGCGTGCGGACCGGCAACACGCTCGATGCGATTGCTGGGCTGGAACAGGCTGGTTGCTTGACTCACACGGAGAGCGCTTATCTTCAAGAGAGCTATCACTTTCTCCGCAAACTCGAACATCGCCTCCAGATCATGTTCGACTTACAGACGCACACGATCCCCCAGGGCGCGGAAGAAATCCAAAAACTCGCCGTGCGGATGGGCTATCACGATACGCCTACGAGGTCGGCCAGCGAGGCCTTTGAGGCAGATTACTATCGCTTCACCTTCCGCAATCGACAAATCATTAACCACCTGCTCCATGATGCGTTTCGCGATGAAACGGAGACATCCCCAGAGGTGGAATTGGTGCTCGATCCCGAGCCATCCCCGGACTTTATCAAGCAGGTCTTAAGCCGTCATCGCTTCAGCAATCCAGAGCAGGCCTACCGCAACCTCATGTCGCTCGCCGAAGAGCGCGTGCCGTTCCTGTCCACGCGGCGGTGCCGACACTTCCTGGCCTCCATTGCCCCGATGCTCCTTTCGGCGATCGCCACAACCCCCGATCCTGACGCCACTTTGGTGACGCTTGACCAAGTCAGCGATTCCCTCGGTGGAAAAGGCGTTCTGTGGGAGCTTTTTAGTTTCAATCCGCCGTCGCTTAAGTTGTACGTCCAGTTGTGTGCTTACACACCATTCTTGGCCAGTCTCCTCATCAGCAATCCGGGGATGATCGACAGCCTAATGGACAGCCTTGTCTTGGACCGACTGCCAAGCCGGGAGTTTATGGAAAACTCCCTTCGTGAGCTATGCCTAGCCGCAGAAGACATCGATCCCATCTTGCACGCCTTCAAGAATGACCACCTCCTCCAGATTGGCGTGCGTGACCTTCTTGGCAAGGAGGACGTCGAGGCCATTACGCGGACCATCAGCGAATTGGCCGAAACTTGTCTCATGGAGATTGTTGTCCGGGAATACGAACACCTGGTGCTGCGGTATGGCCAGCCCACCATCCAAGAAGGCCCCGATCAAGGACGCCGCGCGGAGATGGTGATCCTCGCCCTCGGAAAGCTGGGCGGTCAGGAGATGAACTATCAAAGCGATCTGGATCTCGTGTTTCTTTACGAGGGCGATGGGCAGACCGTGCCTGTTGTCGATTCGGGCTACGTCCGGCGAGGGGAAGTGACCACCAACCAACATTTCTTTAGCGAGTTGACGCAAAGGATCATACGTCGGGCTTCCTACCTCGGTCCTCATGGCAGACTTTACCAGGTGGACGCACGGCTTCGCCCCACGGGACGGAGCGGCTTGCTGGTATTCACCCTCAACGAGTTCCGGCAGTACTTTGAAAGTGGTCAGGGTCAATTGTGGGAACGGCAGGCCCTATGTAAGGCCCGTCCGGTCGTGGTCACACCCCGGATGCAGCCCGTCATCAACCAACTCTTGCACGAAGTCATTCACTGCCAGCCCTGGCGACCGGAATTCGCCCACGAGATCGCAGCCATGCGCAAGCGATTGGAAGCCACGGCTAAAGGGTTAGATATCAAACGCGGTTGCGGAGGGACTGTTGATGTTGAGTTCCTGGTTCAAATGCTGCAACTGCGTCACGGACGGGAATTTCCCCAACTGCACACAACATCGACCATGGCCGCCTTGCGGATGTTGCGGGAATGCGGCGTGCTTGAGGAAAGAGACTTCAAGGAATTGTTCGAAAGTTACCGGTATCTCCGAACACTTGAGAACCGCATGCAACTGGTGGCGCCCACCGCTCGTAGCCGCTTGCCCGATAACCCCGTGGAACTTTCTCGGCTCAGCCACCTCATGGGGGCCGAAACACCCCCTGCCATGATCCGCACCGTGGAGGCTTATCTCGCCCGTAATCGGTCCCACTTCGAACGTGTCGTGGAAAAGCTTGCCAACGAGCGGATCGCCCTCCCCTCATCGCCCAACCAAGAAACACCGCATGATAACTAAAGCTGCCAGAACGCTGGCCAACGTTGTGTGTTGTTGTGATTTGGGAGGTTAAACCTTGTATCGCATTGCTATTAGCAAGCAGGTCAAATCATGCAAGATCAACCGCAACTTGATCCGGAAGGCCGTGCGGGTCGTCCTTCAACAGGCGGGCATCGAAACCGCCGAAATCAGTATTGCCATTGTGGATGACGCCACGATTGCCCAGCTTCATGGGCAATACCTGGGAGACCCGACCCCTACCGATGTGTTAAGTTTTGTCCTGGAAGAAGGCGACCACCACTTGGAGGGCGAGATCGTCGCCAGCGCAGAAACGGCGGCTGCCTGGGCAAAACGTCTCGCCTGGCCTTGCGAAAACGAGTTGTTGCTCTACATTGTGCACGGTACACTGCATCTTGTAGGCTTCGATGACCAAACCCCGG
>JAKPII010000220.1 GCA_029549885.1 Planctomycetota bacterium
AACTTGCGGACATTGTGGTTTGTCCCTCATCGTTTTGTAGGAAAGCACTGATTGACGCTGGGGTGCGAGAGGAGCGAATCCGAATCGTGCCGCATGGGTTTTCCCCGGCATTTATCACAGCTGACAGGCCCCGAGACGAGCGCCCATTTTTGTCGGTATTGTTTGTGGGGAATGACCCGATTCTAAAAGGGATCACAGACCTGGTCTTAGCCCTGGAAAAGGTGCCGTCATTAACGCAGTCACTGTACGTGGGAAACCAAAATGGCCTTAGCGAGTATGGTTTGAAGCGGGTCACGTCGGCTATGAAAGCCCTCGGGTCCGTGCCTCGTCATCAAATGCCTGTTGTGTATCAGCAGGCTGATGTTTTCGTATTACCAACCGTGTCCGATACCTTTGCGTCCGTTGTGCTGGAAGCAATGGCCTCCGGGCTACCAGTGGTCACGACACCCAATTGCGGTGCTTCGGACGTTATTCGCGATGGGATCGACGGGTTCATCGTTCCCGTTCGTGCCCCGGAAGCAATCGCGGAGAAACTAGAACTATTGGCTAAGGATCGCGAATTGCTGCAGTACATGTCACATAACGCTCGTCAGCGCGCATGTGACTTTACTTTGGACCGGTATTCTGAACGACTGGTGACACTTGTGTATGACACTTGTACCCGGTACGGTTAGCCACATACAAGGTAGTCACACCCTTATGGACCTGGGGTAGAGTTCGCATTGGTGACACCAGATCAACGGCCACTTATTTGCTTGAAGGATTAATCCAAGGAGGTGGGGCGATAAAGAGTTTAACGCATTGGAAGTCCTGTTGCGGAAAGTGGGCGAGGTTTGATCGGCGGAATCTTGGACGAGCAAAGAACACTTCGCAGAGTTTGCTAGAGGTACACCGAATAGGCATTTGTTTAGGATTAACCAGAAGCCCAGTGAGAAGCAAAGTTCTCAACAAGTTCACCTGTTTTCGAGCTCACGGCTTTGTGTGCGTTTATCGGGTAGGCTGGAGTGAGTCATGGCCAACATGGAACGCCAACACCTATCAATCGCATTTGTGGTAGGGAAGTTTTATGCGGAAGGGAGTGGTGTCACGCAGAGCATTGTGGAACTCTCTCGCGAGCTTACAAAGCGAGGGCATAACGTCACCGTGTTCAGCCCTTCCTACAAAGGAAGAGAGGCCAAGGGATATTTGTTGGACACCAAAGTGCGGCTTGTCTCAGCGCCGGGGTTCTGGTGCTATGGGTTGGGTGTTTCGCCGAAGTTAAAGCAGACGCTTGCCAACGAGCTTTCTGCCTTTGACATCGTACACACACACAGTCTCTGGATGCTACCAACGCACTATGCCACACGAATTGCAGAAAAGTACGGCATACCGACGGTTGTATCAGTCCATGGATGTCTTGACCCCTGGGCGAAACATCATTCGGGATGGAAGAAGGTTCTTGCCTCGTGGAGCTTTCAGCGTTCAGATATTCAACGGGCGGCTGTCATCCATGCTGTTACTAGGATGGAACTACGCTGCATTAAAAGCTACGCTAAAGCCCAAGCTGTTGCAGTGATTCCAAACGGAATCCCGCAGGAGGTAGTAGAGGGGAAGGGAAACAAGGAGGCATTTATCTCGCAGTATCCCGAACTGCACGGAGCGCGGATAATTATGTTTATGTCTCGTTTGCACATTAAGAAGGGCCTGGATATACTCGTAGACGCTTGGAGGCATGTATGCAGGGAAACAGTTGACTGGAAACTTGTCATTATCGGTCCGGATGACGGTTATGGGGCGGCTGTGCGGAGGCTGATAACCGATAGCGGGATCGCCGATCGGACATTTGTGTTTCCCCCCTGTTATGGTCAGGCAAAGTACGATGCCCTTGCAGCGGCCGATTGTTTCATTCTTCCTAGCCGTTCTGAAGGATTGCCGATTGCCCTTTTGGAGGCTATGGGAGCAGGAAAGCCTGTTGTTTTCACAACCGGCTGCTGTTTTTCCGAGGCTGCAACATGCGGCGCTGGGTACGAAATTCCCTGCGACGCAATCTCGCTCGCTGGGGCGATTCGTCGCATGACCCAACTCTCGGCAGAGAGTCTCGCGGCCATGGGCAAGCGAGGTAAGGAGCTCGTTGAGCGAGACTATTTGTGGCCCAACGTAACAGAAAAATTCGTGAAACTTTATCGTTGGCTTCGCGATGGTAAACGCGCCCCTCCGCCACCAATGGTGGCTGAAATCTAACGGGGCCAGTATCCAGTCACCCCGTAATCTTTGACGCCAGGCTTTTTATGTCGAGGGTCAGTTAGAATTATTCGCAGATATCCGAAAGATAACTCTTTCCCTCTGCGAAACTGCTGCTTTACCTTCTAACGTTGGCCGCTTCTTTTGCCCCGTGTACCGTGGCCAAGTAGATAAAGCAGGCGCGCCGCTTCGGGAAAGCATGGCCAGAATAATCAGGCAATTGCGGCACGTGCTCTCTTGCAAAAAACGAGGAACCACACATCGAAAAGTGCCTTCGGTGCGGTCCTTGACGCTCTGTGAGGTTCCTGTCATTTTGCTGGATTCGATCTCGACGGACGCCCGTTGAGGCATGGGTCATTGTACCCGCCGAAAGCAATCTTGTTTCGAGGAGGAGCGACTTACTTCTTGCCTAAGGGGCATTGTTCACGACTTCGAAAAGGGCTTAAACGCATTGTGACCAAAGAACTGCTCATCCACAACGACCTAAAGCCGTACTCAGAGTATCTTCTGTCGCAAGTGCGTTACGGCAACTTGCTGTTTCGTCGTTTCACGACCGGAGAGATATCATTCAAGGACTGGCTTCGGGCAACGACCCCTCTGATGGCATTGGTCTTTCCTGTTGTCTCGCTCTTCCTACGGGGAGGAATTCTGGCCGGCCGTATGGGCATTCTCTACGCGCTTGACCGCGCAATTGCCGCGTTGATCCAGTACCGCGTGGTGCTCTCCTCGCGTATGAGCGAGGATTGCGGACGTGGGGGTAATGAACAAGAACGCCACACCAGTTGAAGCATCTCTGGCTGCGGCCACCATGCAAGCCGCGCTTGTGGTATGAGTACAGGCACATCTTGTGTTTTGGTTTCCTTGACGGCTATTCCGGATTTGTTTACGCCGTGTTCAAGGCTATCCAAGAGTTCCATATCGCGGCGAAAATGTGGGAGATGCAACGAAACGCAACGTGGCAATAGACGCCGGCCACGATACGGCGCCGGCTAAGAGTTCCACATTCTCCTTGCCAGACCGCCGGGGTTTTGCGGGCCAATTAGCCCCGACTCGTAAACGAATTATCCAGGCAAGTTACCCGGTGTGGTCGCGATCTCGAAGGACTCCTCGACAAATGAAGGTTTTTGCCGCAATGTATGATCGAATAAAATGGTTGTTATTTCCTGGAATAAATCTGCACGCCAGGCTGCGGTATCACTTACTACCACGATATTTTCTGCCACCGCCTAATGGTACCGATAGTTTAGTTCTCGATGCGGGCTGTGGAAATGGAATGCTGACATATCAGGCCTACCTCAAGGGGCACGTCGCGCTAGGCATTAGCATTAAGGAGGGTGAAGTATCGCGAAACCGCAGGCTTTTTAATCATTTGCTTGGAATTCCTGAAAGTCGTCTCTCTTTTGCTGTCCACAATCTGTATGAGCTAGAATCGCTGGGATTGCAATTTGATCAGATCATCTGTAGCGAGGTCTTGGAACATATTGCTCGCGATGCCGAGCTATGTCGAATTTTCTGGCGTGTCCTTAAGGCAGGTGGGGTACTACACTTGTGCTGCCCCAATGCGGACCATCCGGACAATGCCAATTCTCCATTAGACCCTTGTGAACGTGGGGGTCACGTCCGGCCCGGCTACACCGAACTTAGTTACCGCGAACTCTTGGAGCCTATTGGCTTCCAGTTGACTGAGGTGATTGGGCTCGGTGGCCCCTTACGTCAGTGGTGCAACAAGGCCCTTACTCTAGCCCAAAAAATCGGAGGTATCTGGCTTGGCACCGCCCTATTCTTTGTGCTGGGGCCCTTGGCTTCGTTGGACACACGAAGGCCCAGGGTGCCGTATTCCTTGTACGTTCGAGCTATTAAGCCGCACACGAAAACCGAGGCCATAGAAACGTGGTGCGGTGCACAACCCTAGATGATTGACAGTACAATGCAACCTTAGTGGTAGCTTCCGGACAACTGCGAAATACAGCATATCTTGCCCTTGACTCTGAAAACTATGGCTCAGAACTATCCAAACGGATTCCAAGCATGTCGAAAGCGAATCGTGAAGCGAATTGATAAATGTGACCCCAGGCTCGCGTCGCTCCGCGGTCGCTGACGGGCGAAGTTCGCTATCAGTGTTTGACTTTTCCCTCGTGCCCGATTACATTACTTGCATTGTTTTGCCAAACACGGTCTTTCGATTTTCTTGCGGGCAAGGAGAAAATGATGATGCGTGAGACTCACATGAGGTTCAATCGGGGGTTTGCCTCGCTTCTGGCCTTGGTGTTAATCTGCTCGGTCGGGCTGAACTCGTGGGCGCAGAATCAAACCGCCGCCCCGGCCGGGTCGGCACAACCCGCGGTCTCTTCCGCCGCAGCGCAGCAAAGCCCCGCGTCACAGCCGAATGTCACGCCTTCGCCTTCAGGCAACCAAGCCGCTGGGGCAAACCAGTCCGCTTCGGCCCAGGATGCCGCCGTATTTCGCCCCAGGTTGCCGATGTATTACGCCAAGGTTGTTGACGAAAAACAGCGGCAAAAAATATACGACATCCAGCGAAAGTACCACCCGCAAATCGCCGAACTTCAACGTCAACTCGAGAAGCTCATCGCCCAGCGGGATAGTGAGATTGAGGCCGTACTAACGCCGCAGCAGAAGGCGGAAATTGAGAAGCTCCGGCAAGAGGCGGCCCAGCGGCGAAAGGAGAAAACTCAGGCTGACGACGGTCCGCAGACCAACACTTCTTCGCAACAATGAGCATATCCATGGTTGGGCAGGACCTATTCCCAATCAGCCTTAAACCGGTATCGGCTGACACGGCACGAACGATTTGATCCTGTGGCTCTCGGACAAACGAAGGCCGCGGGCTAACTTTTCCTCGAATCTTCATGAAACAGCTACTCCAGAACGTGCGTAATGGCCGCCT
>JAKPII010000221.1 GCA_029549885.1 Planctomycetota bacterium
CCTGGCGAGCGGTCAAAAGATCTTGCGAGAGGACCTCTTGTCGGGGCAAGAATCGGACGATAACATAAAAAGTGTCCGAGGCAATAATGGCCGAAGGATGCCTGAAAAGGCTACCCCGCCTTGTAAAGCCCACCTTAAGACGGTAACTTGATCCGTAAGATGGGGTGGAAAAAAGGGTCGGCAGGAGGCTGAATACCCCCCTGTTGACCGCATGAAAGCGGGTGCTATAATACGAATTGCGGCCAGAGATACGGTGGCGAAAAGTTGTAAGTGTTGTTCTTTGACAATTTGGTAGCGTGCGGTTACAAGCCCCTAAACGCATCTGGTAAACCGGATGCTTAAAAAACCACTCCGGGCGACCGGGAGTGGTCCTGTGATCAAGCCTTTCATGTGTTCGCAACACCTTGCCCGGCACAATAAGTGTCGGGGAAGGTAAGCGTACATATCAATTGAAGGGTTTGATCCTGGCTCAGAGTGAACGTTGGCGGCGTGGATTAGGCATGCAAGTCGTGCGACGAGGCCCGCAAGGGTGCTCGAGCGGCGAAAGGGAGAGTAATGCACGGGTAACCTGCCCCTAGGACTGGGATAGCCGTGGGAAACTGCGGGTAATACCAGATGATGTCTGATAGCTTCGGCTATCGGACCAAAGGTGCGAGTCCGCCTAGGGAGGGGCCCGTGTCCTATCAGCTAGTTGGTGGGGTAACGGCTCACCAAGGCTACGACGGGTACGGGGTGTGAGAGCATGTCCCCGCTCACTGGGACTGAGACACTGCCCAGACACCTACGGGTGGCTGCAGTCGAGAATCTTCGGCAATGGGCGCAAGCCTGACCGAGCGACGCCGCGTGCGGGACGAAGGCCGTTGTGTTGTAAACCGCTGTCAGGGGGGAGGAAATGTCGGCCCTCAGGGTCGGCTTGACCTATCCCCAGAGGAAGGACGGGCTAAGTCCGTGCCAGCAGCCGCGGTAAGACGGACCGTCCGAACGTTACTCGGAATTACTGGGCTTAAAGGGTGCGTAGGCGGCTTTGCAAGTCGGGTGTGAAAGCCCTCGGCTCAACCGAGGAACTGCACTCGATACTGCGAGGCTCGAGGAAGATAGAGGTGAGCGGAACTTGCGGTGGAGCGGTGGAATGCGTTGATATCGCAAGGAACACCGGAGGCGAAAGCGGCTCACTGGGTCTTTCCTGACGCTGAGGCACGAAAGCTAGGGGAGCGAACGGGATTAGATACCCCGGTAGTCCTAGCCCTAAACGATGAGCACTAGACCGAGGAACTCTCCATGGTTTCTTGGTCGTAGGGAAACCGTTAAGTGCTCCGCCTGGGGAGTATGGTCGCAAGGCTGAAACTCAAAGGAATTGACGGGGGCTCACACAAGCGGTGGAGGATGTGGCTTAATTCGAGGCTACGCGAAGAACCTTATCCCGGTCTTGACATGCACGGATTAACCCCGTGAAAGCGGGGCCACGCCTCTCTGAGGTGGAACGTGTACAGGTGCTGCATGGCTGTCGTCAGCTCGTGTCGTGAGATGTCGGGTTAAGTCCCTTAACGAGCGAAACCCCTGTCGCTAGTTGCCAGCGGGTCATGCCGGGCACTCTAGCGAGACTGCCGGTGTTAAACCGGAGGAAGGTGGGGATGACGTCAAGTCCTCATGGCCCTTATGACCGGGGCTGCACACGTCCTACAATGGCGCGTACAAAGGGAAGCAAACCCGCGAGGGGGAGCAAATCCCAAAAAGCGCGCCCCAGTTCAGATTGCAGGCTGCAACCCGCCTGCATGAAGCCGGAATCGCTAGTAATCGCGGATCAGCATGCCGCGGTGAATGTGTTCCTGAGCCTTGTACACACCGCCCGTCAAGCCACGAAAGTGGGGGACATCCGAAGTCGCCGGGCTAACCCGAAAGGGAGGCAGGCGCCGAAGATGGACTCCGCGATTGGGACTAAGTCGTAACAAGGTAGCCGTAGGGGAACCTGCGGCTGGATCACCTCCTTTCTAAGGATTTCAGCTTACCTCAAGCTCGCCTTGAGGGACATGGAGCCGGTCCCAGGGCGTTAGGGATTGCACCCACGCTACCATTGCTATAATCCTTGAGCGGCGGTCTTCTCAAAGACCGCCGTTTTTCTTTTCTTGCGGCAATATCTTAGTGCTTCGCCGCGATGAAGAGCCTATCCCATAAACTCCCCCCACGTGTTCGGCGGGAGAAGGGCCGGGGGTGAGGGCGGCTCGAATCGCTGCGGGTTTTCTCAATCGACTCCGACGATCGCTTGCCCTCACCCTAACCCTCTCCCGGAGGGAGAGGGAGACTTTTTGGGATAGGCTCTAAAGTAGGGGGCTTAGCAGCTTCGCCAGGTGAATGGTCAATTTGCGGACGGGCCGGGGTTCTTTTTCCCGGGCGCTATCCAACGGACGCGACGCCGCCAAATAGCGAAGTTGCAATTCCTTAAGGGCCTGAACCGCCTCGGTGGAATAGATCAGCAAGTTGACTTCAAAATTGAGATGAAACGAACGGATGTCATAATTTGCTGATCCAAATAGGCCCAGGCGATTGTCAATGGTTAGTGTCTTGGCGTGAAGAAGGCCCTCTTGGAAAAAATGCACCCGGACACCGTGCTGAGAGAGTCGCCGCCAGTGAAATTCTCCCGCTGCATCGACGAGAGGATGGTCACTGCGGAGAGGCAGGACAAGGTCAACTTGAACACCGCGGTAGGCTGCTAATCGCAACGCCATCGTCAACGGCTCGTCGGGAACAAAGTACGGTGACGTCAAAATAACCCGCCGACGCGCGAGGAAAATGGCCTTCACCAGAAGGTCCTGAAAGAGCTCCGTCGGCATGTCGGGACCGCTGGGAAGGACCTGCAGAATGGTTTGGCCGCCCTCACTGATGACGGGGAAATACCGGGGTTCATCGAGCCACTGGCCTGTCTCGTGAAACCAATCCTCTAGAAAGAGTAACTGTAAGTGGGGGACGCTCGGCCCCACAATTCGGGCCGTGATATCATGCCAGGGCCCCGCCTTTCGACGGCCATAGGTTGGTTCCACAATGTTTTGGGATCCCGTGTAAGCCACCCTTCCATCAATGATAGCCAATTTGCGATGGTTACGAAGGTCCAAACGGGCAAAAGGGATTCGGTAGAGTCGAACAGGAAGGGCAGGGTGGACCTCGACACCGGCTCCGCGGAGTCGGGGGGCAAGTCGTTTGAGCATGGGGCGCGAACCGACGGCGTCAACCAGCACTCGACATTGGACGCCCCGCTGTGCTGCCCGCACCAAGGCGTCGGCCACCCGCCGTCCAATTTCATCGTCCCGGAAAATAAAGTACAAAAGATGCACGTGGTCGTTGGCCGAATCGATCTCCGCCACGAGGCGGTCTATCGTCAAAAGTGGATCACAAAGAAATGACAATTGGTTTTCAGTCGTTACAGGCCAACCCGTCAAGCGAAAGGCAAGGTCGCTGAGTGGCTGGAGTTCGGGATCAAGGCCCCCCTTTCCCATCGTCCCGGTCTGGAGAGAATCGTCGGCGACATCAGCTTCGTCGGCGTCCTCTCGTGCTGGCTCCCCCCAAAGTTCGCTGCTATCGGACTGATAGTGAGCCCCCACGGGTGGGGCGTTGACACTCTCCAGTTTTGCCCAGCGGCTTTTGCGGATTTCCAAACGGCGGCGGCCAAGCCGGTTTTCGCCCACCAGCAGGTAGAGAAGTAAACCTGGCAGTGGGGCAAAGAACACCACTGTCAGCCACGCAAGGCATGTCGCCGGACGTTCCTTTCTCATGACGATCACCGGCAACATAGCTAGCCGGATGATCCATTCTGAGATCGTCCAGTATGTCGTCCACTCGCCGATGGCCATTGGTGCTCTTGAAAGTGATACGCAGTCAAATCATGAGTTTTCACAAGGACTGCTTCGATTTGGTTCCAGGCAGCTCATTATCGTTACACCAATCCATTGTGATATACTCGGCGTCGCGAGGATGCTATGTTCCGAGTTGTGTGTCAACTGTCTCTTGTGTGCCGATCCGTCCAACCAGCAGTGGGCGGCGGCTGGCAGTCGTTTACAAGTCCGTACCAACGAATTGGCGGTTGTGCCCCAGTTATGGTCAGTTGCAGCTCAAGGTTTTGTGCTTTCCAATCGGGGCAATTTCCCATTAACGGGGACTCTACCCGAAAACAAGGTTGCAACACAACGGTTGGAAATTTCGGGACAATTATGGGAGTTCGATCATTGCCTTGATCACCCCGTCGCGATACTCGGCCACAAGCTCGAAGGCCTCTTGAATCCGGTTCAACGGGTACCGATGGGTGATCCACCACGTGGGATTGATTTGGCCTTGGGCCATCGCGTGCAACACCGGTTTGAGACAGTCCCGCTGTCGCCGGACCAATTGTAGGGTGATTTCTTTTCTTCGTGCCAGATGGGCAGGGAGCGAAACGTGCTCTTCCGGTGGGATGCCCACCCATAGTACGCGGCCTCCGGGTTTTGCAAGCCGGATGGCTTGG
>JAKPII010000226.1 GCA_029549885.1 Planctomycetota bacterium
GAGGAGCCGATCTGCAGCCACCAGGTCGTCACAGATCCTGCCCCGCCATGCCCCCCGGATGTCAAGCTCCTCAAAAACTTCTTTTCGGATTGCCCAAGAGCCTCCCCAGACGAGATTCGGGGTATTCCGGCTCATGAGCATCGCATATGCCCCGTTCAAGGCGCAGACAACGGCTTCGTGAAAGGCTCCGGTCTTGGGGATAAACCACCGGTAGCCCGTCACCGCGGAGACCTTTGGGTCGCCCAGCCGCATCAGCATAGCGGTCAACCAGTGCTCCGACGGGGCTGCGTCTGAATCAGCGAAAACAAGGTACTCTACTTCCGGAGGAATCTTCTCCGTTGCCACACGAAGATTGTGGATCTTTTGCGCCTCACCGTTGGCCAAACCGGCTGTAACAAGCTCGGCAGGCACATTCGGGTACTCTTCGATTAACTGCTGAATGACCTCAGCGGCAGGGTCATCGTGACTTTCCACGACAAACCGCAGGCCGTAGTTGCTGTAATCTTGCCGGAAAAATCTTTCAAGGTTGCCTTTCAGGTTCGGCTCGATTCCCCGGCACGGGATAATGACCATCGCGCGGCCAGCGGCCTGCATCTGAGCCTTGGGCGAGGACCGCAATCGACTGGCGGCGAACCGGCGATGCTCCCACGCCTGGACCCCGACGAGAAAAGTCTCAACCGCGGCAAGGCATCCCGCACAAGCCAAAGCGATAGCAAACTCAATCATTGAGGGGAATCCTTCCCGCTGGAGGAACAAGAGAGGCATCCATTGCGACAGAAAGTTTCACGTTGGGACTCAAACCATCTTGCCCCGCGAAGCCCTCGAAATAACCTTACGCTCGCGCAAAGGCCACCGAACCAGCCAAATTATTCATGTTACCCGTTCGCGCATACATTCCCCCTTCGCGTCAAAATAGCCCGTTTAGCTCGTCCGGTCAATGGCAAATATTGCCTTCGCATACAAACGACACCATGATGCCGTGTGCATCAATCTTGTAGCTAGACATTTCGTGGGCGGAGTTTACAGAAGGCGTCTCAGCAGCAAGGCACACCGAACACAAGGCCACGCAACTCGCACCTGGCGTTGGCCGCAAGTTCACCCCAGAACATCGTGCAAATGAAGAAAGTACTCCAGAATTGGAAGGGCGACGTCGCGCAAGTGGACAACCCGCAACGAGATAGACTGCCATAAAAGATGCCAATAAGAAAAAATCGCAACGTATCCGCCGGCAACAGAAAACGCGCTACACACAAGGCCTCCTTTTCTGGCGGGACTAACGCGCTGCCGTTAACACTCTGAACTGCAATAGCCCGGAGAGCACGCAACGCCGAGATGTCGAACCCAGGATCGCGCGGTTCACCTCTTCCCCAAAAAGCAGTGCTGGATTGCTCAGAAACTGTCAGTGGCGTCCACCAAGTCGGCAAAGAGCCTCCTGAGCAGGGTGCAAGGCCTCGTATCCGGGTTTGTCCTAGACAGCCTGTGCCACAGGGTGAAGGATTGCCGCAAGGGAACTTGCCTGGATTTGCCAAATTGTTCGTCCGAAGGGGGCTTGATGCCCGTTGATTTCCGCATAAAATAACTCGTGATGGGTGTCAGATGAATGTAAATAGGCGCATCCAAAGGACAGTCGCATAGCGAAAGATTGTTAGTATCATTGATTCTGACCGGCCGGGAATCAGGCAATTTCAGAAGAGAGAAGGCCTCATCCCGGCTGATGTAAACTATCAAAAGAGATATACAGAGATATATCCTTTCATATGTAAACCTCGCGTCTATCGCATCCTATTCTGTCTCTTCATATCTCAGCCCTCCTATTAGCTCGTAAATGTTATCGATGTGATTTAGGCTGTACTCCCTTATCTCAAGCTTAATCACTCTGGTTCTTGTATTCCCGCGATCTCGGCGTTGTATCCTGCGCCGGTATATCTTTCACCGGCTTCTGGTCGATCTTTTGTGACAACAAACACCCAGACAAGGAGATTCTCATGTCGAAAACCAAGCGGCTTCACGTTGGCTCGTTTCGGTTCAATCCTCCTCCCGAGCCATATCCAGACTTAGATCTCAAGATGGTCCTGCGCTGTAACCCTTACTTGGAGTATCAGTACCGCGCGGTCGGGTTTGGCAACACGTTTGAGGAGGCACTGGAAAATCTGTTCGAAAAAATTCGGATATCCGGGTTCGTAGTCGATCGCAGAACAAGGTACCGCATTACTAACGCATTATCGTACGGCGGTTGGGAAACCTCTTGTCGGTTGCCCTCGGCCAAACCGCAGGAGGATGAACTCGCCACTGCAATAGGCACACTGCTCGTAGCGATGGTAGAACAGCCTGAGGACGTCCCAACACCGCAGGTACTTTATTCCATCTCAATCGCCTGGAATGCCCTGGAGGATGAGAAGCAGTTTACCAGACCCCAAGGAGCTAAACGCCTGTTCGGTGGATTCCCTATCGCGAAGTGGCTACGCAAGGCCACCGACTGGCTAGCGTGGCCAATTCGTGCTCTATTAAACATTTCGAAACTTTCATGGAATACATAGACACATTACTGAGGAGAAGGGTCAGGAGTAGTTTAGTCTCAGAGCACTTTCGCCTGGCTGACGGTCCGCTTGGAACGACCGGCACCAGGCGGAATGTAGCTCGGAGAACCCCGTTTTGATCATCCCGCTGGATGCCAACCCGGGTTAATCCACCACCCTGGCCCTCTCCTTTGTCTAATCTTTCTCATTAGCGTTTATCCCAAAAAGTCCCCCTCTCCCTCCGGGAGAGGGTTGGGGTGAGGGGAAGCGAACGTCGGAATTGATTGAGAAAACCGGCAGCGATTCGAGCCACCCTCACCCCGACCCCTCTCCCGCTGAACGGGCGAGGGGAGATTATGGGATAGGCTTTAAATAGGTCCTCGCCACAAGCGTAGCGCGTCAGCAGAAGCGTTCTCCCAAAACGGACCTGAAAATAACAACGGGCTTCGCTCTAGGGCAGGGAGTGATTGTAAACCCGCTATCCACCGCGGAGAACAAGCCATGGACAGTGGTGTTTACGACCAGGATGGATGCGCAGCTGAATCCCAAAGATTGGTTCGCAGGGACGTTCGGCGGCCAGGCGGGGGAGGTACTCAGGCCGGGCAATAGCTACTAGCTGCATCTGGCCGGTTTGCTCCACTAACGGACGGGCAAATCATTGCTTACAGCCCCTGGCACACGTGGCGACAACTGCCCAATCATTGAATAGCCCCGAGAGGGACGGCGTCCCCGCCGTCTAGTGATTGGGTCACCGCGAACGCTGAGTCTCGCCCGGTCGCCGAAGACCATGCGTTTTGCCGGCGGGCTTAGGGAACGGGGGCCGGATCATGGCCGATCCGGCGAGCCGAACGCTGTTGTCAACCCTTTCTGGGGGCGAAGTTGGACAAGATCTGTCCAAACAAATAAACCGGGGTCCGTACGAGTATTTCGAGCGATTTAGTCGGAGGAAAAATCGTCAGTAATAAAAAATCCGAATCGTTTTTCCTACTGCGCGGGGAAGCCCTTTTGACCTTCTTGATAAGTTGTTAACTTAATGCCACTCGAGCGGCTGGGGAAAGCTTCCGTTTGCCACTCGGCCGTTGACAAGGTCATGGGAACGCATATCGCAGGCACAGGGGCCTGCCCCTACGAGGGATCTTCGACTTGACCTATGAGGTTTAGTCCGGTCGTCTTGACAAAGTAAGCGCAGGTGGAAGATGACACCAAAAGCAATTCTAATCTGCACTGTGGGCACAAGTCTCGTTCAACCGAATCTCGAGAGACTGAAATCGCAGTTCGAGGGCGGCTCATTGGCCCCGCAGCATAGGCAGTTGGTTGAGGCCTATATTTCTGGGGACACGCGGGGGGTGGCCCAGGCG
>JAKPII010000227.1 GCA_029549885.1 Planctomycetota bacterium
TAACCGACTTAGACCTCAGCGGGCTGGAGACTTCCTGGGACTCGGGCTGGGTACCGTTGGCGGTTGGACTCCTGCTCGCTTCCTGGGAAGGCACGCCCGATACATCCCTTTGGTCGAGCGGCGGTTGGGACTCACAAAACGGCGTGCAAAACGTAAACGGACTTGAGCTCAAACTCGAGCTAGCCATCAACTTCAACGCCCGTGCCTTCTTTATCCCAGAGAACCAGCTGACGCAAGTGCCTCAGGAATGGGTCACCTCCCGCGGCGGTTCCCTTCGCCTCCTCCCTCTCCGCCAACAAACAACCGACCTGTTGATCGCGCTAGGCGAGTATCTGAAAGAACTTGAGCTGCCGATTGGCCGCGGCTCGCACCTCGATGAGCGCCGGGCGAAGTTTTTCCTCAACATTCAGGACGAGAAAACGGCTATGCGCTTCTACCGGAAGCATGTGCTGCCCAATGTAAGCGAACGGCTCCGCCGGCAAATCCTTGGAGAGCTAATTGCAGAGAGCAAAAAGCTCATCACCATCGTTAGTCAAAGTTACGATCTGGTTCTCCTGGCAGCGCTCACTCTTCAGCCCACCGAATGCCTACTCTTGCACGATAAAGATCTCGAATCCAACGCGATCGAACTGCATGATTTACTCACGCAGAAGGTACCGGGCTGCCGGCCCGTGCGTGGCTTGTTGGATGGGCGATCCCGCCCCGAACTCTTCCAAGCCATCAAACAACACGTGATCCAGTTCGCAGGCAGCGCCAGCCCCGAGGACCTGATCTTCGACGTCACCGCCGGCAAGCGGATAATGAACCTAGCATTGTACGATGCCGCTCCGCCGAGCAGTTACGTCGTGTGTTTCCAGGCAGAGTACAAAAATCGCCGGCCCGTTCCTTTCACTGAAGTCGTCCATGTGTGGCGCAAAGATTGTGAATCGATGTTAGATAGCGTTCCGGCTGGCCGACGACCAGCAGTGGACGGCACCGACCTATATTCAGATCAGCAACAATACGAGGCGTAATCAATTAATGGCCGCACCTAGACTTATCCCAGCGGAGGTCTCTTTTGCCGCCAAACAGAAAAACCCGGAGGCGGGAGCGAGGCATTCGCGGACCTCTGGTGTTGGCAAAAAATCGGGCGGTTCGCAAAAGGGTGCGGTTTTGGGATAACTTATTTGTGGGATAAACGTTGAATCCACATTAGGCCGTCAAGCACGACACTGGCGTTAGACCGACAGGTTGGGAAGGTGGCCTTGTTTGTGGAGTACGGAAAAAGGGGCCTGCAAACTGCGAAAAAAAGTATGTTATGAGGGGGAGATGCAACGCTCGGCCAATCACATGGCCCTGGAAACGCTTAGGGGCAGGTATAGGGGGCCTGGCTCCAATGACGGATTTTCAACGTTCGAGCACAAGTGTAGGGGCAACCCCCTGTGGTTGCCCGCCGAAATTGGGACATATACCGGGACGGCGATGCGTGTGGATGCCAAAACACAAATTCGGGCAGGGACAGGGCCCTGCCCCTACGATGGTTATTCGCATCTGGGACACCGTACGGGCAACCCCCGTGGTTGCCCGCACAATGTGCACCTACGATTGATGCCGGAGCGCGCCGTCTGATGACGGGGTCATGGGAACACGTCGGGCAGGCACAAGGGCTTGCCCCTACGAGGGGTCTTTGACTTGATCTATGACGTTTAGTCCGGTCCGCTTGACAAATTAAGCGCAGGCGAAAGATGACACCAAAAACAATCCTGATCTGCACTGTGGGCACAAGTCTCGTTCAACCGAATCTCGAGAGACTGAAATCGCAGTTCGAGGGCGGCTCATTGGCCCCGCAGCATAGGCAGTTGGTTGAGGCCTATATTTCTGGGGACACGCGGGGGGTGGCCCAGGCG
>JAKPII010000298.1 GCA_029549885.1 Planctomycetota bacterium
GGCCAGGTGCCGCGGAGGGGGAACCATCTCATAGAGGACGCCGTCCGACCGGATGCGAATGCGAAATTCATTCTCGAACGGCTCGAAATGGATGTCGCTGGCATGCTCCTTGATGGCCATGAGGAGGACCATGTTCAGGAGTCGCCGGACCGGGGCACTCTCGGCCAAGGCCTCGACGCTGCTCAGATCAATCGGGCCTTCCGAATCGAGGGCCTGGGCGGCCTTTGCCAGTTCTTCGTCTTTCTCCAGGTCGTCGATAATCTTCTCGACGCTTTCCGTGCCCGAGTAATATCGCTGGAGGGCCTGGTTAATTTGGCGCTCCGTGGTCACAACGGGGCGAATATCATAGCCCAGGAACGACCGCAGCTCATCGACCACCGAGATCTTTTGCGGTTCGCACATGGCGATCGTGAGTGTGTTGTCGTGAAAAGAAATGGGGATGATCTTGTAAAGCTGGGCCATCGGCTCGGTGATCCGATTGAGGACCTCCGGCGGAATCACCAATTCATTCAACTGGACGACCTGAAGATTAAACTGCTCGGCGAGGGCCTGGGCCAATTGGTCCTCATTGATAAGGCCCATGCGGATCGCAATTTGGCCGAAAAGCTCGCCCTTGTGCTGTTTTTGTTCTTCCAGCACAAGTTCCACCTGGGACTCCGTGATGAAGCCCAGGTCAACTAGAATTTGTCCAATCCGACGAAGAGCCATCCGCGCGTTCCCGTTGTTTCAATCTCAGGTTCTCGATAATCTTTCCGCGCTTTCTATCATACTCAGACTGCTGCGTTTCTCCCAAGTGCCCGTTTTTATCGTTTTGCCTGCTGGGCCATCTCTCGTTCGAGCCGTTTTTGGGCCTCCTCTTGATCTTCGAGGATTCCCCGCTCGGCAGCGGCGATTCGGGCAGCTAGCTCATCTGGGCTATTTGCCCGAAGTAAAACTTCTTTCTTTTCGCATATCCCATCCCGCCACAGCCGGAACAGGTGATCATCCAAAAGTTGCATGCCCAGCTTATGTCCGGTCTGGATCGCCGAGTTAATTCGGTAAACTTTGTTCTCACGGATAAGGTTGGAGATAGCCGGGGTAACGACGAGCATCTCGTAGGCAGCGACACGCCCTCCCCCAATCCGTGGTAGCAATTGCTGCGAGAGGACGCCGATCAGCGACACTGAAAGTTGGGTCCGGATTTGTTCCTGTTGGTTCGTGGGGAATGCGTCGATGATACGGTTCACAGTTCCCTGCGCCCCGGTGGTGTGCAGCGTTCCAAACACGATGTGCCCGGTTTCGGCCGCCGTGATCGCGGCTTCGATGGTTTCCAGGTCGCGCATTTCACCGACGAGGATGATGTCCGGGTCTTGGCGCAAGGCCCGGCGGATAGCCTCGGCGAAACTGGGCACGTCAACCCCAATCTCACGCTGGTTGACGACACACCGCTTGTGGCTGTGATAAAACTCGATCGGATCTTCGATTGTGATGATGTGGTGATCGCAGTTATCATTGAGGTAATCAATGGCAGCCGCCAAGGTGGTTGTCTTTCCAGACCCAGTGGGGCCTGTGACGAGGATCAACCCCCTGGGCCGCATGATCAGCTCTTTGAAGACAGGCGGCGTCCCCAACTCCTCAAAGTTCATCAGTCGATTGGGGATTTGCCGCAAAACCATCCCCACATAGCCCTTTTGCTTGAAAACCGAGACACGAAAGCGGCACTTGTCACCGAACGCGAACCCGAAGTCGGCCCCCCCGACCTCCTGGAGTTCCCGTTGGCACCGCTCCGGCGTGATGCTTTTCATGAGTGCCACCGTATCTTCCGGTTCCAAAACCTTGGTTTCGAGCCGGACGATCCGGCCATCAATCCGTAAGGCGGGAGGCTGACCCACCGAAATGTGTAAGTCGCTTGCTTTTCGAGCAACGACGGTATTGAGCAGCTTGTCAATCTGTAATTGCGACATACTGTCCGTCCAAACCCCGATGCTTTGAAGACCAGAAACGCTAACTATTTACCCCATCTCCCGCATAATTATCGCGATTGATGTCCTCACCAAATGGGCCTTACCGGCTAACAGAACCCCAGTGGCATCCCAATAGCAACAACCGGGAAAGGCGTCGCCGTTGGAATACTCAGCGGAGCTCCTCTTCCGGTCGGGCAACTGACAACAACTCTTCGAGAGTTGTCCTTCCCCGCAACACCTTTTGCAGACCGTCCATGTAGAGGGTCCTCATACCCTCCTGGATTGCTACCCGCCGGATGTCGGCGACGGGTGCCTGACGGAAGGTCATTTCCCGAATCTTTGGCGACATGATCATCAATTCAAAAATGCCCATGCGTCCCCGGTAGCCCGTCCCGTTGCACCGGCTGCATCCTTTGCCACGATAGAACGTTGCCGTGGCAGCCATCTCGGGGGTAATCCCTGCCATTTCCAAAACGGCGTCGCTTGGCTGGTAAGGCTGCTTGCACTGTTCGCACACCACCCGAACGAGGCGCTGCGCCATGATCGCCACGACGCTGCTCGCCACGAGGTAGGCGGGGACGCCCATATCGATCAGGCGTGTAATAGAACTGGGCGCATCGTTCGTATGTAGCGTACTAAAAACGAGGTGTCCCGTCAAAGAGGCTTGGATTCCCATCTGCGCAGTTTCCAGGTCACGCATCTCGCCTACCAGGATCACGTTCGGGGCTTGTCGCAACATCGCCCGAATGACCCGGGCGAAGTCCAGCCCGATCTCGTGCCGGATCTCAACCTGGTTGATCCCGGGGAGGTAGTACTCCACGGGATCCTCTGCGGTGATGATCTTGCGATCCGGTGTGTTTAGCTCGTTCAAGGCCGCATAGAGGGTTGTCGTCTTCCCCGAACCGGTGGGTCCCGTCACCAGGATGATGCCGTTCGGGCGCTTAATAAGCTGGCGAAACTTTTGGTAATCTTCTTCAGAGAAGCCCAACTGCCGCAGACCGATTTTGATATTGTCTTTGTCCAAAATCCGCATCACGACGGCCTGCCCCCACGTGCTGGGGAGGACACTTACCCGGAGGTCAAGCTGCTTTTCTCCGATATTCATCTTGATCCGACCGTCTTGCGGCCGGCGACGCTCGGCGATATCCATTCGGGCCAAAATCTTGATACGCGATAGAATGGCCCCCAGCAGCCGGCGGGGGGCATTATCCCGCTCAATGAGGTATCCGTCGATCCGATATCGGATGCGGACACGGTCTTCGAACGGCTCGATATGAATGTCCGACGCCCGCAATTGGACGGCTTCCGAGATGATGAGATGGACCAGCCGGACCACCGGGGCGCTGGTTTCATCCGCATCCTGGATGCTGCCCATGTCGGTTTCGACTTGGGTGAAGTCGATCGCCGTGTCGGTAACTTCGCTCAACACGGAGTCTTGGCTTTCGCCGGAGGTCTGGCCGTAGTAACGGTTGATCGCCTCCAAGATCATTTCGCGAGGTGCCAGGCAGATTTCGATGCGGCGGTTCAGGATAAACCGGAGTTTGTCAAAAGTGGCGAAGTCATCGGGATCACACACTGCCACCCGCAATTGGCCATCATCTTCGGCGATTGGGATGACCACGTTTTCCCGGGCAACCGACTCGGGTACCAACTCCACCACGTTCGGAGGAATAGAGATACGGTTGAGATCGATATACTCCAGGCCATGCTGTTCCGCCATGACCTGCATCACTTCCTCCCCTGAGGCGTACCCCAGTCGGATAATCGCATCAGGGAGTTTCATCCCAGACTGGGCGGCCAACTGCTTGGCTTCCTCCAATTGGTCGGCGCTAATGATGCCTTTGCGGATGAGGAGATCCGTGTAATCGACGCGGCGTTTGACGGCCATGGAATCCGCCTCCCATGGTTGGACAAGGATTTGTTTTGCTTACTTATAAAATATCCCCAATTCCACAGTACCCCTGATCGCGTCACCTGTCAACAACGCATGTTGACAGAATGCAATATTTTCCCGATAATCCCCCGGCTTTTGACTGCCGTTCCGTTTCCCGTTGGACGCTCAGCGGAATTTCGGTTGTGCACCAAGTGCCATCCAATCATCTCCCGGCCGCGCGTTTGAAGCGCTGGGCACGGAAGCGATTATGTGTTCCGTTCCCAAGTGCGATCGTGCTGTTTCTTCGCAGGTCGAGCAGACGATGGCCGTGGATGGCTTATTTGCTTGGGCTACTGCTCGCACTCCATCTTACCAGTCTTGTGGTGATGGGAGATACCGCCAACACCACGGTTTCATTCGATGAGAAGAAACTTCTCCCGCCCTGGCCTGACGAATCTCCCTTGTTAGAGGGACCCGAGCTGACTTTGCCAGAAATCGAGACACCGACAACAACAAGTTGGGTCTGGATTTCTAGCCAGGAGATGGAACCGGGCGAACTTTCGGGCCCGACCTTCGAGGGCTTTCTTGGCAACGGCGGACCGGCCGATGATCCTTCCGCCGAACCCACAGGGGACAGCCTCCTGATTCCTGAGGATCAAGTGTTCGCCCCGGATGCCGTATCGGTTCGTGGTGCGACCGTCGCGACCTCTGGGGGCGTTAGGTGTTGCTCGGAAGATCCCTCTGGATGCCGACCTCGTCGAGGGATTGTGCGCGGTCTGTTCGCAGACCTGCAAAACGCCGGACGATGGCAGCGCTGGCGCAGTGAACCGGGCAGCGCCGGTGTGTTTTTGGGCTACGGTTGGGGGACCGAACTGGTCCACAACTGGCTGGAGGAACGAGACGGCATTTGGGGCGGACTCCGGCTTGGCTGGGATTGTTCCGAACAATATGGGGTCGAGACACGCCTTTCCTTCGGAACTCTGGACCTTTGGGATCATCCCGATGCGGTGGCTGCGGGCAGTGGACTTGGGCTTAACGGCAGCCGGGACCGTTGGCTTCGGGCGGTGGAGTGGGACGCAGTATTACTTTACTACCCCACAGAGAATGATCCCTGGCGCCCTTATGTGTTTTGGGGTGTTGGGCTAACGCGGATCGATTTCGCCGATTTTGTGGGCACCAGTTACGAAGGTACCTATTTTGCCATGCCGATCGGGCTGGGGTTGAAGTTCCGTCCCAAGTCCGGGCCCATCATGCGATTTGAATTTGTCGATCAAATCGTTTTTCCCTCACGATTCAATACGACCCATCATTTCGCCTT
>JAKPII010000322.1 GCA_029549885.1 Planctomycetota bacterium
CCTCGATGCCCCAAAAACAAAAGAATGGTTACAGCGATGACGAGAGAGGTGGTAACACTGCGAATTTCCCGACGTGAACTAGTCCGTGCGGGACTTCGCGCTTTGGTTCTGGGTGCACTCGCCGGGATGGTGTTTTTCTTAGGGCGACGAACGGGGCGTTGCCCGTCGGGCGATCTGGCACGCTGCGATCGTTGTCCTTGGGGGGAAGGCTGTGACCGTCGGCCCATGAAGCAGGTAGGGGGACAGGCGTTTCTGGTGGGCACGAGAGGTGAGACTTACAGTGGAGGGCGGTCACCCTGACTCACTTCGGTGATTTCTGAGAAAGAAGGAGCCACAACCCGTGAGTAACGCTCAATCGAGGCAGCGCATCCCTCGGCGGGAAATTTTGCGGGAAGGCGTTCAGATGGCCGCTTTCCTGGGTGTGGGTGGCTTGGTCGGTTTTGTGGCGGGTAGGAAGGCCACGTCCGAACCCCTGGTGTGGCAAATTGACCCCTATAAATGCATCGCCTGTGGCAATTGCGCCACACATTGTGTGCTGGATCCGTCGGCGGTGAAGTGCGTGAACAGTTTTCCCATCTGCGGCTACTGCGATTTGTGTACTGGTTACTTTCCCCCTGAGCCGGCGGCACTGAATACGGGTGCCGAAAACCAACTGTGCCCAACGGGCGCTATTATCCGTAAATTGGTGGAGGAACCCTACTATGAGTACACCATCGATGAAGAGCTTTGCATCGCCTGTGGGAAATGTGTGATCGGTTGTGCGGCATTTGGCAATGGGTCACTGTATCTTCAAGTCCGGCATGATCGATGCCTCAATTGCCACGAATGCTCGATTGCGATTGCCTGTCCGTCGCAAGCCTTTGTCCGAGTGCCCGCCTCTGAGCCATATCTTCTGAAACATAAGTACAAGCCCGCCGCTCCTGCCTGATGTGTCGAACTGTGTTCCTTCGGGTAGGCAGGTCAGGCGATATAGGTTAAGGCGAAAGACTGAAATTCATGACGACTGTGAGTGATCAAGAATTGCATAAGCACCTGGAGCCGTGTTGTGCCAAAGCCCCGCGGCCAAGGCGGAGAATGAGTCGCTTTTCGATTGGGCTGTTGGCCATCATACTTGCTCTTGTTTGGACATACGCCAGCCGTGCGGTGGAACGATTTCCGCCCCCTGACTTTACGTCTCATCAGTTGCCGGAGACACCGCAACCGCCACCGCCCGCTCCGTGGTGGGAGACGATTGATGTCGTTCTTCTTGTCACGGCTTTGGTTTTGGCGACTTATTTTGCTTTGGCCAAGCGATCACGGAATGCCACACTCGTTTTGACAGGTTTTTCATTGTTTTGGTTTGGCTTTCATCGGCAGGGATGTGTCTGTCCAATTGGGGCGATCCAAGATGTGGCCCAGGGGTTGTTTGATTCTGCACACGCCATTCCCTGGAGCATCTTAGTATTCTTTAGTTTGCCTCTTGTATTTGCCCTGTTTTTTGGACGGGTATTTTGCGCTGCCGTCTGCCCGCTGGGAGCGATTCAAGAGATTGCCGCGATCCGTCCCCACAAGCTCCCCGATTGGCTAGAGCAGATGTTGGGGTTGTTCCCTTGGGTTTACCTGGGATTGGCCGTGCTCTATGCGGCGACCGGGACGGCCTATGTGATCTGCGAATACGATCCATTTGTGGCCTTCTTTCGCCGCAGTGGTGCCACCTCGATGCTTGTTTTTGGGGGTGCGCTATTGGCGATCGGGATCTTCGTAGGGCGGCCATACTGCCGTTTTCTTTGTCCGTACGGAGTGATCCTTGGCCTTTTCGCCAAATTGGCCCGGTGGCACGTGCGGATTCCTCCGACGGAGTGTATTCGCTGCCGTTTGTGTGAAGATGCATGCCCCTATAACGCCATTGTGGCGCCCGTTCCCCCTTTGACCCGATCGGAACGTGCCCCGGCCCGACGCCGCTTGCTTTTGGCCATGGCGGTCTTGCCCATCTGGTTGGCACTGGGCGGTGGGATCGGATACGCTCTTCATCCGATAATGGCCCAACTTGATCCTCAGGTCCGCTTGGCCCGGTGGGTACGGTCTAAAAACATTGATCCCAACAACAAGTTTGCCGTGGATGCGGTGACGGCCTTTCATAACACGGGCGCAAGTGAAGCATCACTGTATCAAGCCGCTGCGGAGCGACTGCGAAAATTTGGCGTGGGGAGCGCGATTTTTGGGCTCTGGGTTGGCTTGGTGTTTGGTCTGAAATGGGTTCACACCTCTACGCGTCCCAGCCGCCAAGAGTATCTTCCCGACCCGCGCCGCTGCGTTGCCTGCGGCCGGTGTTTTTGGTACTGCCCCGTGGAGCAAGTCAGGCGCGGATGGATCATTGAGGACGAATTGTTACAACTGCCTAAAGAGCGAGCGCCATTGGTTTCATCCGTGGCAAATGACGAATGAGAGGGTGGTGCATCCGTTTTTGTTTGGAAATTCATCACGTGAGGCATTGGATACCGGGTGGTCATGATGAGTCAAAGGCGTGAAGAGTCAAATGTACCAGATAAGGGTGAAGCTCAGTTGGCCCCCGCAAACTTGAGGGTGGAGACTCCAGGAGCGTTGGTGGCTCCTCTGCCGGGTTTTTTGGCAGCACTCCGGACGGCAATTGTGGCAGCCATCTTCGTGTTTGTTGTAGTCGTGCTCCTTGTCTGGAACGCTCTGCATCAGGTCAACAAAGATTCTCTCGATTCACCACAATATGCGGAATTGCAGAAAAAGTTGAGCCTGGACCCCCAAAACGAGGAGCTGAAACAGCAAATCCGAGAGCTCGATTTGCAGCTTCGTCAAGCCTATTTCCGCAGTCGGACGTTCAATCGCTGGGGAACCATGCTTCTCATCGCGGGTCTGATTGTCTTTGCGGTAGCGGCCCGAATAGCTTCTGGATTACGCCGTCCCCTGCCACGTCCCACGGCAACGGAGATATGGGATGAATCCTTCGATCGCGCCACGCGGCTCCGGCGGTTTGCCATTTTGGGGATGGCTGGTCTCCTAGTCGCTGTCGCATGTGTCTTTTGGGCCGTGGGGCGATCGGTGATAAAGGATACGCTGGCAGTGCGGGAAGCCGCAGAGGTTCCCCCACGCGAGGTGGCCGCCGTGGTCACCTCCCCGACCGAGTCAACTGTTGTCCAGAATGGTTCCCGAGGTATGGGGAGCTCGCAACAGGGGAAGGCCATTTTTACCGAAGAGTATCGACGTTACTGGCCACGATTCCGGGGGCCAGATGGGTCAGGCATTTCGCCTCATCCCAATCCACCTGTGAGCTGGAACGGCAAGACCGGCGAGGGTGTCCTCTGGAAAGTGGCAGTGGATCTCCCCGGCAACAATTCCCCAGTGGTTTGGGCCAATCGTGTGTTTTTAACGGGGGCCACGGAGGAGAGACGCTGCGTTTATTGCTTCGATGCCGATTCCGGAAAGCTGCTTTGGCAGCAGGATATTCCGGCAACGCCGGAAAGTGAGAACAAAAAACCCAAGGTCATGAAAGACACGGGCTTCGCCGCCCCCACGGTGGCGACGGATGGTCAACGAGTGTATGCGATTTTTGCCAACGGCGACTTGGCCGCCCTGGATTTTGAGGGCAAGTTGCTGTGGACTAAGGGATTTGGAGTTCCCGATAACGCCTATGGCCATGCCAGTTCTTTGTGCACCTACGGTGACCTGGTCATCGTCCAATTGGATCAAGGGACCCCCGACGATGATCTTTCAATCTTAGCAGCCCTCGAAGGCGCGAGTGGGAACGTGAAGTGGGAGGTGAAACGACCAACTGGGAATGCTTGGACAAGTCCGATCATTGTCTCGAGTGCGGGCAAGGATCAGCTCATCACCGTGGCCGATCCATTTGTTATTTCCTACGACCCGCTTACCGGGAAAGAGTGGTGGCGATTCGAGGGAACAACTGGCGATTGTGGCCCATCACCGGTAGTTCATCGTGATCTTGTGATCGCAGGTGGTGAGTATTCTTATTACATGTTCGCCATTCGGGCGGACGGCACAGGTGATGTTACAGAGACGCATAAGGTGTGGGAAGGCGAAGAGGCCCTGCCCGATGCCTGTAGCCCGCTGGCCTTTGACCATTACGTGTTGTGGATGTCCTCGGGCGCGGTCCTGGCGTGTTATGACATCGAAAAGGGCGAGATGCTTTGGGAGCATGAATTTCCTGAAAACACGTTTTATGCCTCGCCCGCTTTGGCCGACCAAAAGGTCTATCTGTTTTCCAAAGAGGGACCGTGTTTTGTAGGCGTGGTCACGGATGAGGAGTTCAAAATCGAGCACACGAATGAGCTTGGTGAGAAATGTGTCACCAGTCCGGCCTTCCAACCGGGGCGTATCTATGTCCGAGGTGAAGAACATTTGTTTTGCCTGGGGCAGTAAAATAGACAATAGCATATGACAAAAATGGCCTGGCTTGGTCGCACGGATTTCAGTTGGGCCATGTCCTTCCGCAAAGCTGTTTAAACGACCAGAAGAGGAATAGCCATATCGATGTCACTGATTCGGGGGATTTCTGATCGCCAATCGTTCCCAGTTGGGGAAATGACCGCGAACGCGGTTGATCGGGGAACGGCCACCGTGGATTTGAACATTGTCGATGAGATTGTCGAGCGTTGTGGTCGGAAGCCGGAGGCAGCAATACCGATTCTCCAGGCGATCCAGGCCCATTTCCGGTATTTGCCGCAGGAGGCCTTGGAACGAGTTTGCCAACTGACGGAAATACGTCCGTCTCAGTTGATCGGGGTGGCCACGTTCTATGGCCAGTTTCGTTTTCGACCGGTGGGGCGTCATATCATCCATGTTTGTCATGGTACGGCCTGCCACGTGAAAGGGGCCGAGCGGATTCAAGAGGCCCTGGAACGGCATTTGGGGCTACGACCGGGTGAGGACACCGATCCGGAGGGGCTCTTCACGGTGGAAAAGGTCGCCTGCCTGGGTTGTTGCACCTTGGCCCCGGTGATTCAGATTGATCGGTCCACCTATGGGCGATTGACCCCGGCGAAGATACCGCGGGTATTGGCGGACTTTCTCCACGCCCAGAGCAACGGATCACACCCTTCTCGTGGGCCATCGGCTGGAGACTTTGAGGAGGGCGAAGTACGGGTCGGCCTTGGCTCCTGTTGCCAGGCCCAAGGAAGCGCGGAGGTTTATCGACGGTTTGAAGAATTGGTGACTCTCGCCGCGGTACCGATTTCTATCAAGCGGGTCGGGTGCGTGGGAATGTGCCACCAAACGCCGCTGGTGGAAGTTGTGCCACGGCGTGGGAAGTCCCAAGTCTATGCCAAAGTTGAGCCAGACGATGTGCCGGCCATCGTTCATCGACACTTCCGCCCGCGTAAACTTTGGTCCAGGCTCCGCTATGGGCTGAACCGCTGGTTGGATCATTTGCTGGGTGATATTGATGAAGACGCACTTGAGCCCCAGTCGTTGGATGTCCGCGATCCTCCTGTGTGTGCCTTTCTGGGGCGGCAATTGCGAATCGCTACGGAGCTAGCCGGTGAGATTGATCCGCTTAGTTTGGATGAGTACCTCGCGCATGGTGGGTTCAAGGCTGCCGAGCGAGCTGTGAAGGAGTGGTCGGCAGAGCAGATCATCGAGGAAGTTAAGCGGAGTGGGCTCCGCGGCCGAGGAGGGGCAGGCTTCCCCACTGCCGAAAAATGGACCGTGGTGAGAAAGGCTACAGGCGAGCCAAAATACGTCACGTGCAACGGGGATGAGGGTGACCCCGGTGCCTTTATGGATCGCATGATCCTGGAGTCGTTTCCCTACCGTGTCATCGAGGGTATGCTTATTGCCGCCAAGGCGGTTGGGGCACACGAGGGAATCTTCTACATCCGCGCCGAGTATCCGTTAGCGGTAGAGCGGGTGCGGGCGGCAATTCACATCTGTGAAGAGCGGGGTATTTTAGGCGATCGGGTGTTGGGTACGGATTTTCGCTTCCACCTCCGGGTCAATGAAGGGGCTGGGGCGTTCGTGTGTGGTGAGGAAACGGCGTTGATCGCCTCGATGGAAGGACGACGAGGGATGCCCCGACTCAGGCCCCCGTATCCTGCCGAGTTCGGTTTTGGCGGCAGACCCACCTTGGTCAATAATGTTGAGACCTTCGCCCTCGTCCCCTGGATTATTCGGCATGGTGCCGAACGATTTGCCCGTTTAGGGACGGCCACAAGCAAGGGGACGAAGGTGTTCGCCTTGGCGGGCAAGATTCGGCGGGGTGGCCTGATCGAAGTTCCGATGGGTATCACGCTGCGGGAAATTATCGAGGAAATCGGTGGCGGAGCGCTCCCCGGGCGAAGGATTAAAGCCGTCCAGGTCGGTGGTCCCTCGGGCGGCTGTGTGTCTGAGGCCCTTTTCGATACTCCGGTGGATTATGAGGCCCTCACGGCGACCGGGGCCATCATGGGGTCAGGTGGACTCATTGTGCTGGATAATACCGACTGCATGGTGGATATCGCCCGGTATTTTCTCCGGTTTACCCAAGATCAGTCGTGTGGAAAGTGTACACTTTGCCGCATTGGAACACGTCGGATGCTCGAGATTCTGGAGCGGATTTGTAACGGCGAAGGACGAGCGGGCGATCTGGAGGTTTTGGAAGACTTAGCGCGAACCGTCAGTGCCGGAAGCCTTTGCGGTTTGGGCAAGACGGCTCCTAACCCCGTCCTGACGACATTGCGCTATTTCCGCGAGGAATACGAGGCCCACCTCCGAGGCGAGTGTCCAGCCGGAAAATGCTCTCCCTTGATCCGGTATGTGATTGCCGACCAATGTATCGGCTGCACGCTTTGTGCCCAGAATTGTCCGGTGGGTGCGATACCCCTTCGGCCCTATCGGCGTCATGCGGTTGATGATGCTAAGTGCACCCGCTGTGACACATGTCGATTGGTATGTCCCATAGGTGCGGTGGTTGTGGAATCCGGCGGGCGCGTCGTGGCCTATGGGCCCATGGCCCAGACGAATTCAACAACGTCGCCGGGCGGACCAACTTCGGCAAGTGGGGGGACGTGCGCAACCCTTCCCCAGTTTGTCCCCTTATCTGAGGGTCGAAGCGGGATTGTCGCTACCGCAACCAGTCAAAACAGTGGGAGAGCACTATGAATGAGGCTCACTGCCGCGTGAGCATCGACGGCCGGATTATCGAGGTCCCTCGGGGGACAACAGTGCTCCAGGCTGCCCGACAGTTGGGCCTGGATATCCCCACACTTTGTTATCTCGAGGGGTTGAAACCTCAAACCTCTTGCCTCGTGTGTACAGTCAAAGTCATTGAGAATGGTCGTGCCCGCATGATGCCAGCCTGTGGGACACCAGTCTCCGATGGGATGGTCGTGGAAAGCGAGACGGCAGAGGTTGCCCATGTCCGTCGCAGGGCATTGGAATTGATTCTGAGCGATCACGTTGGCGACTGCTTTGCCCCGTGCCATTATGCCTGCCCGGCGCGGATGGATATCCCGACTGTCTTGCGACATATCCAGGTGGGTCAGCTAAGCGAAGCGATTGCCACCATTAAGCGAGCTGTGGCTATCCCGGCCACATTGAGTTATGTTTGTCCGCGGCCGTGTGAAAAGGGATGCCGGCGACATTATCTGGATGAGCCGGTCATGATTTGCCAGCTCAGCCGATTTGTTGCAGAAAAAGACCTAACAAGCGACGCCCCTTACTCCCCGCCATGTCAACCTAATTCGGGTCGCGCCGTTGCCGTGGTGGGTGCTGGTCCAACAGGCTTGTCGGCCGCCTTTTATCTGAGGCAGGCGGGCCATCAGGTGACAATCTTCGATAGCGCTCCGCAACCCGGTGGGCGACTTCGCCAGATGATTGGTGAAGATGCGGGGCGCGTGCCCATTGACATCCTCGACGCTGAGATCGCCTTGATCCTACGATCGGGCGTGGAATACCGGGGCGAGACGCCGCTTGTCACCAGTGAGCAGTCCGGTCTGACGCTCACTTTGCTCACCCGGCAGTTCGACGCGGTGCTCTTGGCCTTTGGAGAACAATCGCAAGGGTTCTACCGGGCGATAGGGTTGGCCTGCGATAATCGGGGGCTGGTTGTCGATCGGGGTACGTTTCAAACGTCACTTCCGCAAGTGTTTGCGGCGGGAAGTGCCATCCGCGGTCGGGTGTCGGTTGCGAGAAGTTGCGCGGACGGTAAATCGGTGGCTGAGTGTATCGACGCCTTTTTGCGCGAGGGTCATCCTCGTAATGTGACAGAACCATTTGGCGTCCGCATGGGCCGACTGGAAAAAGAGGAATTGGACAGACTAGCTCAAGTGGCGGCGCGATCCGGCAAGGAAACGCCGCCGCAGGAGTGGGATATTGAAACGGCTCGTGAACAAGCTGGCCGGTGCCTGCATTGCGATTGTCGAGCATTGCCGGTGTGCCGTTTGCGGCAGTACGCCGAGCGTTACGGTGTGGACCCCAATCGCTACCGTGCTCAACGGGCGAGGTTCGAAATCGTCTCTCAACCGTCCGGCGTCATTTTTGAACCGGGAAAATGTATCCTTTGCGGGATATGCGTGGAGTTGACCGAATCAGCCCGCGCGCCTTTAGGTTTAACTTTTATTGGAAGGGGCTTCGATGTGCGAATCGGCGTGCCTTTTGATAAGTCGCTCGAGGAGGCCTTGGGCGAGCTGGCGGCCCAGTGTGTGGCGGCTTGTCCCACGGGTGCCCTATCGTTTCGAGAAGGAAAACCACAGTTGACGTTGCCCATCCTCCGCGTACAGAATCTTTCTTCGCAGACCTCGCGGTAAATTGCCAACCGCCCGGAATGGAGCAAATTAAGAGCCTATCCCACAATCTTCCCTGACCCGTTCGGCGGGAAAGGGGTCGGGGGTGAGGGTGGCTCGAATCGCTGCCGGTTTTCTCAATCGATTCCAACGTTTGCTTCCCCTCACCCCAATCCTCTCCCGGCGGGAGAAGGGGACTTTTTGGTATAAGCTTTAAGCCACCTCATCACTGCCAGCCAGCTGCAGGAAGAGCCCCTAAGACGTTTGTGCCCTAAAATAAAAAAGGAGGCCGTGGGCCGTCTGGCAGTGTCCTCCCAAGGTGCCTCTCCAACTAGTCACGCCCGGCAGGGTCATCGCGCGGAGAAAGACGAGCTTTCCGCGCTACCGGACTGACTTTCGTTGCACAACACTGCCAGACACGCTGGACCAGCGCCAAACCCGGGTGTACCTCTTCGTCAGGGGAAGATCGGTGAACCGTTCATCAAAGGTGCTGAGGCGCCGACCGCGCTCGGCCCATCGGCCAATAGCATCTGCAATTGAAGAAATCCTCCCTTAGTTTCTTCTCGCCGTGGTACCTAAATTGTCCCCGGACCAAAGCGAGTCCCGTTGTTTACCACCAGCGACCGTGCCGGTGTTAGCAAGGCCTCCGGTGAAACAACCCGAACTGCGAGGATTTCCTGAGAGATTAACGTTGGGGTGAATCCCTGAATTCGGGTGACGTCCGTTTCAGAATCTGATGATAATGTACACACGAGAATCCAAAATGCAAGACGGTGAATCCATTTTCTTGGTGGGAACCTCCCATACCGGTCAGCTCCCAGGAACACGACCGGTACATCCCGAACCTTTTACCTAAATAGCCCAGAATGCGCATTCTTCCAGTGCCGGGGTGTTCAGGCCCGTCGCCGTTGTTTCAAGGACGTTGGTCAAACGCCGCCCTTTCGCGAGACTTCGGATATGGGCACCAGTAAAGAGGCCGGGGCTTCTCCCTGTTGTCGCCAACATGCCCTTTCGCCAGTATCCCGTTGGGTTTACACTCGATCAAAAGGACTGTAGAGAAGAGGCTTGTCACTGGTGTCTAAAAAAGCAGTGCTGGTGAGTGTTGACAGATGGTGAGTGATAACAGTTGTGTCCGAAGTCAAGGCTGTATCGATAAAACCTCGAGATAAGGATCTTTCTGGTCCGCCATTTGTTAACGTATGGTGGTACGAATTCAGCCGGGTTTGGGTTAGGCTGGCGGCTTGGGTGTTTTTCAGGATTCGTTATTCAGGTGTCGAGAATATTCCCCGCACTGGGCCCGTGCTGCTGGTCTCCAATCATCAGAGCCACCTCGACCCACCACTGATTGGAGCAGGTGTTCCGCGGACGGTGAGTTATCTTGCCCGTAA
>JAKPII010000325.1 GCA_029549885.1 Planctomycetota bacterium
CAGGTCCTCTTCCCGTTCCCCGGGGCGATCAATCGGCTCAACAGTTCCACCATGAAGTTCACGCCGCTGGTGAAGACGGGAAGAATCACTGGTCTGGTCAATTATGATGACATTTTCCGCATGGACTTTCTGACCGGTAGCCGGGAACTCAACACGAATCGTCCTTTGCGTCCGACCAGGACCGAATACGTGCTGGCGGCCACCATTGAGGGAAAGCTCCCCGAAATGAAAATCACGAAGTCGGAGGAAAGTAATCCCGAACCCGGCGCTAGCAGCAACAAAGTGGAGGAGCTTGCAGATAAACAACACGATGTCCGGGTTATCCTTGTGGCGGACATTGATATGTTGCATGAGACATTCTTCCGTCTGCGTCAACGACAGGATTTGCCCGGCTTAGACCTCAAGCTGAGCTTTGATAACGTCACGATGGTGCTCAACCTGATTGATCGGGTGAGTGGAGATGATCGCTTCATTGATATCCGTAACCGACGTCCCAAACACCGCACGTTGACCACGATCGAACGAGCGACCGAAGCGGCTCGTGCCCGAACGGCAGAAGAACGCCAGAAGCTGCAGGAGGCATACAACCAAATCGAAAAAGAAGAGCGGGAAAAGCTCGAACAGAGTATCAAAAAGCTCGAAGAGGACATGAAAAAGCAGAATATCAGTTTGGACGAAATCCTCCGCCGCGTTGCCATTGCGCAGGAACAAGGTCAACGACGGCTCGACGCCAGAATGGAGGAAGAACGGCAGCGTCGCGACCGGGCACTGGAGCGAATTGAGACCGAGTTGACCTTGTACGTCCGGCGACTCCAGAACTTCTACAAGATGGTGTCGGTAATCATTCCGCCGTTGTTCCCGTTGGGACTTGCGGTGATCGTCTTTGTGTGGCGAAGGGCACGGGAGCTGGAAGGTGTCCCGACGTCCCGCCGTGTCCGCAAAAGGTTTTGAGAAGTATCGTGCTGAACTCGCGAGAAGCCGTCAGACCCGGCAAAACGGCGGGTGGATGAGGAAATCAGATTAGGATAAGCAATCGTGTTCGTGGTTGGGCCCAAGATAGACGGGAAATCAGCCAATGCCCATCCGTGAAGCGAGGAGATAGACAACGATGAACGAAACCAAAAAGACGTTTGCCTTTGTTGCCGTGGCCGCAGTGGTTGTCCTCATCGCCTGGTGGACGCGCTACACCCCGCCTGTCACGACGACTGCTGATATGCGAGGGAAGCCGCTCTTTCCGGGCTTTACGGACGCCCTGGCCGCCAAAAGCTTGGAAATCTTTGAATATGATCCCACGAGCGTAAAGATCAAGAATTTCAAGGTGGCTCAAATTAATAATCGCTGGAGCATCCCTAGTCATGAGAACTATCCGGCGGATGCCAAGGATCACCTGGCACAAGCCGCCACAAGCCTGATCGGCTTGACCATCCTGGATGTCGCCAGTGAATCACCAACCCAGGAGGAGGTTGCACTCTATGGGGTCGTTGAGCCGGATGAAAAGATTATCAAGACCAGTGTCCGTGGCATCGGAAAAAGGGTGATCTTTCGTGACCAGGGTGACAAAGTATTGGCGGACCTAATCATCGGAAACAAGGTTCCTGACAAAGAAGAGCTGCGATACGTCCGCATCAAAGGACAAGACCCAATTTATGTGGTGAAATTGTCCACGGATAAGTTTTCTAGCGAATTCGGCGACTGGATCGAAAAGGATCTTCTGAAACTTAATCCCTGGGATATCAAGGATGTGCAGCTCCATGATTACTCGTTTGACTCCTTAACACAGACGTTGGCCCCGCGATCGCAAGTCATATTGGGTTATGACGATCTCGGAAGCCCGCGCTGGAAGCTCGTCCAAAACCTGGTCTTCGATGGTGATCAGGGGACGTGGAAACCGCAGTCACTGGCGGAGGACGAAGAGCTTGACACAAGCAAGCTGGACTCGATGCGAACGGCGTTGGACGACCTGAAGATCGTCGATGTCCGCCGAAAACCCGAGGGAATCAGCGCATCGCTGAGTGCCGACGGAACGTTGGCTGCCAATCGCGAGACGGCGGCGTCGCTAGCCCAGGCCGGATTCTATCTTGTTTCGGCCAGGGACTTTTACAAGATCTTCCCCATGATCGGTAAAAAGGAGCTGAAACCCAACGATGTGGAAGTCATCTCGAGTGAAGGCGAGATTCGGGTGGGCATGAAGGACGGGGTTCGGTATCTCTTGCGATTTGGTCAAGTTGTTGCCGGTGGATCGTCCGGACAGGAGGGGGAAGGCGGTGCAGGCGTCAACCGGTATCTCTTTGTCATGGCAGAGTTTGATCCGGACTTGATCCCCAAGCCTGAGTTACAACCGCTCCCGGAGGTGCCTTCCGAGGGGCAATCCCCAGCAGCCACGACAGGCACATCCCAGAGTCAATCGGCGGCCACTGAAGAAGCCCAATCGGGGACATCCGTCACGCAAGGCTCGGCACCGCCGGAACAGTCTTCAGGTTCAGAGGAAGCCAAATCCCAAACATCAGAAGAGAAACCGGCAGAGCAGCAGAAAAAACCGGAAGATATCAAGGCCGAGCGGGAACGGATCGAAAAGGAAAACAAGCGAAAGCAAGATGAATACGAAGAAAAACTTAAGAAGGGGCAAGAGCGGGTTAAGGAGCTAAATGCTCGATTTGCCGAATGGTACTATATCATTTCCGACGACGTCTATCGGAAGATTCACCTGGGGATCGGTGACATCGTGAAGAAAAAGGAAAAGAAGGAGGAAGAGACGAAGACATCGGACTCAAGTACTCCGTCGCCTACTGAGGAATCAAAGAAGGCCGAGGCAACCTCCTCAGGCGACACGTCTCAAGCGGCGAAAGAATCGCCACAAGAGACCAAACCGGTCGAGTCCACACCATCCCCAGAGGCACCGGCTGGTGCTTCTCCGCCTGCACCACCGTCGGAGGAAACGGCACCTGCGACGGGTGCTGCGGAACAACAGCCACAAGGCGGGGACAGTTCACCGGAGCCCATGCCTATGCAGTAATGCTAAGATTCTGTCTGCGTCGATCGCATCACAAAAAAGGCGTTGGCATCGCCCCAACGCCTTTTTTGTTTTTTAGGGCTTGTATCCCGCTCATACATACCCGCCCCCCGCAACTTGACGGTTGACCACCAGGTGCCATAATAGTGTATATTTGTACATGTCAGCGGGCCAGTTACATCAAAGGGGGGAATGCCATGGGACCAAACGCCGTCATTGGGGAATTTGCTGGTCAAATTGCCGCAGAGTTGGACGAGTTCTGTCGTTCGACGGTTGAACGCGTCTGTGGGACAGAATACCCAGACGATATGTTTCGGCTAGCCGACCGGCTGGGCATGGAAATTATCGTTGATGGCGGGGAGAGCCATCGGGCGAGATGTCTGCGAATCCAACGAGGGGAGAAATCGCAATGGCTCTTGATTGTCCGAGACGAACCGCGCTGGGAACGAATGCAATGGGCCATCGCCCACGAGTTAGGAGAATCACTCGCTGGCCAGGCCATCATGAAGTTGGGCTGGGACGTTGAGGATCTTCAGCCCGTCCATCGAGAGTGGCTGGCGAACGAGATCGCCAAGCGGCTCCTCTTGCCCTTTCCGGAATTTTTGTCCGAGGGTGCCGCGCTTGAATGGGACTTGTACCGGCTGAAAGAGCAGTATCCCAATGCCAGTCACGAAGTCATCGCGCGCCGCATGTTGGATGCGCCCCGGCCAATTGTCATCACGATTTTTGACAATGGCAGGTTGTACTGGCGAAAGAGCAATAGCCTCATCGCATCACCGCCTCTCACGCAGCAGGAAAAGGCCTGTTGGCGAGCTGCGCACGAAACGGGACAGTCCGTTCGTTATCAAAACGCCGTGGAATCGATCGTTTGCTGGACCATCCACGAGAACGGTTGGCAGCGGGAAATTCTGCGGACGGAATCGCCCTGGTTGGAGGAATGACCCGCCCCGGTGAAGCGACGGTCATGCTTCTCGCGATAAACTCGGCAAACTGTGGCGGAAATGAGTTTCTTTTGGATTGGGGGCGATTATCATAGAAGATAGCGATATTCCCAGCATGGGGGCGATCCCGTTGCGGAATGCCGCCTATATATTCTGACGCGGCCGAAAAGCTGTAGGGCACGGATGCTCGTGGTGGTCATTATCATGCTCAGTGATTCGAGGCAGAACCATGACGCTACGAACAAAACAGACGATGTCCGGCGTTCGCAGGGGGCTTGTCGGATGGCTTTTCCTTGTCGCTAGTGGGATTTCGGCTTGGGCAAGCGCCGCCGATTTGATTCATCCCCAGCGATTAACACCTTACGGCTTGGAAGTTGCTTGGTTTCAGCAGGTCCAGGTTGATCCTGCTCGGGGACGTGTGACGGAATGGCTTCTCGATCGAGGAACCCTGTTTGTCGTCACGAACACTGCCGTGTTACAGGCCTTCGATGCCGAGACTGGGCGATCCCTCTGGGCTACGCCGGTGGGGCGACGCGAGTTGCTGACCCTGAAACCGACGGCAGGGGAGCATCTCGTCGCAGTGGTCAACGGCAGCACGATTTATGTACTCAACCGGTATACAGGGGTCATCCTTTGGAGTCGCCAAACCGAGGGGGCAGTCGGAGCGGGGCCGGTCCTCGCGCCGACGCATGTTTACGTGCCCCTTATCCGCGGCAAGATTGAAGCGTACCGTTTGGAGTGGGCCAATCCGGAGACGGCCCTCGCCGCCAGGACCGCGGAATTCCCTCAAGATCAGGCAACATCTCCGGCGACCGCGGGCATGACGACCCAATCTTCCGAACAGTCTAACGGTGCTGAATCCGTAACGCCGATAGCTATGAAGCCCGTGGCCAAGGAAGAGTTTCGATTATCGACCCAACCACGGCCTGGCCATTTCGTGATGTCATGGGGCCGGGCACTCGTCGAGCCAAGGCTGACGTTTGCGGACCGTAATCGGGAACGGTTGGCGTGGCCTACGGACAAAGGTTTGCTCTTTGTGGGCGAACTGGATGTGCGCTCCGAGTTGCGGTTTTCTGTGCAGTATTTCTTTCAAATTAGCGGCGGTGATATTGTGGCGCCACCATGTATTCGTCCAGGTGACCCTTCCAATCCGGCAGACATCCAGCGAATGCTCTATGTGGCCGCTACAAACGGATTCGTTTATGCCTTGCGGGAATGGGACGGCAAACTGCTGTGGCGGTTTTCCTCAGGTGAACCCATCAAGGAGTCACCTGCTCTGATCGGCGACGACCTGTTCGTCACGACCCAGACGGGTGGAATGTATCGCCTCAATGCGGTTTCTGGTGATCTGATTTGGTTTGCCAGGGATCTCCGACGTTTTGTCTCGGCCAGCGATCAACGTGTATACGCCGTGGACGGTCTCAACAACCTTGTCATTGTCGATCTTCAAACAGGTTCGAGGGTCGGGCAGTTGGATGTGTCACGCTATCCGCTGCGATATGCGAACTCCGAAACGGATCGGATTTACCTGGCCAGCGACACTGGCCTGATCCAGTGTATTCGCGAGGCTCGCTTGCCGCAGCCGATCAAGCACGTGGTGCCGATCACTCCGCTTAAGGAACAGAAACCCGCAAAACCAGCTGCAGCGCAACCGGCCGAAACTCCCGCACAGCCTCAACCGCCTCCGCAACCCGCGGGGGAAAATCCTTTTCAATGATGAGGCGTCATCATTGATCCGCCTACTATCTCTGGGTTCTTGCTCGCCAACGGGTTTCGTTCACCCGAAAGCGACATATTTTTTGTGCGCGGAGCAAACTTGGTAGGAAGTGGGAGTGGCGTAAAAAAAGCGACCGAGCCTGGGCCTTGCGTCCAAGGGCGAATCGGGCCACGGCTTCACGCGGCAAGGGATTTAGAACCTATCCCAAAAAGTACCCCCTCTCCCTCCGGGAGAGGGTTGGGGTGAGGGCAAGCGATCGTCGGCGTCAATCGAGAAAAGCCGCAGCGATTCGAGCCACCCCTAACCCCCGACCCCTCTGCCGCCGAACGGGCGAGAGGAGATGATGGGATAGGTCCTTATTTGCGGGTATCAGCGGGCGTGTATTCTGTAACATTGAGATCGCTGATTTGAACCGAACGAACCGTATCCGCTCCGAGGATTCGGTTGACCCGTGCGGTGATCTTGCGACTGAGAAAATCCGGGTCAAGTACTTCTGAAAGCGGACTGGCGCGTACCGTGACGAGAATTTCATCACGGATAACATAACCGGTACGTCTGATAAAGTTCTCAAACTCGTGTTGGTCAGAAAACGCCATCACGGCATGGAGACGAAAACACGTGCTCCGGACAAGTCCCGACGCCGGGTCGTAAGTGTAAACCGCAATTTGTCCAAAGTCGGCAACCCCGTCTCCTTGCCAAACAGCGGCAGGCGGAACGTGGCTTGTTTCGTTTCCCCAGCTTTCACGGACGCCTATCTTTTCCAGCCAATTGGTCCAAAGACTCTTGGAACCTGCCACGGCTCCAATGAGGAAAACCGGGGCGAGGGCGATAAGCAAGACGAGTCCCTCACCCACGTGAGAAAGCGAGAACACACGCCGTTTCTTGACCACCGGCGGTTTGTCATCACCCTTTGCTGGCGGCCTTGCCGTGGGCTTTCCTTCTCTCCGAGAAATATCCAAAGGAGAACCTCGCAATAGAAACTGGCCGGACCGAGATAAGGGAAGAGTGAATCTATCCCAATCCTAGCTCACAAACTCGGATCACGCTCCGGCAATTCGGTGCATCCGGTTCGAAACAATTGAACCATTGATGCGTCAAGGAGTGAGACTAACACTCGTATCCGGCAGGACGCTCGTAAAGCTTCTTCCGCGTTGCCCATAAACCGGCCGACGGCGTAGGAATGAAGTAGATGGTCTCCCCATCGGGGGTGGTGTTCCAGCCCTCGCGCATTTTGTCGGGCGGATATCGACGCAGGGTCTCCTGGAGGTCAGCATAGCCAAAGTTGACGCCCTCGATCTCTTCTTTGGTGAGGTGCCCGGGCGCGTAGGTGATTCGAAATCTCCCCTCGGAAGAACCATGAATAAGATGGGCCGTGGCGTGGGCCAGCTCTTGGAGGTCTTGATTTTGACGATACAGCTCCATAACACGCTGAGTTCCCACATATCCGTACTTGCGAATGACCCGATCGACTTCCTCCTGTTCGCCGAATCGCTTCAATCCCGGTGCGATGATGATAAGCTCGCCGCCATCGGCCATCGCCATGCGGGTACGATAGATCGCCTTATTGGCAACCCACGTGCTAACGAACTCATCTTCCTGCATGACGCACACGACTTTCTGGAGAGGCTCCTCGAAGACCTTGATGTTCTCCTCACGCGATTGCCGGGCTGCCATAAGATAGGTTTCCAAGTCGTCACCCACGTAGATGCCCGTATGCACGAGCCGATCTTCCGGATCGCGGGCCATCACAATCTGGATATAAAAATCTGGAAGAGAACCGAGGAACTCGTTTTCCGCCTTGTTATAACAAGCACGAACCGGCGTGATCAGCGTGCCGAGGTTATTCTCAATACCACAACAAGCCGCGGCGATGTGCGAGGCGCAGATGGTCCCTTTTCCAGCCAAACCGATGAAGTAATTCTTGTTGTGATTGGCGAACCCCAACACCTCATGCGGTACGACATGTCCGATATTGATCACCAAGTCCCAGGGTTCTTGCATGAGCATGCTATTCAGTTCAATCGGAATGGCCCAGTTGGCCGCCCCGTGGGTGACCTGTTCAACGAAATTGGCTGGAACTTCGCCAAGGCGGACGACCGTGTTAATCCAGTGGTGGGCGTGGATTCTCTCATGGGGAATGGAACCGAACATCCGCGCGTTTTGTTCCCGGCTGTGCGGCTCATGCTGACCGAGCGTGGGAATGACATGGACATCGGCGTCGCGTGACAAAATCTGATAGATGATCTCCGTCATGCGACCGGCACCAGAGTGCATCCGCGTGATATCCGGGGGCAGAAGGAGCACTCGTTTCGGATGGCGGCAGATTCTCTCTCGGGCCTCGTCCACGGCCCGCACCATCAATTCCTCGATTCTTGCCCAATCAATATGAGACGATCGTTCATAAAACCAGACCATGTGCAACCTCTTGCCAGTGACGTGTTGTCGATGTTTGGCCGAGCTCTTGAAATACGGTCAATTGTCCTTACTTTTTGTACGCCCGGGATGGCCGACTAGCTCTGCCACCCTGCGGTAAATAAAAACGACATTATCGCGGATTTGAGAGGTCTTTTCGAGGGTACCTGAAAGTAGGGCGGGGCACGGTCGGAAACGGCTGTCATCAGAGACGGTCCAGCTTGGCCTGGACACTTCGGACATGTGACCAAGCGAATGGGGCACTATCTGCCCAACGCTTGACCGGGCCTTTGCCCGACGGGGGAAGAAAATTTAAAAGATTTAGGTCCATGAGTGTTCCCGAAGACCACGGAGTTTCAGCCAAGCTCTCGCTCAGGTTATCCAAACCGCCGCCGTGCGGTAAAATGCGGGAATAGGTTGAGTGGCCGCGTGTGCGCCGCCGACGCTGCTTTGGGTGAGAGGGCAAGTTGTGCCCGTGGCTTGGATACGCTGTGCACGTGTTAGCAGGCCATGGAAAAAGCGGTTCAGGGGGCCTGAAATGAACTTGAGCGCTGAGTGAAATGCCACACCCTAGTCGGGCTGGATGCTCGACTTGAGATGGGTGGATGGATTTAGGCTGGGAAGGATTATCAAGGAGCTGGTGTTGAATGAAGCCAGAAAAGTCAGCCTCTCCGGTAGAGGTGATTCTCGGTTACCTGAATTTCTCTCAGGGGGTCCGAGATCCGCGGTTCTTTGCTGCGTGGAATCGCCTCTGGACACTCCGGGAAATTGCGTTCCTTTCGCAACCCTCAGAGGCTCAAACTCAAGAGAGGCCGGAGTTGCTGCATCGGTATCTTGATAACGAACTGAGCCGACTGCGGCGCGAAAATCCTGCTTTTTCCGATACGGCCCAGGCAGAGTATGTCCTAGAATTTCTCTTTGAACGCCTGATTCACGGCTACCGGCAGTTTCACCGCGATATCTTGGCTCATCTTACCCTCGACGACTATTGCCAACCTTTTCTGCTCGCACGGTTTTGTGAAGCCATCTTAGCGGAGCTGCACGAGGCCGAGCTTGACGGAAAGGCCGATGATAACGAGATGCTTGAAGCCACCATCAGGCGGCTGAATGACTATTTGGGCTATCGGCCGGTGCCCACGCTCGAGGGAAAAAAACGTCACAAACCATACGAGCACGAGTTTGTCTGTCCGATTCCCCTTTGGATCCGTGGCGCAGGGGCCGCCGTAGGCCCGTATCAACGATTGATTGAGACAGCGCTGGGAATTCTCCGCGAGACATCGGCGGAGCTTTGCCGGGCGAGTTATTTTGACTTCGAGCAACTGGAGGAAATCGTCCTCGATCCCCGCGGTTATGATATGGAACATCCCGTGCACCAGCGGCCCAATTACCTCTATGGGCTATGGGATCCGCGGAAACTCAATGACCGTGGCTACTACTGTCGGTTTGTCCTTCATGATGTTCATTTGAACAGTATCCTTGCCCGTGTGTTGGAAGGACCTGCGGATGATTATGAAGAGCGCCTCTTCGAAGGGGCAGCGGTCCTGGCAGGGACAATTCTGATGGCCTCGGGAATCTCCGGAGACCGCCCGGGGGCCATTCTCTCCAGTGTCCAGATCGACAAATGGCTTCAGGGAATTGCCCTTGTGCGGGATCAGTTTTATATCGAGCTTCTCGGGCGATGTACTGGAGAGAGACGGCAGCGGCTGGAGTCTGAGATGCAACGCCTGCGTCAACCATTTGGGGCCACCCGCCAGGCGCTCAATCAAAAACTTGCGGCTCGTCGCTCTCAAGAGTTGTACGTCGTCTCGTTGGCCACCTGCTTTGCCAAGATGGGGGCTGTCGAAGAGGCCCGTTACTGGATGCAACAAATCCATTCGGGCGCGGCACGGATTCGCTGCGAGATTCGTTGTCAGCTTGGCGAGTGTGAATGGTTGATTCGCAACAACCGGCGAACAGAGGCCCTCAAGACGCTCTCCGGTGTCATTGAGCTGATTCACCGCGGGATTGAATGCGGGGCCTTAATCGACCCCTGGTGCATTCTGGGATTTGGGTGCCTCTTTCCCATTTTCGAGCATTTGCGGGAGGGCGTCTTTGACTACCGGGTCGAGCAACTCGTCGGTCTGGTTCGTCTTGTTTTCCAGCGATTGGCGGCCTTGCGCCGGGCTGCGGCTGCTTCAGGCGACGAAGCCGTTGATGAGGCCGCCGAAAACCTTGCTGCTGAGCTTGCCGATTGGTGGGACCAGTTTGCCACTACGGCGGTGGCCGACGCCAATAGCTTTCTGGGACGCGATGAATGCACTGCCGCTACAGTGGTCAGTCGTATTTTGAAGCGATGGCGAGAAGAGCCGGAGGCCGCCCAAAGCCTAGCGTTTTGGAAAGAGCACGCCGGCTCGTTGCAGTCAGCCGCCAGTTATGTCTTGCTTGTCGAGACGCTCCTGCAGCATCGGGATACGACGGCAGCGATGGCGCTCTTGGTAGATTGGGCAAGCAGGGCGGACGAAGTGGGATTGGGAGTCGGCGAACAATCGTTTCAGGTCATGGCCCTGCGGTGGTTTCAGACGATTTGGACAGAACAAAAGGACATTAAAGATCGCTGGAAGTGGACCCAAAAGTTTATCGACTACTTGGAGGCCAATTGCGAGTCCCTGTTTCGTGTGCCAAATCTCTCAGAGTTTTTCAAGCGGGCCGGAAGCCCTGTCATTCGTTCCGAGGACGAGGAAAACGGTGATGACGATGTGTTGAGTGCGGCTTATGAAGGAGTGATCTTTCGCGACAGTGCTGCCGATGGGCACGAGGGCGACACACTGGATGACGAGATTTCTGATTCCGAACTGGCGCCGCTATTGGGTGAAATTTCTGATCGCTGCAATTTCTTAAGTGCCACGACCTTGATTCGATACGATGCCCTATTGGCTTCGTTCCGTGCCATTTCGGAATTGCCCGACTCAGCCACGATCTTGATGACGTGGTACAGGGACGCCCAGGAAGCTGAGGAACGGTTGTTGCAACTGGCAGAAGAGATTTGGCGATATACCCTCGTGCCGCCGTCTCCGAGTCCGGAAGGCATGATGGAGTTTGAGCGGCAGCGCCAAATTCGTGATGCGCTGGTGGATCGCGTCATTCAAACAGCGATAAACGTCCTTAGCTTGCGATATTTGTTACGGGCCATTATCAACGTTGAGGCAACAGAGGATGAGTCCCAACAGCCACAGTGGGATACCTATTATCCGCGGCTTTTGCGGGCTGTTTTGTACGGAGACGAGGCCGCCTTTCATCAATTGATGGAATCTTTTGCCAAGGTGATCGTTACCCGTCCTATTCTTTATTTCTCGCTTGTCCGTGGTGGAAATCCGCGGACATACTTTTTGGCGCGTGGCACGCACCGGGCCTTGGGTTTGCTGGCCTATCTTATCGCCCGTGCGGGATGGGTCAATGCGGCCATGGGGCTTTTGAGTCTGGTGAAAAGTGCCGAGCGTCACCAGTCCGAAGGCAAGGGCAAAGTTTCTGAGATTGAGCATTTATTTGAGGCCGTCGCCGAAGGGATTTTCTTGGCCTTGGTTTTTGCTAAGCGAAATGGAGCCAAAAGAAAAGAGGGCCGCCTGTCGCGACAGGAAACCGAGGACCTGGTGGCTGACTTGCATGCAGTTTGCAACGGGCTGCTCGAGATTTGGGCCGTCATTATTCACGAGATTTACTTCTCCACGGTGGAGACGGCTCCTTTTCGGCGGTCTTGGACGCAAATCCGCCAATTTATTCGCGCCTTTGGGCAGGAAATCTTCACCCCGATGTTTATGGCCCATCCTAACCTCCGCGCTATTATGGCGACGGGAACGCATCACTGGTTGAAGATGGTCAAAGAGTCGGGTGACGCCCAATGGCCACGCTTGGTGGAGGCCTTGCGATCCGGGGAATTGAAGCTCAAAAAGGCCGCCGAGTACCTACGTTTGATCATCGATGTCATTCTCGAGAACTACGAGGACTATTTAGATTACAACAGCATGACGACTCAGTCCGATTACGGGCAGAATCTCTATATCCTGCTCGATTTCCTCCGGCTGAAGTGCGAACATCAAAGACGAGCGTGGATGCTCAAGCCGTTTCTTCTGGCCCATCGCGTCCTGGTAAGGCTGGAACTGTGGGAGGCAGCCGAGATTTTTGAGGAACACGTGCAATCACAGTACCAAGGTTGGTCGAAGCTCGACCTAAAAAGATATGAGGAAATGCGACAGTCGTACGGTATCCACCTCCCAGGCCTGTACGAAATCTTAAGCAACGGTTTCGGTTTTTCCTTTGCGATGCAACATGTGTTGGGCCTGATTCGGCCAGCCATGCAAGAGATCAGAACGGGCCAAACTGCGGGGCGGCTCGCCATGCTTGTGGAAAGGATTCGCTCCTTCGGGCCCTTCCATGTCCGATATGGCTTCCATCGCCCGGAATGGATCGACGAGCTAGAAAATACCATCGACCGGGCTGAGTTGAATTTGGAGGTTCTCGATCAGCCATGGGAATGGTTACGGACAGCTTGGGGGCAGGTGGGGATTTCCTCTCGAGAAAGTGCCGAAATCCTCCACGAGGTCTCGCAATGGGGCCATCTCGTGCGGAATAGTTCTATGATTTCATTCACTCTCCCCGAAGATGATCGCTCGAAGTAAGCATCAGTCATAAGGTTGCCGTGAAAACCAAGGTGTACCATCGATTCACCGAGATATCGGGAACCTATGCCGATCCAGATCACTAGTCTTCGAAATCCCCGTGTCAAGGAGGCAGCGGCTCTGCGAGAGGCCCGCGAAAGACGCCAGCGCCAGGAGATGATTATTGACGGCGTCCGGGAGATTCGTCGGGCCTGTGAGGCAGGTATTAAATTGAAAGAGGTCTTTTTCTGCGCCTCGTTGTTAACCTCGGAAGGGAAGCAACTCTTGTCTCAGGTTAGCGAATCGGAGACAGAATTGTTCGAGGTTACCTCCCGAGTATTTGAAAAACTCAATTTTGGGGATCGCCAAGACGGTATTGTTGCCGTGGCTGCCACCCCGCAACGGAGCCTGGCCGAAATTGAGGACCAAACTGGTACAGCCCTAGTCGCGATTTTGGAAGCCATCGAAAAGCCGGGCAACCTGGGGGCCATCATTCGTACGGCGGATGGTGCGGGCCTTAGCGGAGTGATTGCGGCCGATCTGCGAACCGACTTGTACAATCCCAACACCATTCGCGCCAGCCTGGGGACAATCTTCTCCATGCCGGTCGTTGCCATGGACAGCCGCAGTGCACGGGAATGGGCATTGGCGCGGGGCCTTCAGTTAGTGGCGGCACGTGTTGAGGGTACCATTCGGTACGACCAGGTCGATTTCACACGTCCAACAGGGATTGTGCTAGGGAATGAGGCCACCGGGCTGACACCGATCTGGAAGAGAGCAGATGTCCTTGGCGTACGGATTCCCATGTTAGGACAGGCCGATAGTTTGAACGTCTCGGTGGCCGCAGCGATTCTCTTTTACGAGGCTCAACGACAGCGCGGTTTTCCCATCCCGGCACGGCGGAAGCGCGAACGTTGAACTGACCACTGGAGGTGGGACGTTCACTTGAGACTACTCAGGACGATGGCGCAGAGCGTCAGGGCGAGGCCCAAGCCGACAGTGAGATTGAGGACTTCACCGAAAATCAACCAACCTGCCACGGCGGCGATAGCGGCTTGAGAGGATGTGAGGAGATTGGCCCGGGCAACGGGCGTCATCTGTAAACCTTTGGTCAATGCCCAGAACCCGATCAAGTTGAGAAGTCCCGAGACGATCATCCACAGCCAATGTTCACCGGCCGTCTGACGCACGATCTGAAAGCCGTGATTCCAGAGGGTCATGGGGCCCATCGTCACAACACCCACGCCGGTTACCAGAACTAGGACAAACCAGCCGGAGGTACCGGTGGTGGTCACGCGGCGAATTACGACGCTCAACCAGCCATAGATAAGCCCAGCTAGGGCGCACATCCCGATGGCCAACACGACCTGCCAGGGCGAAGCGACCGTCACAGGGTTTCCCAGTCCATCGGCTCTGGATTGAATCACGCTGATCCCGACTATGAGGAGCAGCATGGCAAGAAGTGTCCGAGGGGATACGCGTTCGGAGAGAAAGAATCGACCGAGGATGGCAGCGGTAATGAGGTTAACAGCCAAAGAAACCGGTACGGCGATCGCGATGCCGACCTGGCCGAACGCCCAGAGCATTCCCAGATTGGCAACAACTTGAGTGGGAATGGCCGCGGCAATGATAGCGAGGAAATTTCCTTGGGAAGGTAGGCGGATTCGTCCACGCGTGGATTGACAGAGAAGCCACGGTCCCACCACAAGTACAGTGATGGATTCTTTCACAAAGAGGACCCAGATGGGATCAGCGGCCTGGCCCGGCTCTGCCAACCGCCGCAGAGCCATATTTGATCCTGCATAGAGCAATGCCGCCGCAAGACATAAATATGGGCCAAAGACGGTTGCTGAAGACTTGCGTGGCTGTAACCGCAATTCCGATGCGGCCTTTGGCAAGGCGGTATCAGTCAGTGACATGCGGCGGGATCCTACACCATTAAATCTTCAAAAACATCATTGTAGCAAAGAAACAATTGTCAGGTGTGGCTACCTAAAAAAGTAGTGAGATTTTGTTTATTCTATCTGGAAGTCTCGCAAACATTTCAACTGATATCGTAAAGACTCATAGGCTGGCAGTGGACGAGCCTCTGTTAAAATCAACGGCGAGAGATTGCCCATTGCGGCAACCAGCGTGATCACGGCTGGCGAAATTCCGGCGCTAATTCTTGAAAAAGTTCCAACCAAGCTGCCGTGATCTGGGCGGCAAGTTCTTTGGATTGGCGCAACTCATCGGGCGGGACGCCCCAGTAAAAGCCGATCCAACCTGAGGCATATTGACGCGAGGCACGGAGGAATCCTTTCAATTCCTGCGTATTGCATCGCAAAGGAAAAACTTCTTCCACGACCACCGGTCGCCCAACGGAAAAGTGGGATAAGATTTGTAATGAGACGTCGAGCTTCTCGCTTTCTGGGTAGATGTGAGTCGCGATAAAGTCCAACGGGGGAATCAATTCACTCGGTACAAAGCCCGACCAAGCGTCCGCCCGCTCCTTTGTCCCCGGCAAAAGCCCTACCGTGATGAGCGCGTCGGTGTCGTGCTTGCGAATGGCCGTGGCTAGGCGATCGACCCACGCGCGGGCGATGTCTTTGCGGGCTCGTCCCCGAGGGTCAAGCGTGATCCTCTGCACAAAATATTTGCCGCCTAGGGCAGCATCCACCAGCCAATCACCTGCCTTGCGTTTATCCACCGGAACCACAGGCTCGTTCATCAGGTCGTAGCAAAAGACCGCGGGGTGGCCCGCCCCGGCTTGGGCGATGGTCTCCCAGAAAAAGGCCTGGACCGCCCAGCGCGCCTCTTCATCCAAGGCATCGTACCAAGCGGGAATGTCCTGCCGGTGATAACAGCCCAGGCCAGTGACATCTAGATACAGCCCGAGCTCCTCGGCCAATTGAAAAAGTCGCTTAAGCCTTTCAATATTCTCTTTGTTCGGACGGTCGGGAGCTTCCAGAAATCTTGCCACCTGAAGATGGATACGAACGACGTTAGCCCCCAAGGCCTTGATCTCCCGAAAATCACCGACCACCCGATCCCAATCGGTATGCCAATAGTCCTCAAGAAGCTGGCCTTTGGCATCGTGATCGTAATTAAAGCCCCAGGGGACGAAACTTCGTCCCGACGGGACGAGCACAAACCCGCGGCCGTCCGCAGAGACTTTCACCCGTTCGAGTTGTGTCGGCCGAGTTCCCGTTTCAGAACCGCTTGCCAGCCCGGCCCAGAGACATAATACAACCGTCAGCAGTCCCGGCGGCTGGCAAACGGGACCTGCGGAACGTCGGGGCTGCAAACACCTCATACCGATCTCCGCTGGAAAACAACACCTTCATCCAAAGCAGTAAATACCGTACTGCCGTGGTCCGCACAATCTTCTTTTCCTTCAATGCAACAAATTGCCTAGATTACGAAGTCTCCAGGCTGTCAAAGGCCGGGCGTGTGGTGGCATTCAGGCTGCGAATCGGGCGGACTCGGCCGCGATTGGCAGTTAGAGCCTATCCCATAATCTCCCCTCACGCGTTCGGCGGGAGAGGGATCGGGGCTGAGGGTAGCTCGAATCGCTGCCGGTTTTCTCAATCGATTCCGACGTTCGCTTGCCCTCATCCCAACCCTCTCCCGGAGGGAGAGTGAGACTTTTTGGGATACTTAATCAGACGTCACAAATCCGAATGCATTTTTCCAGGGACGCCAAGGCGGCAGCCGGCTCCGGGTTACTGGGGACAAACTCCTGGCCAACGAAGCCGGTGTAGCCCGTTTCCACAATCGCCCGCATCACGGCCGGGTAGTAAATCTCCTGCGTTTCATCGATCTCATGTCGGCCGGGATTGCCACCCGTGTGGAAGTGACCAATGTATTGGATGTTCTCGCGAATGGTCCGGATCAGATCGCCTTCCATAATTTGCATGTGATAAATGTCGTAAAGGAGCTTGAAGTTCTCGGAGCCGATCCGCTTGCACAGTTCGACACCCCAAGCCGTGTGATCGCACATGTAATCCTTGTGATTGACCTTGCTATTCAGGAGCTCCATGACGAGGATAACCTTGTGCTTTTCCGCCAGGCCGAGAATCCGCTTGATTCCAACTTCGCAATTCTTTAGGCCCGTTTCGTCGTCCAGGCCAGGTTCTCGGTTACCCGAGAAGCAGATCAAATTCTTAAATCCGGCCTCGGCTACGATCGGGATCATCTCTTCGTATTTTGCCACCAAACCATCATGGTTTTCCCGTTTATTGAAACCACTCGTCAAACTCGTCCCCGAGGACACCATGGCGCATGTCAGACCGAACTGCTTGATAATTGGGAAATCCTTTGGCCCCAGGAGCTCAATCGACTTGATGCCGATCTTTTTGCAGAAGGCGCATAGCTCTTCCATGGGGACCTTGCCAAAACACCACCGGGAGACCGAATGGTTGATGTTTCCCTTCAAAGGTGCTGGGGAGTCTTGGCCAGCCGCGGTCACTCGAGTGCTCAGCGAGGCAGCCGCCACTGTTCCGGCAAGAGTTCCAAGGGCTGAACGACGGGTCAGACGTGCTGTCATGGGAGTTCTCCTATCCTCGAGAAAGTGTTTGTGTAGCACCTAAGAGCCGCTAAGACTGTTCAGGTGGTCAAATGAACCAGACTCATTTTACACAACGGGGCAGATGACTCAAATAACCCATTTTTCGTAGGGTTTCGGTTTTTCGGTTAAGTGAATGCATTTACCGGTCAAAAAACTGTCTTGCCCCAAAAAGGGCCTATTGTGTATCCTCCCGTGGTTTGGAAATGATTGTTGGAGCAGGGTTTCAGTGATGGCCGAGGACGTCCGGTGTGGTAGCTCCCCATTTCGTTGAACCCGAAAGAACGTGTTATTCGCGGGGCCTTATGATGGTCCTTGCCGCCAGCCTTTTATGCCTTGGCGGCTGCACAAGTATGACTGCGCAGTCACTCAATGCAGAAGGCGTGCGACTCTATCAACAGGCCCGCTATCAGGAGGCCCTGCAGCGCTTTGGCCAGGCACTGATCTACGATCCCAACGATCCATCGGCCTATTACAATATTGCAGCGGTTTACCATCGGCTGTGGGACCTTTACCATCAGCCGGAGGACGACTCGCGGGCGGAGACCTATTACCAGCTCGCTCTTGCTAAGGACCCCAATCATATCGCGGCCAGACGGGGACTGGCGGTGCTTCTCACGGCACGTGGCCGAACCCAAGAGGCCATCGCCATGCTCCAAAATTGGGCCGCATCTTGGCCGCAATCGGCTGAACCTCGGGTCGAGTTGGCCCGGCTGTACGAGGAGTTAGGGGATCGAACGTTGGCACAAAAGACGCTTCTAGAGGCCCTTGCTGTGGAACCCCGTAACGTTCGGGCACTCAATGCCCTGGGGCACCTCCGCGAAATAAGCGGGGAGAAAGAATTGGCACTGGCCCATTACGAGCAATCACTACAAGTGAATCAAAAGCAACCCGAGTTGGCCCTCCGGGTCTCGGCCTTGCGTAATGAGCTGCGAGTTGCCCAAAGCACCTCACCGACCCAGGTTTCCTCAAATCCCTGGGTTCCGCGGACAAATCGCGTTCGATAGTGGCGATGGCCACGCTCTTTTCGATGGGTAAAGAATCGACATTGACCGCCAGCCGCTTGGTTGGCTACCTTTCCCGCTAGGCAGCGGGAAAGAAATGAAAACCCCGGCTCGTTAGTCCATGACGCACCGCACCATCCGAGGGGGACCATATGTTATTCCGGAAACTCAGCTTGCTCCTGAGTGCAGGACTTCTGCTAGGGCTGGGAGTATCTTTATCCGCACGGGGGGAGGCTAGTTTTCAGCAGCCGGCACCACGACACGTTGTCGTGCTTTTGCGGAATCGCAACGTCATCGAGGGCGAATTGGTTGCGGAGGGCGATATCTATCGCATCCGTGTTTCTCAGGGCGAAATTTTTGTCCCACACCGTGAGGTCCTCGCCGTTGCCGACTCGATCAAGGCCCTTTACGAGCACGAGCGATCACGACTCTTTGGGCGTGAAGCCGAACCGCATTTGGAAATGGCCATTTGGTGCGCAGAGCACGGACTGGAAGAGGAGGCCTGGTTCGAGCTTTCTCAGGCACGGTTGATTGATCCTCGTCACCCGGGGCTGCCCTTGGCAACGCGCCGGGTGGAAATGGCCCTTCTCCGAAAGTCTCAGCTCAGTCCCTCCGGGAAGACACGGGATGAATCAACGAGGGCGCAAGCCTCAAGGGCGGCACAGAATGCCGAAGCGGGGGCGCGCGGCGAAAACGATAAGTTGGGCTTACCCCAGGTCCCTGATCCCAACGCGCTTTTTCGCGGTCTGCCACCGGGGACAGGGGAACAGTTTGTCCGTGTCATTCTGCCGATTGTTAACCATTCTTGTGCCTCGGCCGGATGCCACAGCAAGCCGGATATGAATCCTCAGATTCGTCTCTTGCGGGTCCCAACCAGTCGGCCACCCTTGCGAGGGGAAATTGCTCAAAACCTTCAGACCGTGCTTGGCTGGGTCAATTTTGAACATCCGGGGGCAAGCCCATTGCTCCAGGTACCGCTTGAACCCCATGGTGGCTCGCCGGTGCCTCTCTTTTCTGGGACGGCTATGAAACAGTATCGGGAACTTGTCGATTGGGTGTATGCGGTGACCCGTCGCCAAGCGCCGCCACCGCCACCTGGCGAAAGTTCAGATGCGGAGGCCGCCACCCTAACCGGTTGTAGTCCCCCAATGTCGGCTGCCGGTGCCGCGGGAGTTTCTCTCGATGGCGCGTTCCCCATCCTCGATTTCGATGTTCAGCAAGCGAGCCACGAGATATCTGCGGATTCAAGAGGCCCCAAGGTGGTTCCGGCAACAGGTTCCTCGCCAGTCAATCCGGTCGGAGCAGGGGGGGCGGTCTCAGCCGCCACCCCAAGTGATAACCCAGCGGGAAAACCGCTGCCCCTCTTGTCTGATCGTCCCCTATTTCAGTCCAATCCCGAGCCGATGCCCGGCATTCGCTGGA